>JALRBT010000100.1 GCA_023262255.1 Ilumatobacteraceae bacterium
TAAACGATTCGGCGAAATGCGCAACGCCGGAAAGAACCATCCGATCGAGAAGGTCGGTGCACAGTTGCGCGCGATGATGCCGTGGATTTCCAAGGGCAAGAAGAAGGTGTCCGAGGTTTCGGGTGGTTGAATCGACCCCGGCAGCCGGTGCCACGCCCGACGTCACCATGTACACCACCACGTGGTGCGGTTACTGCAAGCGTCTCAAGCGAATGATGCAGGACGACGGCATCAACTTCGTGGAGGTGGACATTGAAACCACCCCGGGCACCGCCGAGATCGTAGAAAGGTGAACAACGGCAACCAGACCGTGCCCACGTTGGTGTTCACCGACGGCACGGCCATGACCAACCCGTCGCTGGCCAAGGTGAAGGAAAAACTGGCTGCCCTCGCCGGCTGACCGCGGTACGTTGCGCCGATGTGCAACCTCGATGACCGGATAATTCACCTTCCGTTTACCTTTACGCCAGCCGAGGGTTAGCCGTTGCGGCGAGAGTAGGGGGCCGTGACGACGGTCGAGACCCCGACACCGCGCGAGATGACGGTCATCTACAACCGCGACGACAAGATCTTTCGAGGCATCGTCACCAGCGGGGCACTGACGTCGCTGGTCGTGCTCGGGGCAATCGGTCTGTTCCTGTTCCTGCGTGGTGCCCAGATCTTTTCGGACAACGGACTCAACTTCCTCGTTGGCTCCAACTGGACGGCGGGCAGTGAAGACGGCCTCATTCCGAACGACTTCTCCATCGGTCCGATGCTCGTCGGGACGATCGTGGTGTCGATCATCGCACTGGTCGTTGCCTTCCCTTTGGCCATTGGCGGAGCCTTGTACCTGGAGTTCTATGCGCCACAAGTGGTTCGCAAACCGTTGGTCACGCTGCTGGATCTCGCGGCTTCGATTCCATCGCTCATCTTCGGGTTGTGGGGGGTGCAAATCTTCTCGTCGTTCGGAGAGCGATGGGCAACACTGCTCAATGACCGACTCGGTTTCATCCCCATCTTCGGGGTTGAATTCGAGAATTTTGGACGGAGTCCGTTCATTGCCGGATGCGTCCTGGCATCGCTCATCATTCCCATCACCACGTCGGTTGCACGTGAGGTGTACTCGCGGACACCGCGCGATCTCGTGGATACGTGTTATGCCTTGGGTGGTAGCAAGTGGGGTGCCATCCGAGCCGTCGTGATTCCCTATGGTCGCAGCGGTGTAATCGGCGGAGCGATGCTCGGTCTCGGTAGGGCCCTCGGCGAGACCGTGGCGGTGTACTTGTTGCTCAACCTCGTGTTTCGCTACAACTTCCGCATCCTGGAGTCGGAGGGCGGCAACGTTGCCTCGCTGATTGCGACGAAGTTCGGCGAAGCCACCGACTACGAACTGCAAGCCCTCGTCGCCGCCGGATTCGTGCTCTTTTTGCTCACCCTCGTGGTGAACATGACGGCCACCACGATCGTGCAACGGAACACCCCGCGCGCATGATCGCTACCACCACGTCCGCTCCGGCACCACAGACCCCGTGGTCGACGTCGCGACCGGCGCGTGTGCGTGCCGTGTCGATCCTCGCAATATCGGGAGTTGCCGCCGCCGCAATCGTGCTCGTCACCGGGCTGGCGGGTATCGATGGATGGGCGCTCACGTTCTTTGCAATATCGCTCACGGTGGCCTTCGTGCGCACGGCCCGCATCGGGGCCAAGGAACGCACCGATGCAATTATGCGGGTCATCATCAGTTCGGCTGCGGTGGTTGCTTTCGTGCCGTGGCTGTCGATCTTCGGTTCGGTGTTATTGAAGGGCTATTCGGGTGTGCGCATCAACTACTTCACCCAGGACATGCGTACCACTGTGCCTGACGATTTTCTCGAGTACGGCGGCGCAATCCATGCAATCGTCGGTTCGCTGATGATGGTGCTGATTGCCACCGTCATCACGCTGCCACTCGGAATATTGAGTGGCATCTATCTCACGGAAGTTCGCGGTCGGTTCACCTTTCTCGTGCGATTTGTGGTGCAGTCGATGAGTGGAGTGCCGTCGATCGTTGCCGGACTCTTCGTGTACACCACCTACGTATACGGAACCGAGTCGTTCAGCGCGTTCGCAGGTGCCCTCGCCCTTGCGGTGTTGATGTTGCCGACGGTTGCGCGAACCGCCGAAGAGGTGTTGAAGCTCGTGCCCGAGGATTTGCGCGCCGCCGGATATGCCCTCGGAGCACGTCAATGGCGTACCGCCCTGATGGTGGTGCTCCCCACCGTGCGGAGCGGTCTTACGACTGCAGCAATTCTGGGTGTGGCGCGAGTCATCGGCGAGACGGCGCCGTTGCTGCTCACGTCGTTGTCGAACAGCAGCCTCAAATTCAACCCCTTCGACGGACCGATCGCGTCGCTCCCCACGTACGTGTTCGGATACCTGCAAATCGGAACCGAGTACGCGATTGCCCGCGCGTGGACCGGATCGCTCGTGCTACTCGCGATAGTGCTGATGTTGTTCTCCCTCGCTCGCCGGTTTGGCGGGAAGGACGAGCGATAAGCAGTGAACGAAGTTCTGCACGTAACATCGGCGAAAGGAACGACGATGACCGACACGACCACCACCACGACCGCTGCACGGGAGAAGGTCTTCTCCGGACTCGAGACGCGAGGCGTACACGCCTGGTTCGGCAAGCATCATGCGCTCGCCGACATCTCGCTCAAGTTTCCGGTGCGAACGGTGACCGGGCTCATCGGCCCGTCGGGGTGCGGAAAATCCACGTTCATTCGTCTGCTCAATCGCATGCACGAGTTCATTCCCGGCGCGGCGATGGCGGGCAGCGTGTTGCACAACGGGCAGGACGTTTACGACCCGTCGGTCGATGCGGCGGAGGTTCGCTTGAAGATCGGGATGGTGTTTCAGAAACCAAACCCGTTTCCAGCCATGTCCATTCGTGAGAACGTCCTTGCCGGAATCAAGCTCGCACACTTGAAACGCGACGACCACGAATCGATCGTCGAAACGTGCCTTACACGGGCGGGGCTCTGGAAGGAAGTAAAGGATCGTCTGGATGCATCCGGCGGCTCGCTCTCGGGTGGTCAGCAACAGCGGCTCTGTATTGCTCGGTCGCTCGCCGTCGATCCCGAGGTGTTGCTGATGGACGAGCCGTGCTCTGCGCTCGACCCGGGGAGCACCCTGCGTATCGAAGAGACCATCAAGGAGTTGGCGGAGAAAATCACCGTGGTCATCGTGACGCACAACATGCAGCAGGCGAGTCGAGTCAGTGACTACTGCGCCTTCTTCCTCACCGATGGTGGTCCTGGGCATCTGGTTGAAGCTGACGCAACGCGCAAGATCTTCACGAATCCTGCGGACAGCCGTACCGCCGACTACGTGCAGGGCAAGTTCGGCTGAGTCATCGCGGGGTCCG
>JALRBT010000101.1 GCA_023262255.1 Ilumatobacteraceae bacterium
ACCCGTGTCACCACTGGTTGCCCCGACCACGGTGATTCGCTGTCCGCGTACCTGCAGCACGTGGTCGAATACTTTTCCGATGAACTGCAGCGCCACGTCCTTGAACGCGAGTGTCGGTCCGTGAAACAGCTCGAGAAGCCAACGGTTCCTTCCCACTTCACGCAGCGGCGCCGCCCGGGAATCACGGAACGTGGAGTACGCCTCGTTGCACAATCGCAGCAATACCGGCTGCGGCACGTCGCCGGCGATGAACGGTGCCATGATTTCGGCTGCTCGCTCGGCGAATGAAGTGGATGCATCTCCGTGAGGAACGTTCGGCCACGTCTCGGGAACGTACAGCCCCCCATCGCTCGCCAGACCGGCGAGCAACGTTTCGTTGAATCCGAGTACGGGAGCTTCACCCCGCGTGGAGACGTACCTCACCGAGGTTCGTTCAGTCACCGATGATGCGGATGACTCCGCCCACCTTGCTCACCACGTCGAGCCGCTGAAACTCCCCCAAACATGCAGCGACGTCCGAGGTTCGGGCGTCGTGCGTAACGAACACCAGTCGCGCGTCCCGCCCGATGCCGTCCTGTTCGGCTGCTCGGATACTCACCTTGTTGCGCGCAAAGACACCGGTAACCGCATGCAGCACGCCGGGTTTGTCGGCCACCTCGAGTGTCAGCATGAACTCACTCACCACGTCCCCTGGCGGAGTGAACGTGGCCTGGGAGAACGTGCCGAGCGTGGCGTGGGTGCCCTTGCGCAGGTTCACCGCGGCATCGATGACGTCACCCAGCACTGACGACGCAGTCGGGTCACCGCCTGCACCACGGCCGTAGAACATGAGCGAACCGGATGCATCGCCCTCCACCAAGACCGCATTGAAGGCTTCTCGTACCGCTGCCAGTGGGTGCTTCACACCAACCATGGCGGGGTGCACCCGTACGCTCACCGCACCGGTGTTGGAGTCCCGCTCGGCGACGCCGAGCAACTTGATCACGTAACCGAACTTCTGCGCCATCGCAATGTCACTTGCGGAAATCTTGGAGATTCCCTCGGCGACGACGTCGTCGGCCACCACGTGCACTCCGAAGGCGAAGTTTGCGACGATGGCGATCTTTGCAGCCGCGTCCATGCCTTCGACGTCGGCCGTCGGATCGGCCTCTGCGTAACCGAGCTGCTGTGCCTCGCGGAGCGCATTGGAGTAGTCGGCGCCGGTTTCAGTCATCTTCGTGAGGATGTAGTTGGTGGTTCCGTTCACGATGCCGAGAACTCGGCGAATGGGCTCGCCACGCAGGCTCTCGCGTAGGGGGCGAATGAGGGGAATCCCACCGCACACGGCGGCTTCGAACAGCAGATCGATACCGCGTTCGTCGGCAATCTTGAACAGTTCGCCAGATTGTGCCGCCAACAGCGCCTTGTTGGCCGTCACCACGGGTTTGCCGCTCTCCAACGCTGCGCGAATCACCTCACCGGCGAGCGTCGTACCACCCATGACCTCCACCACGAGGTCGACATCGGATGCGTTGGCCACGGCCAGAGCATCCGTGACCACCTCGGCGGTACCGATACGAGTCGGATGCTTGCTGGCATCGCCCACCGCAACTCGAGTGACCTCCAATTGCACGCCCGTGCGTGACGCAATGATGTCTCGCTGACGGGCAACCAACGCCGTGAACGCAGATCCGACCACCCCGTGGCCGACCACGCCGATGCGCACCGTTGGAAGGGGGCCTTTCGGCGCGGGATTGGCTTTCGCCATACGTCAAACGCTATCGGTCACGTCGTTTCGCACGAGATCGTCGTACGTTTCGCGACGCACTACCACCCGCGCCACACCGTCACGCACGAACACCACGGCGGGTCGCGGCACCTTGTTGTAGTTGGATCCCATGGAATGTCCGTAGGCCCCGGTGACCGGTGTGGCGATCACGTCTCCCACGCGCAGATCGGCCGGAAGCATCGCCTGCGATATCAGCACGTCGCCGCTCTCGCAGTGTTTTCCCACCAGACGGACGGCCCGCGTGCGAACGTCGTTGCAGCGCGTCGGAACGAAGGCCTCGTACCCGCTTCCGTACAACACCGGTCGCGGGTTGTCACTCATTCCACCGTCCACCGACACGTACGTGCGCACGCCGGGTATGTCCTTTACCGTGCCCACTTCGTACAACGTGATCGCGGCAGCGGCGACGATGCTGCGACCCGGTTCGACGAACACCTTGGTCCCCGGTGCGAGGCCGACGGTGGCCGCGCGTAGTGCACTCGCCCACTCCGTGATGCTCGGGGCGTGCTCATCGTTGAGATAGGCGACGCCGAGACCGCCGCCGAGCGTGAGTTCGGCGAGTCCGAGCCCGTTGGAAAACGTCACCATCACCTCGGCCGCCTTGGTGAAGTTCCCCGTATCGAACACGTTGGACCCGATATGGCAGTGGATTCCAACCAACTGCATCGCCGTCGAATTGCCGGCTCGCTGAATTGCTCGTTGCGCGTCGCCATTGGCCAGGTTGAAGCCGAACTTCGAGTCGTTCTGTCCGGTGCTGACGTACTCGTGCGTGTGCACGTAGACACCCGGGGTGATTCGCAACTGGACTCGCGGCGCCGGAAGTCCTTCGGCCACTAGCGTCTCGATCCGGTCCAACTCGTCGAAACTGTCGACCACGATGTGTCGGACACCCACGGTCATGGCCTCACGAAGTTCGGCCGTGCTCTTGTTGTTTCCGTGCATCACACACTGGTGCGCCGGCACGCCTGCTCTCAGTGCAACGTACAACTCGCCACCCGTCGCTACGTCGAGCAATAGGCCTTCCTCGTGGGCGAGGCGAGCCATGGCCGTGCACAGGAAGGCCTTGGTCGCGTACACGACGGCGTCGTCACCGAAAGCCGCCCGGGCTTCGGCGCATCGTGCCCGTAGGTGTGCTTCGTCGTACACGAAGAGCGGCGTACCGTGGGCGGTTGCCAGGGAATGAACGTCGCAACCACCAATCCGCAGGCGCCCATCCACGATCTCCGAGGTATCCGGAAGGAGATGACGACCAACGGCGGTCACATTTGCTCCGGGGAATCGATACCGAGCAACTGCAAACCATCCGCCAGCACACGTGCGGTCAGATCGCCAACCAGAGCTGAAGCCAACAGTAAGCTCGCGGAAAAAGACAGGCAACTGGAAGCATTAACTACACGTTTGACAATGACTAGGGAAAGCCTGGCCACTACTGAACGCAAACTCGAAGAAGTGCA
>JALRBT010000102.1 GCA_023262255.1 Ilumatobacteraceae bacterium
AGGTAGGAGGGCCAAGAGGAAGATGAGCGCTTGCATTCCCCCGAACAGGGAACTGCCTGCCAATCGCCCGAACAAGATCGATGTACGCGACGTTGGTGCCGCCAGCAGACGGTCGAAGAATCCATCCTGAATGTCGGTGGCCAGTGCTGCCGCACCGGTAACGGAGCCAAAGAGCACACCTTGCGTCACCGTGCCGGCCAACGTGAACTGGAGGTAGGAATCGACCTTCGGAAATCCGGGCAGGCTGATCGCTCGACTGAACGACGATGACCCCAGTGCTGCAAAGAACAGCGGGAAGATCAGCGATGGTCCGACGAGTGCGGGCTGACGGAAGATCGCCAACGTCGAGCGCCGTGACAATGCGACGAGTTGTCGCACCACGTCAGCGGGCTTGCGGCGCATTGTCGGCCCCTTCGAGACGGTAACCCGTCGCCTCGGCAAACACGTCGTCGAGGCTCGGTTGGTTGAGCTCGAGGTGCTCGACCACGATGTCGGCTTCGTCGAGTGCGCGCACCACTTCGGCAACGCGTTCGGCGCCACCACGCAGGCCCACACCAAGGGTGCCCTCCGCCGTGGGTCGCATTTCGCCGAATCGTGCCAGGACTCCGGACGCGGCGTCGGAATGTTCGCGCGACACGTTGATGAGCAGGGTGGGGTCGCCCACCGTTCGCTTCAAGTCACTGGGCTTCCCTTCGCGAACGATCTTGCCGTGGTCGATGATGGCGATGCGGTCCGCCAACTGGTCGGCCTCCTCCAGGTACTGCGTGGTCAACATCACCGTGGTGCCCTCGCGATTGAGGCGTCGCACCTCCTCCCACAGCGTGAGTCGACTCATGGGGTCGAGGCCGGTGGTGGGTTCGTCCAGGAACAACACGGCAGGTTGATGGATGAGCGAGAGTGCAAGGTCGAGGCGTCGGCGCATACCGCCCGAGTAGGTGGACACGCGTCGATCGGCGGCGGCCGTGAGTCCGACCCGCTCCAGGAGTTCGCCTGCGCGCTCCTTCATCTTGTTCGACGCAATGCCGTAGAGCACGGCCTGCAACTCGAGCAACTCGTTGCCGGTCATGAGCGGGTCGATTGCGGCATCCTGCAATGCCACGCCGATGTTGCGACGCACTTCGTCGGCCTGCTTCACCACGTCGAAGCCGGCGACGCGGGCGGTTCCACTGGTGGGACGCAACAACGTGGTGAGCATGCGTACCGCGGTGCTCTTGCCCGCACCGTTGGGACCGAGAAAACCGAATATTTCACCTTGGTTGACCGTGAGGTCGATACCGTCCACGGCCTTGACGTCACCGAAGTGGCGGGCGAGTTGTTCTGCGACTATTGGGGCACTGTTCACCCAATCAGTCTTACTGATTGATGGCTCGCCAGACGCGTTCGGGAGTGGTCGGCATGTCGATGTGACGAACGCCCAGATGGCTCACTGCATCCACCACTGCCGATTGCACGGCCGGAGTGGATCCGATGGTTCCGGATTCGCCGACACCCTTTGCACCGAGGGGGTTGCGCGGTGTCGGTGTTTCCATCGGCACCAACTCGATTCGCGGAGCCTCGACCGCGGAGATGAATGCATACTCCGCCAGGTTGCCCGTCTTGGGGTTTCCGTCCTCGTCGTATACGAATTCCTCGAGCAGTGCCTGGGCGGAACCCTGCGCGATTCCTCCGTGAATCTGGCCCTCCAGCAGCAGCGGGTTCAGCACCGTACCGGCATCGTCGCACGCCACCTGCTTGAGGTGCGTCACCTTGCCCGTTTCCGTATCCACCTCCACCACCGCAACGTGGGCTCCGAACGGAAACGTGGCGCCGCCCGAGGTGAATCGATCGGAAATCGCCAAGCCACCGTCGGCCGCGCGACGAGTCGCGAGCTCGGCCCACGTCACCGCCACTGCCGGTGTTCCCACAACGTGGAATGCACCGCGGGATGTATCGAGCACCACGTCGGCCTCGGCTGCTTCGAGCATCGAAGCGGCGACCGAGCGGGCGAGCTCCACCAGTTTTAGTGCAGTTTGATGCACGGCCGCACCACCGAGTTGCAGCGACCTCGATCCGTAGGTACCGAGACCGTCGGGAATGATGTCGGTGTCGCCCCACACCACGTCGATCTTGTCCATTGGAATGCCGGTGTGTTCCGACGCAATCATCGCCCAAGCCGTGACGTGGCCCTGGCCGTGCGGGGAGGTGCCGGTGTAGACGATGGCCCGTCCGTCGGGGAGTACCTCTATTCGCGCGTCTTCGTGGTTGGTGCCGCCGCTGGTGATCTCCACGTACACGCTCACGCCGATGCCGAGTTGATGTCGATCGCCGCGCTGTCGTCGTGTCGCCTGTTCCGTGCGCAATTCCGAGTAGTTCGACGCTTCGAGCACCTTGTCGAGGGCAACCTCGTAGTCGCCGACGTCGTATGCCTGTCCGATTGCCGTGGTGTGTGGTTCCATGAAGCGGGGAATCAGGTTCTTGCGACGCACCTCCGCGGCATCCATGCCGATCTCCGCGGCGAACATGTCCATTGCCCGCTCGATTGCGGCAGTGGCCTCGGGTCGACCCGCACCCCGGTAGGCCACGATCGGGGTGGTGTTGGTGACCACCGACTTGGTACGGCACTCGATCCTCGGGATTGCATACACACCACTACTCATCGGACGAGTACAGGCGGGGGCCAGGACGGCACCAACGTCAACGAACGCACCGGAATCTTGAATGGCTTCGAGTCGGTAGGCGAGCACCTTTCCGTCACGGGTACCACCGATGGCGACGTATTGCAGTTGGGCACGCCCGTGTCCGAGCGAGAGCATCGACTCACTGCGGGTTTCGCGCCAGCGCAACGGACGACCGACCGCTTGCGCAACGCGACCGAGCACGATTTCCTCGGGGTAGGCCGATATCTTCGCACCGAAGCCACCGCCGACATCCGGGGTCATCACCCGAACGTTGCTGGAGGCGTCGCTCTTGTTGATCTGGTCGCGCACGCCCTGTGCGTGCTGCGTGGAAATCCACTGATACAGACGTCCGTCAACCCAGGCCACCGCCGAGCCGCGCACCTCCAGTGGACACGGCGCCAAACGCTGGTTCACGAACCTGCCCTTCACGACCAGGTCGCAGTCGGAAAAGAAATCGTCGCCGGTCACGTCGGGCATGCCCCACACGGTGGAGTCCACCGTGACGTTGCTGCCGGCGGCGGGGTAGA
>JALRBT010000103.1 GCA_023262255.1 Ilumatobacteraceae bacterium
ACCAACATCGATCCCGTCACCCTCGGTCTGCCAGGAGCATTGCCCGTACTCAATCGTCATGCGGTGGAGTTGGCGATGCGTCTCGGACTGGCCCTCAACTGTCGTGTGCAACCATGCACCTTCCATCGCAAGAACTACTTCTATCCGGACTTGCCCAAGGCGTACCAGATCAGTCAGTACGACCAGCCACTCAACGTCGATGGCTGGCTGATGTTGCCGGGTGAGGTTCGTATCGGCATCGAGCGCGCACACCTCGAGGAGGACACGGGTAAGTCGACGCATGCCGGAGGAGCCGAAGGTCGCATTCAGGGCAGCGACTATTCGCTCATCGATTTCAATCGCGCCGGAGTTCCACTGGTGGAGATCGTTTCCCGTCCCGACATTCGCACCAGCGAACACGCCAAGGAATACGTGGCCGAATTGCGCGCCATTCTGGAAGTGATCGGTGCATCCGACGCCAAGATGGAAGAAGGCTCCATGCGCGTTGACGCCAACGTGTCGGTGCACAAACTGGGCACACCGTTTGGCACCCGTTGCGAAATCAAGAACGTGAACTCCATTCGCGCACTGGGTCGCGCCATTGATTACGAGGCACGACGTCAAATCGATGTCATCGACAGTGGCGGAGTCATTCGTCAAGAGACACGTCACTGGGACGACGCCGAGGGTCGCACACATACCTTGCGCACCAAGGAAGACGCCGACGACTACCGGTATTTCCTGGAGCCCGACCTGGTGCCGCTGGTTCCTGATGCGGCATGGATCGAACGGGTTCGTGCGGCCCTGCCAGCACTGCCCGCCGCGCGTCGCGAGGCGCTTGCCGTGTTGACCGGTGCGGCAAAGGAGAGCGAAGCGGTCGCCGTGGTCGTGGAGCGTGGTCAGGACGCCTACATCGGTGCGGTGGCGAACGTAGGTGGTGACGCGGCTCGGGCGCTGGTGTACGTCCAGCAAGCATTCGCCGACGAACCATCCACGCCACGCGTACCGGCGGGCGACCTGGCGGCACTGAGCCTCTTGGAAAAGAACGCCAAGATCACCTCCACCCAGGCCAAGACGCTGCTCACGGAATTGGTCGCCAATGGTGGGGGCGACGTGATTGCCATGGCAAAAGCGAAGGGCTTCGAAGCGATGGATACCGGGGCACTCGAATCACTCGTCGATCAGGCCATCGCCACCAATCCGGATGCCTGGTCGAAGTTCAAGGCGGGCGAACAAAAGGCGATGGGCGCGCTAGTTGGTGCAGTGATGAAACTGTCGAAAGGCAAGGCGGACGGTAAGGCCGTCACGGCACTGCTTCAGGCAAAAGCAGCCAAATGATTCTCGTCACTCAGGGTTGACATTGTTTGTTAGGCATGCCTAACATCGGGAGATGGGTTCTAGTTTTCTCATCACGCTGCGCGAAGGTCTTGAAGCCTCGCTCATCATCGCCATCCTGCTCACCTACCTAAAGAAGACGAACCGTTGGGCCGACGCCCGTTACGTGTGGCGTGGCACGGCCGCTGCAATCGGGCTCTGTCTCGTCGCCGGCGTGGCGATCTTCATCGCACTCGACGGCCTCCAAGGCAAGTTCGAGTACGCCGTCGAAGGATTCATCGCCCTGTTCGCCACCGCAGTTCTGACGCACATGGTTTTCTGGATGCGCTCCCACGCTCGCACACTCGGCCAAGAACTGCGCGACAAGGTGGATCGTTCCGTGACGTCGGCGCTCGCAGTCATCGCGTTCGCGGCGGTCGTGCGCGAGGGTCTCGAGACCGTGCTCTTCTTGTTGTCGGCCAAGACGGAGACCGCATCGGGAAGCCAAGTAGTCATCGGTGGCATCATCGGTCTCGTCATCTCCATCGTCATCGGAATCGGTGTGTATCGCAGCGGTAACCGTCTCAACCTGCGCACGTTCTTCAACGTCACTGCCATCCTGCTGTTGCTCTTCGCTGCCGGGCTGGCGGGCAAGACGGTGCACGAGCTGCGTGAACTCATCGCATGGGAGGATGGCTGGCTCGTGTCGTCCGCGTGGACGATCGATGGGGGCGTGTGGGCACAGGGAACGTTCTACGACTTCATGCGCGGTCTCTTCGGCTGGCACAGGAGCCCTGAGAACATCCGTGTGACCGCGTATTTCGCATACCTCATTCCGGTGCTCTACTTGTACCGGCGCGGAGGTTCGAACTCGACACCAGCAACCCAACCCAAGGAAGAAGTCGCACAAGTAGTCTGATTTCATGACCGCGCCGAAGGAAACGCGCGTCGACGTCAAGCCCCGAAGTCGTGACGTTACCGATGGCCTGCAGAAGGCCGCATCGCGGGCCATGTTGCGGGCGGTCGGCCTCGGCGACGAGGACTGGGAGAAGCCACAGGTCGGCATCGCGTCGGCGTGGAACGAAGTGACCCCGTGCAACGTCTCGCTGCGACGACTCGCCGAGCAGTCGAAACTGGGCGTTCGCGCGGCGGGTGGCGTGGCCCTGGAATTCGGCACCATCACCGTGAGCGATGGCATCAGCATGGGTCACGAAGGCATGCGCGCATCGCTGGTCAGCCGTGAAGTCATCACAGACAGCGTGGAAACGGTGGTGCACGCGGAGCGTTTCGACGGGTTCGTCGGACTTGCGGGGTGCGACAAGAGCATTCCTGCCATGCTGATGGCTGCGGCACGACTCAATCTGCCGAGCGTGTTCGTCTACAACGGTTCGATCCTTCCCGGTGTGCACAAGGGCAAGAACATCGACATCACCACCGTGTTCGAGGCGGTTGGTGCGTGTGCGGCGGGAACCATGTCGCGCGAGGAAGTCGACGAAATCGAACGCGCGGCCTGTCCGGGTGAGGGTGCATGCGGCGGAATGTTCACCGCCAACACCATGTCGAGCATCGCCGAAGCACTCGGCATGAGTTTGCCGGGGACTGCATCGCCCCCCGCGATCGATGCGCGTCGCGATGCCGACGCACGTCGGGCCGGCGAAGCCGTCGTCAACCTGTTGCGTCTCGGCATCCATCCGCGTGACATCATGACCAAGAAGGCATTCGAAAATGCGATCGCCATGGTGAACGCGTTGGGCGGCAGCACCAATGCGGTACTGCACTTGTTGGCCATTGCCAACGAAGCCGGCGTTTCCCTGTCGCTCGACGACTTCAACCGCATAGCCGCCAAGGTTCCGCACATCGCCGACACGAAGCCCGCCGGCAAGTAC
>JALRBT010000104.1 GCA_023262255.1 Ilumatobacteraceae bacterium
AACTGGAACGCCGGACTTGAGCTGTTTCGCACTGGAGTTTTGCAGGTTGCTGATCGAACTCCCATCATTCGTCCCGACCTCGCTGGGTCATTTGACATGATTGGGTTCTCTTACTACTGCGCATTCGGCGTACGAGATGGGCATCTGGACCAGTACCCAGAAGGTTCAACTATCTCACCTCTCGGTTATGCCATTTGGCCCGATGGTCTCCGTCTGGTTCTCGACCGACTCCATGCCGAGTTGCCAAACACAGATTTGCTGATTGCTGAATACGGAATAGGAACAGATGACGACGACGTGCGCGCAACATATCTTGCAGCCGGTCTCAACATCACCCACGATGCGATCTCTCGGGGCATACCAATCAAGGGTTTCTTTCACTGGACAGCCGTGGACAACTACGAATGGCTACACGGATTCGATGTGAAGTTCGGAATCATCGATGTAGACCGAAATGTCAGGCCCAGTGCGTCGGTTCTGAAGTTCGAGGCTCTCTCAAATCTTGAGAAGTAGAAGCCGTAGCTACTACGCCAACAACGGTGTTGTTTGGCCCACTACCGAAGTTGTCGTTCCACGTTCCCGCCGCCGCCCGAGCCTCGTCATACTGCAACAGATCCGGGTCGATGAACAGCCGCAGTTGTGTCTGGTGTCCAAACGGTGGCACGCCGCCATTGACATGTGAAACCCATGATTCGAATCAGGCAGCCCAACCCCATGAAGTCATGTGTTCACCGATAAACGCGGCTACTTCACATCCGCAGCCATGGTCACTCACCATCGTCACCTCCGATCCCGCGACATCCATCCGACCCTCCGATAGCGAGGATCGTTGGGCGACGAGAGCGGGGTCAACTTCAAAAACTCGTCCCTCGAACACCGTTGTACGGATGGGGATGTCTCCGATTCTCGACTCGTCGGCATCGTAGGGATCTTCATCCAGCACCGTCATGTTGGCAAGCTTGCCCACTTCGATCGAGCCGAGATCGTTCTCGCGACGCCATGATCGTGCGGCCTCGATCGTCACCGCCCTGAGGGCCTCGTGCACGTTGATCCTCTGTTCAGGTCCTGCGACACGTCCAGACGGCGTCACACGGTTGACGGCGTACGACATCATCCGCATCGGATCAGCCGGACACATCGGCAGGTCGGAGTGGAACGACAGTGGAATACCGCGACGAAGTACCGACGCCGAGCGCACCATTGTGTCGGCGCGCTCCGGACCAAGACCCCACTCGCCGTACTTGTCCGCAAAACCGACTGGATAATACGGATTGGCCGACACGATCGCCCCCAGCCGTGCGATGCGGTCGACTTGCTCCTCGGTCGAGTTGGCGAAATGCACGATCACGGTCCTGTGGTCGATGCGAGGTTGTCGCTTCTGCGCACTCTCGATCACGTCGAGAACCACCTCCAGACCGAGGTCCCCGTTCACATGGATGTGGATCTGCCAGTCAGCGTCCCAATACGCGTCGAATACCTTCTTCAGATCGCCGGGTTCCATCATCCACTCGCCGTGGTGGTGTGGGTCCGGGTTTCCCTCGTGGTCAAGATACGGATCCTTCATCTGCATCAGCTGCGAGATGATCGCCCCGTCGCAAAACAACTTCACGTGTCGATCGAGTACACGCACCTTCGTCCCCTGGCCACGTTCCACCTGTTTCTCTGCATCGGGCACGAAGTCAGACGGGCCAAGACCGCGAACGGGCTGCGTTCGACCCTCCACCATGAAGGTGCTTTCGAATGGGACATCGAGATCCCCGAGGATCTCCTGATAGAGCTCCCACGGTTCGTTGCGCCAGTAGATACCGGGCTCGTTGATCGCAGTCACCCCATTCATGTGCAGGTACTCGACCATCTGGTGGAGGCCCGTGCGGAACCGGTCGGTGGTCATGAACACCGGCATGAGGAACCTGGCCAGCACGATCATCCAGCCGTTCTCCCAGAAGTGGCCCTTGTCGAAGTCGAGTTGATCGCTCGCGAGTCCATGGCCTTCGGTCATCTCCTTGGTCAGTCCGATAGCAGCGAGGGCGGCAGTGTTGAGAATCCACTCATGGCACGACCGCTGCCAGATCGCAGTCGGTCGGTCGCCCACCAACGCATCAAGTCGCTCTCGATTCAACTCACCGTGCCACAGGCGATGCCACCCCCACGAGAAGAGCCACTCCTCGGGACCGAGCGACTGGTGCGCCGCCCGGAGACGATTGTCGTAGTCGTCAGGCGAGAGAGCCGCATGCAGTGTCCGCCGGGGAAGTTTCCAATCTTCTGGGGCGATGATCTCGGTGGTGAGCGTCGTAGCGCCGAGCATCGGATGTAGATGCTGGTCGATCAACCCGGGCACGATGACCTTGTCGGCGAACCTGTCCGACAACACGTGGTTGGGTCCGACAACCTGCATCACCTCCTGCAGTGAGCCAACAGCGACGAACCGACTATCACGAATGGCAACTGCCTCAACCGAAGGGCACGCGTCATCCATCGTGATGAACCGACGCGCGCGATAGACAACGGTCTTGGACATGGTCCAAAGATAGCCAGCTGGTATCAGTGAATTGTCAGGTGCGCTTCAGGTCGGTGAGCGCTCCCCTACTGGCCTCGATCAGTTTGTGCGGCTCGATGCCGAACACGTCGTTCCACGTTCCCGCTGCTGCCCACACCTCCGGCCACTGCAGCAGATCCGGATCGATGAACACCCGCAACTGCGTCGTGTGACCAAAGGGCGGCACGCCGCCGATCGGAAAGCCCGTCGCCTCACGGACCACATCGGCATCGACGCGCGAGCACTTCGATCCACCGGCTGCTGTCGCGAGCTTCTTCTCATCGAGTTGATTGGCGCCGCTCACATACGCAAGCACTACATCGCCATCGACGGCGAAGATCAGACTCTTCACGATCTGACCGATGTCGACACCGATCGCCGACGCCGCATCGGCTGCCGTCTTCGTGCCGTCCGGGAACCGCCGAGGTTCGATGGTGAGGCCGAGCAACTTCGCCGCCTCCACCACTCTCGTCACGTTGGGATGCACATCGCTACTCATGATGCCTTCACGGTAGTGGGGCCGGCCGCGCGTAGAACAACGACACCTGCCGCAGTACACGCCGCTGCGATCAGATAACTCG
>JALRBT010000105.1 GCA_023262255.1 Ilumatobacteraceae bacterium
GTGCTTGATGCGGCATTCGGTTTCGGTGAACTTTGGTCCCGGTGTCAGTTCTCGATCATCCGGATCGAACTCCAACTCAAGCTGGAGCTCGCCAGCAGTCGTCTTGATCGGCGAGATGTCGGAGAACACGTCGCGCAAACCGTCGCGCATGAACCACTCGAAGCTGTCTTTTTGTACCGCCAACAGGTCGGGCATTTCCAGAACTTCTTCGAGTGACGCGAACGTATAACGTTCGCGTGCGGCGGCGCGAGACGGCACGAGATACGACTCCTACTTGCTAACGGGTTGACTTTCGGGGACTAACGAATTGCGACGAGGTGGTGTGGGCGGGTCGCCAATGCGCGACCGCCGAGCCTCTGTGGAGAGGTTTGGCGGGGGCGTCGCACGGCGACTCGCCACGCTACCGACGGACGTCCCACTTTCCACCCGAACATCACTGTCTGGTGGCGGGGTGGGACCCCGATCCGGCGAATTAGGCCAGTTCGACGGTGGCGCCGACTTCTTCCAACTTGGCCTTTGCCTTGTTGGCGTCGTCCTTGCTCACCTTCTCGAGGATGGGCTTTGGTGCACCATCGACGAGCTCCTTGGCTTCCTTCAAGCCGAGGTTGGTCAGTTCGCGAACGACCTTGATGACCTGAATCGGCTGGCCGCCCTTGTCCTTCAAGACGACGGAGAATTCGTCCTTGTCCTCGGCAGCGGCTGCGGGGGCTGCTCCGGCACCACCGGCGGCGGCAACGGCGACAGGAGCGGCGGCGGTCACGCCGAACTTCTCCTCGAACGCGTCGAGCAGTTCCTTCAGTTCCAACACGGTGAGTGCTGCGATCCCGTCCAGGATCTGGTCCTTGGTGAGTGACATGTGTATTTCCTCTTTCTTTCTTGGTTACCTGTGGTGATTACGTGTATTCGATCCGTGTGGAGTGCGTTGCGTGCCCGCCCTGAGGCTGTGCGTTACGCCGCTTCCTTTTGCTCGACCAGCGCCTTCAAGCCGTACGCAGCCTTGCGAGGCAGCGCAGAGAGCATGTACGCGGTGTTCGACATCGGCGCCTTGAGCAAACCGGCCAACTTGGCGAGCATGACGTCGCGCGACGGCAGGTCGGCAAGCGCCTTCAATCCCTTGGCGTCCACGGCCTTGCCGTCGACGACCGCACCGGTGAGTTTGAGTTCCTTGTTTTCCTTCGCAAAGTCGCGCAAGGCCTTTGCCACTGCCGACACTTCACCGGAAACGAATGTGATGGCAACCGGTCCGCCGACCATGTCCTCCACCGCGGCCATCTCGCCGTCGCGAGCGGCAATCTTCACCAACGTGTTCTTGTACACCTTGTACTCGGCGCCCAGCGGTCGCAACGTGCGACGCAACGTGGCGAGTGCTCCAACGGTCAAGCCGCGATATTCAGAGACGATGACGGAATTCGAGGCGGCGAACTTTTCGCGAACTTCGGCGACGACGGCTGCCTTTTCGGCGCGTGCAGTTGACATGTGATTTCCTTCCTCGTGTGGCTGGGTTACCCCGATTATTCACCCAGGCGGGTGAACCACATTTCTTTGGTTGGTATTGCGTCGGCGACGCTATCGGCGAAACTCGCCGATTTGCTACCCAGCTTCGGGCTATGCCGACTTACGACTTCCTTTGAATAAGCATCAAACCATTCGTCATTGGCACAAAGGTAACGTCCAAATCAGGTCTCTCGGTCATCGCCACAAGGCAGTCACGAACTCCTCGTCCCTTCTCCGACCGAGGCTCGTCGTTGAAGACGTCGCCCTGGAAGAAGATGTCGTCCACAACCATCAGTCCCCTCTCAGACAGCTTCGGTAGAAGCAACTCTGCATAGGTCAGATAGCGACCCTTGTCGCCATCGATGAACATAAAATCAAAGCCTCCTTCGACTGCGTCGGTGGACAGCATTTCATGCGCATCACCCAGAAGGACTTGTATCTTCTCGCGGAGCCCATTCTTTTGCACGTTCTTCACCGCGAGATCTCGGAACTTTTCAAATTTCTCAATGGTGATAAGTTCACCGTCGTTGGGAAGAGCTTGGGCCATAGCGATAGCGCTCAAACCCACAAACGTTCCGATTTCCAGAACACGACGAGCCCTTGTCAACCTGATGAGGAATTGGAGGAACTGTAGATGAAGGCGACCTGAGCCCATCTGAGCAATCGTCCACTCTTCAGGTGCATCAAGATTCAACTTTTCAATTGAAGCATCTAGCCGCAGTTGCTTCACCAGATACGAGTAAACAACAGACTCATAATTCTCATCAATTTCGGAGAACAGTGAAACGTTCAATGGCTGTGTCGGAAAGTACTTTTGTGACTCGCTGAAATCCTCAGGAATTTCGAAACCTGTCGAGTTGACTCGATTCTCACCCATGGACAGTTGACGCTGTCTTCACGCTGACTCAACCACGGTCGGGTCGACTCGAACTCCTGGGCTCATCGTGGACGACAGAGTGATGCGCTTCAAGTAGCGCCCCTTGGCTGCCGACGGCTTGGCGCGAACCAGCTCGTCCAACACAGCCTTCACGTTGGCGACGAGGGCTGGAACTTCGAAACTGGCCTTCCCCACCGGAACGTGCACGTTGCCGTAACGATCGGTGCGGTACTCCACCTTGCCGCCCTTGAACTCCGACACGGCCTTGGCCACGTCGTTCGTCACGGTGCCGGTCTTCGGGTTCGGCATCAAGCCGCGCGGACCGAGTGCACGACCGAGCTTTCCGACCATCGGCATGAGATCGGGGGTGGCGATGATGATGTCGAAGTTCATGTTGCCTTTTTCGATGTCGGCTGCGAGGTCGTCGGCACCGACCACGTCGGCTCCTGCGTCTCGCGCCGACTTGGCGTTGTCGCCCTGGGCAAAAACGGCGACTCGAACGGACTTACCCGTTCCTGACGGCATGGAAACCGTGCCGCGAATGGTCTGCTCACTCTTCTTGGTATCGAGACCCAATCGAACGGCAACGTCGACGGTTTCGTCGAACTTAGCCTTGGCCATTGACTTCACCTTGGTGACAGCAGCTGTGAGATCATGCAACTCAT
>JALRBT010000106.1 GCA_023262255.1 Ilumatobacteraceae bacterium
ATCGTTCACCGTGCGTTGCGGAGTGGACGAGCCCGACGCGTAGGCAGCAATCATCGAACCGCGGTAGTGACGAATCGAACTGTCCTTCTGACACACACCGAGCGTGTATTCGGCCGGTGTGGACGGCGAGTCGCCGCCGGGGGTGGTGACAGTGACGGCCCAGCCGTTCGAGCCAGCCGGATAGCGACCGAGATACACCCAGTCGGACGTCGACTCGACCGGCATCTGCGTGATCACCGAACGAGCGACGGTGGCCGTGTCGGGCCCCCACACTCCATCGACTGCACCTGTAAACGAGCCTTGTGAGGTCGCCCAATTCTGGAACGCGATCACAGCTGCCTCGGTCATGCCGCCGAACAATCCGTCGATCCCGCCAGGGTTCATCGACGCATCGCCGAGGAATGATGCGGCACGCGTGAGGAACGCCTGGATCTGACGCGCTGAACCAGTGTCGGAGGTGCCTCGCGCGATCGGACCGTCAGGAACTTCGAGAACAGTCGGGGTGTTCGATCCAAGACTGGCCGTAGAACTCGGACAAGCGAACTGCATCGACGCCCACACGTCGAATTGCTGCGTACCCGAGACCAACCGCGACGTGACACTCGCATAAGCGCCCGTGCCGTTCACACTCGCATCCACGAGCGGGGCGATCACCGACGTTTGGTAGCCGTCGAGCGACAACAGGCGGGTGGTCATGCGTTGGTCGCCGGGCACCGTACCCATCTGAGTCCCGCCGTAGTAATGGTCAAGGATCCAGGTCCAGTCCTTGCCATAGGCGGTGGCCCAGCCGTACGAACCCCACTGGCTGAGGCCTCGCCCATGTCCGTTCCCCTGCCCCTCCAAGACCACCACCAGGGCCTCGTCCGCTGCGGGGGCCGCATGGGCCACCGGGGCGCTCGGACCCGTCGCTACCGAGACGACGGTTCCAGCGGCCACGACACAGGCCAAGGCGGGACGGAGGAGGGTGGACAGTGGTTTCACGGATGAAGGGACGTGGGAACGACCCAGGTATCGGCCTGGAGACGCCCCCACTGAAGTCGAGAGGTGGAAGATCCCAAAAAAGGCCTGTGATCAGGACTTTCGTAAGATCTGGTCAGGGATTCACCGTACCGAATCCCGCCGGCTGTGTCCCGTCACCCCAGGTCAGTGTTTGCTCCGACGTTCGTCAAGACGGGATGGCGGCGACAGCCAGTTGGTCGACCCGTTCGTTCATCGGGTCGCCGTTGTGCCCCTTCACCCACTGGAAGTCGGGGCGCTCGTTGTCGGCGAGAGAGACGTACATCTCGATGAGGGGCTCCCACAGATCGGCGTTGGCGACTGGTTCCTTCTTGGCGTTGCGCCATCCGTTGTTGAGCCATCGCACCCACCACCGGTCACGAAAACAGTTCACCACGTAGGTGGAATCCGACACGATGATCAATCGCTTCACGGCAGCATGGGCGATCGGGAGGTTCGTCCGTATCGCTTCGATCACTGCGGTGAGTTCCATTCGTTGATTGGTGGTCGATCGCTCACCGCCCGACCCAGTTGGTTCACCTTCTGGCGCCACCGCCCACGCCCAGCCGCCGGGTCCTGGATTCCCACTGCACGCGCCGTCGGTGTAGACCACGAGCGTGTCGGGAATCTCCATCACTCCATCATGACGCACGACCCGACGGAAGGTCCGCATACCAGCCGGTAACGGTGCGAGACTGGTGTCATGCTGTTCGACGGCTCCGTGCATCAACTACCTGACACCGACCCCGGTGAGACTCTG
This sequence comes from Ilumatobacteraceae bacterium, assembly GCA_023262255.1. Lineage (GTDB taxonomy): Bacteria > Actinomycetota > Acidimicrobiia > Acidimicrobiales > Ilumatobacteraceae > F1-60-MAGs027. The sequence goes on from JALRBT010000106.1 coordinate 1,757, forward strand.
GAGTGGCTCGATTCGCTCGATGCCGTGATCGACACGCATGGCAAGGTGCGTGCCCGCTACTTGCTGTCACGCCTTCTCGATCGAGCTCGAGAGAGCCAGGTGTCGTTCCCGGCCACGGTGTCGACGCATTACGTGAACACGATTCCGCGAGAGATGGAGCCGTGGTTCCCCGGCGACGAGCACATCGAACGGCGTATTCGTGCCTACATCCGCTGGAATGCCGCCGTCATGGTGGTGCGGGCCAACATGGCCGCCGACGGCATCGGAGGCCACCTCTCCACCTTCGCCAGCTCGGCGAGCCTGTACGAGATCGGGTTCAACCATTTCTTCCGCGGCAAGGACGACGGCACCTGTGGCGACCACGTGTACTTCCAAGGACACGCGGCTCCCGGCGTGTACGCCCGCGCCTTCCTCGAGGGACGACTCACCGAAGACGACCTCGATCACTTCCGTCGTGAGATCGGCCGAGACGGGCGCGGTCTGTCGAGCTATCCGCATCCGCGGTTGATGCCCGACTTCTGGGAATACCCGACGGTGTCGATGGGCCTCTCACCCATCACCGCGATCTATCAAGCCCGTTTCAACCGTTACCTCATGAACCGTGAACTCGACGACACGAGTCAGAGTCGGGTGTGGTGCTACCTCGGCGACGGTGAGACCGACGAACCCGAGACTTTGGGGGCGTTGTCACTCGCGTCGCGTGAGCACCTCGACAACCTCGTGTTCGTCGTGAACTGCAACCTGCAGCGACTCGACGGACCGGTGCGCGGCAACGGCAAGATCATCCAAGAACTCGAGGCCGTGTTCCGCGGTGCTGGTTGGAACGTGATCAAGGTGATCTGGGGTTCGAAGTGGGATGAACTGCTGGCCCAAGACAAGGACGGCACTCTTCTCAACCAGATGAACACCACCGTGGACGGAGAGTTCCAGCGCTATTCGGTGGAGGACGGCAACTACATCCGTGAGAATTTCTTCGGGCCCGACCCGCGTCTTCGTCAGATGGTCGCCCATCTCAATGACGACGAACTGCGCAACCTGCCGCAAGTTGTACGCCGCGTACCGCGCCGCCACCCAGAACCTCGGCACCGGTCGCCCGACGGCGATTCTGTGCAAGACGATCAAGGGTTGGACGCTCGGCCCCGACATCGAAGGCCGCAACGCCACCCACCAGATCAAGAAGATGACTGCCGCCCAGTTGCGTACGTTGCGCGACCGACTGCACATGAACGACGAGATTCCCGACGCGGTGCTCGACGCCGGTGAAACCCCC
>JALRBT010000107.1 GCA_023262255.1 Ilumatobacteraceae bacterium
CCCGGAACCACACCCAGCCGGTGAGCACCACCAGCAGCACGTAGAGGTGCGAGAGCACGCGCGGCGCCGTCTTCAGCCACGCGCCGAAGCGGGTGCGCTCCAGCACCAGGAAGGTGCCGTGGTGGGCGCCCCAGATCACGAAGGTCCAGCTGGCGCCATGCCACAGACCGCCGAGCAGCATGGTGGCAACCAGCGTCACGGCATAGGTTTCGAACAGGTCGGCCGCCATGCCGGCGCAGTCGCCGACGTTGTCGCCGACGTTGTCGGCGATCACCGCGGGGTTGCGTGGGTCGTCCTCGGGAATACCCGCCTCGACCTTTCCGACCAGGTCGGCGCCGACGTCGGCTGCCTTGGTGAAGATTCCACCGCCCACTCGCAAGAACAGCGCGATGAGCGATCCACCGAAGCCGAACCCGACGAGCATGGCCGACGACGTGTTCTGGAACAGCGCGATGATGATGGTGGCACCCAGCAGGCCGAGACCCACGGTGAACATGCCGGCCACGCCACCGGTACGGAAGGCAACCTCCAGGGCTTCACGCATCGATCCGCGACGAGCCGCGGCTGCGGTACGCACGTTTCCACGAGTCGCGAGCGTCATGCCGATGTAGCCGGTGAGCCCCGACGCCACGCAGCCCAGCAAGAAGGCGATGGTGCGGAAGACGCCAGAGGACACGAAACTGAGCGCAGTATCGCCGTTGGGCTTCTCGATCGCCACCGATGTGACGAACACGATGATTGCCACCGGCACGAGGATCATGCCGATGGTGCGGAACTGGCGCTTCAGGTACGCCCACGCCCCGACCTGGATCGCCGTGGCGATTTCCTTCATTTTTGGAGTGCCTTCGTCCTGGGCGAGCACCGACTTCACAAGGAAGAGTCCGACGGCCAAAGCCAGGAGCGATGCCGCTCCCGAGAGGCCCAGAACCAGCCATTCTCCTCCGCGGAGGGTGAAATCCTGCCAGCCACCTTCAGATGCCAAGAGAGCAGTCACGTTGAATATTCCTTGCTACGAGAGGGGTCACCAGTGGGCAACCCCGTTTAATGAGTCCCAAAGAGTGTAGAGAACTCAGAGCCGCATCGCTTGCCGGGGTGAGACGGGCTTCACGCCCCGATTTCGATGCGGAGTTCGGCGTAGGGCGATGTCAGAACTAGCGTCTTCAGCGGAATCGACACCCATGTCTCTGTCTGCACCCGTCCGCGAACCCGTCTCTGGCACCGCGGTGTCCCCACGAACCCGCAAACCGTTCCTCTTGGATCTCTACGGCACTGCAGTGGGCAAGAAATATGTCATGGCCATCTCCGGAATCGCCCTTATGGGCTTCGTGCTGTTCCACATGATCGGCAATCTGAAGATGTACTTCGGTGCCGCCGATTTGAACGAGTATGCGGAGTTCCTGAAGAAACTGCTTTATCCGCTGGCCCCGAAGGAGTCGGTGTTGTGGATCCTGCGCCTTGGACTGCTCGGCATGCTGGCTCTTCATCTGCACGCCGCATGGTCACTCACGATGCTGAACCGTCGGGCGCGACCGGTTCGATACCAAAGCGCACGCGACTACCAGGTGGCCTCACTGGCGAGTCGCTCGATGCGACTGTCTGGAATCGTGGTGCTCGCGTTCATCGTGTGGCACCTGCTCGACCTCACCTTCGGCGTGGTAAACACCGTCGGAGCCGACGGTGAGTTCGTGCGTGCCGAGGTGTACGCCAATGTGGTGCGCAGCTTCGAACGCTGGCCGGTTGCGCTGTTCTACGTGGTGGCAAACCTGCTGCTCGGACTGCATCTGAGTCATGGTGTGTGGAGCATTTTCCAGTCGCTCGGTTGGAACAACCCTCGCTTCAACGCGTGGCGTACCGCGTTTGCCCGCGGATTCGCCGCGGTGGTGGTGTTGGGCAACGTGTCGTTTCCCATCGCAGTGACAGTCGGAATCGTCAGCGTCTGAACGGGGTGACCATATGACCATGCTCGAAAATCGTCCAGCGACAAGTGCGCTGCTCAACTCCAAGGTGCCGGCCGGTGTGCTGGCCGACAAGTGGGATACGTTCAAGGCCAACGCCAAGTTGGTGAACCCCAACAACAAGCGCAAGTTCAAGGTCATCGTCGTGGGCACCGGGTTGGCCGGCGCGTCGGCGGCTGCAACGCTCGCCGAGCTCGGATACCAGGTCGATGCGTTCACCTTCCACGACTCTGCACGTCGCGCACACTCCATTGCCGCCCAAGGCGGTATCAACGCGGCGAAGAACTACCAGGGCGACGGCGACAGCGTGCACCGCTTGTTCACCGACACGATCAAAGGTGGCGATTTCCGCTCGCGTGAAGCAAACGTACATCGTTTAGCAGAAGTGTCTACTAATATTATTGACCAATGTGTGGCACAAGGAGTTCCTTTTGCACGTGAATATGGTGGCTTATTAAGCAACCGTTCTTTTGGTGGTACGCAAGTACAAAGAACTTTTTATGCTGCAGGTCAAACTGGTCAGCAATTGTTAATTGGTGCATACCAAGCTTTAGAGCGTCAAGTAGCATTAGGCAATGTGCAAATGTTTGCACGTCACGAAATGTTAGACGTGGTAAAAGTAGATGGTAAGGCAAAAGGAATTATTGCACGTAATCTGGTAACAGGTGAATTAGAAAGACATTTTGGCTATGCAGTATTATTGTGTACTGGTGGATATGGTAATGTGTTTTACTTGTCAACCAACGCAATGGGTTCTAACGTGACTGCTGCATGGAAAGCGCATAAGCAAGGTGCTTATTTTGCAAATCCATGTTTCACTCAGATCCACCCTACTTGTATTCCAGTAAGTGGTGACCACCAATCTAAATTGACTTTGATGTCAGAGTCTTTAAGAAATGATGGTCGTATTTGGGTACCAAAGAAACAAGGAGATGACAGAAAGGCCAATGAAATTCCAGAAGAAGAAAGAGATTATTATTTAGAACGTCGTTATCCAGCCTTCGGAAACTTAGTACCTCGTGACGTTGCGTCTCGTGCTGCTAAAGAAAGATG
>JALRBT010000108.1 GCA_023262255.1 Ilumatobacteraceae bacterium
GGTGAATCCTCGCGCAACCATTGCCTGCTGAAGACGTACGACATCGTCGCCGGTGTCGCCGAACGTGGGATAGTTTGCCGAGCGAGTTGCGCTCGCGGCAGCCGACGTGGCGACACCAGCCGTCTGAGTGGCTGCGGTGAGTCCGCCGGACGGCACGCCCTGGGCGGCCAAACTGAGAACGATGGTGGTGGCAAGTGCGGTGAGAACCATTGGTGTTGCTCCTTGGTGAGATCCGCACAAGAGATCGGCACCGTTGGGGCAAGCATGAGGATTTTCTCACGGATAGCGTGTTTATAACCACGAGGAGTGGTCAGTAGGGGCTGTGGGTGTTGACGAGATCACTCAATGTGGTATTAAGCGACAGAGGTTCACCCACGGTGTCCGGGCCCCTACGGTGCTACGTAGAGGGGTCGACGTGGGTGCCCCGTTTAGTCGAGAACTTCGTACCGTCGTGCGGCGATGAGCCATCCATGGTGATGGCGTTCGTAGCGGTCATGCAGGGTGGCAATTCGTGAACCAATCACGCCGTTGCGACGCTGAAAGCGTTCGGTGACGGTGATGCGACCGGTTGCGGTGCCGGCCGACTCGTTGGCGAGAAAGACCACAATTTCCGGACTCTGTAGGGTCCAGCGGTCGGTTCCGTACTGCTTGGAGAAGACATCGGCGAGAGCGTCGACTCCCTTGGCGTTCGATCCATCGGGCGTGGTGAGTTCACCACTGGACGTCCACAGTGCAAGCCACGATGCCGTGTCCGATCGAAGCTGTGCGTCGGAGAGCGCTGAAATCAGTTGACGCAGCGCCGAATCGGTGATGGCGGTGGGTGGAGTTCCCCCAGCTACGCCGTGGTTGGTGGAGGGAGATGGTCGCTGAGATGCCGGTCGCGGTGCGCGCTTTCCATCCCGAATGTCGTCGGGGGACAGCCCCGTTTCGTAGGCGGCCGAGGAACGCAAGGCCCGCATCAGTTCCTTTCGCTTCACCACGCCCTCGTGTGCGGCGAACTGCACGGCGAGCCCGTCGATGAGGGCTGTCAAACGCATTGCCGACACGCGGGGCTGATCACAGCGAAACTCGCCGGTCTCGTTGCCGCGCCGCAGGACGCGCTCGAGGAATGCGATCGACTGCTCGTCCAACTGTTGGCTGATGCTCTTCATCAACGGATTGCGCAGTGCCTCGCCCCATGCGTCTATCCACAACATCCACTCCACGTCGTCGCTGCCTTCCGGCACGTAACTTTCGATGAGACGCCACAGTTGAGCGGTTGCGGACTGTCCGAGTTCGATGTCGCGCTCCATCTCCGACAGGTCCTTTCGCGCGTAGTACTCGAATGCAGCTGCGAGCAGTGCTTCTTTGCTGTCGAAGTGGTAGTGAATGAGACTGTTGGAAACGTTCAAGCGTTTCGCAACGTCGGCGATTCGGGTGCCCGCGAAACCACGTTCGATCACGACCTCGCACGTGGCCTCGAGAATCTCCACCCGACGTGCTTCTACGGCGTACTTCTTCACGAGCAGACAATACCCGCGACGTCGCTGCGTAGCCTTGGGCTGTGGCAGAGAGGAGCACGAGGGGACGGGGTCTCACGTTGGCGAAGTACCGCCCGATCGCCTGGGTTGCCTTCGCCTCGCTCTACATCATCATCGTGACCGGATCCCTGGTACGGCTGACTGGTTCGGGGCTCGGATGCGTCGACTGGCCCGCCTGCAACGAGGAGCGTTTCGTGGATGTGTCGTCACCCCACGCAGCGATCGAGCAATTGAACCGTCTGTTCACCGGTGTGGTCGCCGCAAGTGTCATCGTCGCGGCTCTCGCGGCCTTGGCGGTTCGACCGCCGAACCGGAGACTCGTTCGATTCGCGGTGTTGCTGGTGGTGGGGGTGGTCGCGCAGGTGGTGCTCGGTGGCATCGTCGTTCTCACCGGATTGCACCCGTTGTCCAACATGGGACACTTTCTGTTGTCCATTCTCCTCATGACCTGGGCCCTGTGGTTGCTGCATGCAATTGCCTATGCAGGCGACGACACGCAGCAAGCAAGTAATCCCTCACGGACGCGCGAGTCGATGATGATCAGAACCCTCGCGGCCCTGACATTGGTCGCCATCGTGACGGGCACCGTGGTAACCGGAACGGGCCCGCATGCGGGTGACGAGGAGGCTCCGCGCTTCGCGTTCGCAATTTCATCGGTGGCCCGTGTGCACGGCGCAACCGTGCTCCTGACCCTCGCGACGGCGGTCATTCTCGGGTTGATGTTGCGGTCGTCGGCTGCACGTCGTTTACGGCAAGCCTTCGAGTCATTCCTGTTCATCGCCCTCCTAGAGGGAGGAATCGGGTACCTGCAATACTTCACGGGAGTGCCCGTTCCACTGGTGGCCCTGCACGTGGCGTTGTCGGTAGCCGTGTGGTTATCGGTGTTGCAGCTCGCAAGAATCGCGAAATACACCGGTTCGGAACGCACTGTGGCACACTGAACGGGTGCCGTTCACGGGTGTTCGATCCTCATTCCTCGTGGTAGTGGCAGCCCTCGGTGTGCTGGCGGGCGCCCAGTCGGCCAGCGCGCAAGTATCCGACGACCTCGGGGTAATCGGGCAACTTCAGTACCAGGACGCCAATGGCGTCAAGGTGTTCGTGGAGGGTGTGGACCTGTCGATCGACGATGTAGGAGGTGCGACGACGGACAAGGACGGGTCGTTCCGCATCGAGGTGGAGGGTCCGGGTGAATACACCATCAACATCGACGTTGCCACGTTGCCTGCGGGGATCTCCTTGCGCGATCCCGAACGTTCTTCACTGCAGGTGACCGTGAGTGAAAACGGGGACCAGCGAATCATCTTCCCCCTCGTGTCGAGCGAGAGCGGGGCGGTGGCCAATGCCGCGTCGAGCGCGAGTGAGGGCAATTGGTCGGTTCGGCGGGTGAGTCAGTTGACGCTCGAGGGCATCAAGCTCGGGCTGTACCTCGCGATGGCCG
>JALRBT010000109.1 GCA_023262255.1 Ilumatobacteraceae bacterium
GTGGGTGCCTGAACGGCGAATCCATTGGACAAGTCCACTCCACACGTCGCACCCACGAATACACCCGCGTCTTCGGCTGCGCGCTCGGCGGCATATGCCGCGTCGGCCACCGCCTGCACGCTGGCCGCGTTCGTAACGTCGACTTCCGACGCCAGGACGAACAGGTTTCGAATGGTTGCAAGGTCGTCCTCCACCTCGATCGGAGCCACCTCGACCAGACGGTCGTAGTGCCCGATCAACTCCTGCACTTGCGCACTGGAAGTTGGAGTTTGGGTGATGCCGTCGAGACGGTCGGCGAGCACCCGGCAAAAGTTGGTGGCGGTTCGTGGGGTCGTGGCGCACGATGCAAGGAGTACCGCCAGCAGTGTGCCGACGCATGCCAATCGCGCCGAAGATTTCCTGCACCTCCCGGCTTGGTCGTGCACACCTCCAGTGAGAAGTTTCATCGTTGTTCCATTCTCACAGGTGCCGGTGGGTAACCGCGAACGTCGGCTGGTGGGACGCCTTGGTCACTCCGTGACGCGCACGCCCGCGACGTGTGCAGTCGGCAACTACCGTTTTGGAGGTGGGCCGGGCCGATCAGTGGAATCTCGACGGTTTCGTCGTATCGCTGACCGCGGCATCACCCAACACCGTGAGCGCGTACCAGCGCGATGTGCGCCTCTTCGTGGAATGGGTGGCTCGTCACGGCGTGACGGCTCCATCGCAGGTCACCAAACAGCACGTTCGTTCGTACGTGGCGTTCCTCTCCACGAGCAAACTTGCTCGACGCAGTATCGCGCGAAAAAAGGCGTCGCTCACCCGCTACTTCGGCTGGCTGTCACGCAACAAGAAGGTGAAGGTCGATCCGACGGTAGGTGTGAAGACGCCGTCCGACAAGGGCCGACTACCCAAGGTGCTCACCGCTGCGCAGTTGCGTGCGTTGTTGGAACACCACCCCGAGGACCATCCGCGCTGGCGACATTTGCGCGACGACGCGGTGGTGGAGATGTTGTACGGCAGTGGACTGCGTGTCAGCGAGTTGTGCTCGCTCGAGATCGACTCCATCGATGTGCGACGAGGTGTGGTGCGCGTGATGGGCAAGGGCAACAAGGAGCGCCAGGTGCCGGTGGGCAAACCCGCGGTCGACTCCGTGCGCGACTGGGTGAAGGTTCGCAAGGAGGTGGTGGACGACGTGCCGGCCGCCGACGAGCTCGCCCTGTTTCTCAACCATCGCGGCAAGCGCATCACGCCGCGCGACGTGCGACGTCTCATCGACGATCGTGCGCTGTCACCCACGCATCCGCACGCGCTTCGACACACCTTCGCCACGCACCTGCTGGACAACGGGGCCGACCTGCGCGCAGTGCAAGAATTGCTCGGTCATGCCGACGTCGCCACCACGCAGCGATACACGCATGTGAGCAAGGAACGATTGAAGACGGCGTACGGGGCGTCGCATCCACGCGCATGAACCCCCGAGCGGAACGTCTCACCGTCGACGATGCATGGCAGCGGTTCCACGCAACCAAGGATGGCGTGGCGCGCGACTGGTTGGTGGTCCATTACGCCTCGCTCGTCAAGTTCGTCGCCGGACGTTTGTCGGCGGGCTTGCCACGCAGGGTGGAAACCAACGACCTCGTCAGTGCCGGCGTGGTGGGACTGGTGCAGGCGATCGATCGGTATGCGCTGTCGGCCGGCGTGAAGTTCGAGTCGTACGCGGTGCCGCGCATTCGCGGGGCAATACTCGACAGCCTGCGCGCGCTCGACTGGGTACCGCGCTCGGTGCGCGCGCGATCGCGACAAGTGGAGGTTGCCATCGCCGAACTGCAGAACGAGTTTGGTCGCCCTGCAACCGATGCCGAGATCGCCGAACGACTGAAGATCAGTGCCGACGAGTTGCACGAATGGTTGTCGGACGTGGCGTCGAGCGCCATCGGTCCGCTCGATCACGTTGCAATGGACTCGCATGCGATGCCCGATGCAAGCGACTTCCAACGCGCCACCAATCCGGATGCCGCGATCGAGTCGGGGGAGCTGCGCCGGGCGATGCGCGAGGCCATTCGCAAGTTGCCCGAGCGGGAGCGCACCACGCTGCTCTTGTATTACGAAGAGAACCTCACGTTCGCCCAGATCGGCGAGGTGCTCGACGTCACCGAAAGTCGCGTTTCGCAGATTCATGCCAAGGCCGTGCTCCAAATGCGCGGGCACTTGGCTGCCGCCGATTTCCGTTGACTCCAATCCATCTCCGCAGTCTCACCACGGGAGCGAACGCATGTTGACTGCCGTGTTGCTTGGTGTCTGTCTGGCCTTACCGAATGATGCGATCATCGTCGATCCGTTTCGTGCCTCGGAGTGTGCGCGATGTGCGGGCAATCGAGGCATCGAATACGCGGTTCCGGTCGCCTCGGCGGTGCGCTCCGGGTTGAGTGGTCGGGTGGTGTTAGGCGGCGAGGTGGCCGGCGTGCGGTACGTGGTGGTACGTGCTCATGACAATCCGTCGGTACGGGTGACGTACGGCGGTATGGGTGAAACGACGGTGTCGCGGGGCGATCCGGTGCGCCGTGGTGACGTGCTCGGGTTGGCGAGTGAGTCCGGGAACGCCGCAACAACTGGTGCGGCCACGTTGAATGTGGGTGTTCGCGTGGGGGGGACGCACGTCGACCCGCAGACGATGGCCGGTGGCACCGCGACCACGTCCGCGCGCCCCCGCTTCCGCGTGACGCTCGGCCACGGCCCAACCGGGAGTTGCGGACGCGGCCCCTGACACGCCGCGGCCCCTGACACGTCGCGGCCCCGAGCTGTGGAAGCCTTTCCCCATCCCGATAGCGTCACGACGGCTGAGAAATCGGCGAACGTAACCAACAACGACATATCAACTTCCACGATTCGCACACCTGTGGTCGCCTC
>JALRBT010000010.1:0-27690 GCA_023262255.1 Ilumatobacteraceae bacterium
TGGGCATGGACAACGAGAGATCGACCATCAAAACGGTCGAAGAACGGGTGAGCTGTTCGGTTTGGTCGATTTCGAAATCATCCGGCGAGAGGCGCAGCGGCAGCCCACCACCCTGCCGACGCAGCGTGTTTCTCAACGTGCGTTGCAAGTCCAGGTGGAACGGGTCGCCGTATTCGTAAGGTTTGGTGTCGTGCGCGCGTTCATGCCCGGTGCCGACACGCTCGATCCGATGTTGGCCGAGTGTGTCGCGTTCCAGACGACCAAAGAGGTCGCTCAATGCCTGCTTGCCGATCGTACGCAGTCCCCGCGGAGTGAGCTCCAATCGACCCTCCTTCTGGTCGACGAGCCCTGCTTGGCGAAGTGTTTCGGTGAGTCGCGCGAGCCGATCCAACGACTCCGCCGTCTCGTCACCCAGGAGGTCTCGAACCTTGTCGAGATCCACTTCTTGCAGGGCGGACGGCGAACTGGCGTTCTGGAGAAACCGCTCGAGCTCCTCGAGGTCGCCAAGTTGTTGCATGCTTCGCAGGGCCTCCCCGAACGGCATCGGCTGTTCGCCCGTGAATTCCTGGGAATCTCCCCACCCCATGTCGGGGAACATCGACTGCATGTTGGCACCAAGACGCTGCATCTGCTCACGCACCTCGTTGTCACCAAGCATTTGATCGGTGAGCTCCTGAAGTTCGGCACGTTGCTCGGGAGTCATCGAGTTGAGAACGGCTTGGGCCGCTGCCATTCGCTTGGCGATGAGTTCGAGCAGGTCATCGAGGGTGGCCGGGTTCTCCGGGAAGAACTCGCCGAACTTCTTCATGAACTCCTCGAATTTTGGATCCTCACCGCGCTGGCGACGCTCGATCATGTCGTTGAGTGCCTTCATCATCTCGTTCATCCGTGCCAATGCCTCGGGCGTGATGCTCTCGATGCCGCTTGCCACTTGTTCGAACTGTCGCCTGGAGAGTTGGTCCTTCAAACGCTCCGAAAGTCGCTCGAACCGTAACTGAGCGTCGGGAGACTGAAAGTCGTAGTGGGAGAGCGCCTCGATCTTCCGCGCAAGGTCGTCTGGCAACATGTCGAGGCGTAGGCGGCGATCCATTGCGGACTCGCGCGCCACGTCGGCACGGCGAGTGTCACCCGATTCCATTGCGGCACGCTCCACCGAATCCACGGCGAGACGTTCCTCGTCCACGATGTCGTCGAGTTCACGGGCCACGTCGTCGAACTCATGCCCGATGTTGCCTCGCTCGCGAATCTCCTTGCGCTTGTTTCGAATTCGGTCGAGCGCTTGTCGAATACCTTCGATGTTCCGCCCGTTCCTGTCGCGAATACCCTGTTGCATGATTCGTCGAAGAGCGGCGTTCGGGTCGCCGTGGTGAATGAGTTCGTCGGTGAGTTCGCGCATCAACGAATCGGCATCCAGTTCGAAACCCTTTTGTGTGCCGTCCCAGCGCGAATACGTGAATCGAAGGCCCACGTGCGAACCGTAGCATGAGGGGCACGATGCGTTACCCACGCACGATCATCTTCGTCGACCTCTCGGGGTTCACTTCGTTCATTCAACGCACGGACGACGACCAGGCGAAGTCGATGTTGAAGGACTTTCGCGAGGTATCGCGTGATCTCGCATCCGAGGTGGGTGTGAGAATCGCAAAACACCTTGGTGACGGATTCATGGCCATCGCCGTGGAACAGAACGCGGGGGTCATCTTCGCCCTGGAGCTGCAACGTCGGTTTGCCGAGCGCCTCGGTGAATTGCGACTACGTATCGGCATCGCCTCCGGTCCGATCATCCTGTTCGAGGGCGAGGATTACATCGGCGACGCACCAAACTTGGCATCTCGACTCTGTGACGAGGCCGCAAATTACGGCATCCTCATGCCCACCGAGGACGCCGTCCACCTCCCGGAAGGCATCACCGCCGAACCGATCGGCTACTTCAACCTGCGCGGCTTCGATCACCCGGTGCATGCGTCGCGATTGGTCGGCCTCGCACCAACCACGTATCGAAACGACACCGGCGAACACTGGACCCGCACGCCATTCGCGGTGTAGCGGTCAGCGCTTTGACGATCAGACGGCGGTGGATCGGCCTCGATACACCGCTCTTCCGCCGTGTGAATCCTTGTTCAGCCGCTTGGCCAGATGAAGCCCCTCGAGGACGAATTCCACGGCACTCGCGACCGCTGCCGGTGACTCATCGCCGTCGCCGAGCGTGACGGCGAGCGTTCGCAACTCGGGAACTTGCGCGGCGAATGCAAGGAGGTCGGCTGACGATACGTCTTCACCGGTGTTCGCCACCGCACCCGCCTCGAACGCGGCAACGACCTCCCTGGTTTTGTCGCCGGACACTCGTCGCTTGAACACCTGCAGCACCGAGCCGCGCAGAATCTGCTCGAACACCGCTCCTTCGCGTCCGTCGTCGACGCTCTCGATCTCGATCTTTCCGGCCGTCGATGCCACCAACGCATCGAGGTCGCTCACACGTGGAGCCACCGCGGTCTCCCCCGCACGAAGCCCGCGACGTACGGCATTGGCGGCGAGCAATTCCTGGTTGCTCACCGACACACGAACACTCACACCGCTGCGCTGGCTTACGTTGGCATTCGCGCGCGCCGAATGGCTGATCTCGGCAACGATTTCTTCCATGAACGACGGGTAAGTCACCGCAACATCGCCGATGCTCGCTGGTCGTGCTTCTTGCCGGACAATTTGCATCTCGGTTTCCACGTCGAGTGGATAGTGGGTGCGAATCTGACTGCCGAACCGATCCTTCAGCGGCGTGATGATTCGACCTCGGTTGGTGTAGTCCTCCGGGTTGGCCGATGCCACGAGGAGCACGTCGAGTGGCAGACGAATCTTGTAGCCGCGAACCTGCACGTCACGTTCTTCCAACACGTTGAGCAAGCCCACCTGAATACGCTCCGAAAGATCCGGCAATTCATTGATGGCGAAGATGCCACGGTTGGTTCGTGGTACCAACCCAAAATGAAGGGTGAGTTCATCACTGAGATACCGACCCTCGGCAACCTTGATGGGATCGACTTCGCCGATCAGATCGGCAATCGAGGTGTCGGGGGTGGCAAGTTTCTCGCCGTAACGATCCTCGCGGTGCACCCAAGTGATCGGCGTATCGTCGCCGTGTTCGGCTACCGAGTCACGTCCGTGTCGCGAAACAGGATGGTAGGGATCGTCGTTGATTTCACTCCCAGCCACGATCGGCATCCACTCATCGAGGAGTCCCGTGAGCGAACGAATTATGCGTGTCTTGCCCTGACCACGCTCACCGAGGAACACGATGTCGTGGCCGGCCAACAACGCATTGTGCAACTGCGGCATGACGGTGTCGTCGTATCCGAGGATGCTCTCGCTCAACGGCAGGCCGGCGCGAATCCGCGTCACTGAATTTTCGCGAATCTCCTCCTTCACCGAACGCGACTTCCACCCCGATGCCTTCAATTGTCCGATCGTGCTTGCGGTTGGTTTCATCGCTTCTCACCGTAGACGCTGAAGTGTCGTTCTACGAAGTTTGCGATTTCCGTCTGCTTTTGCCCTTCAGCGTGTCGTCGGTTGAGCGCCGACCAGCGAGGTTCCTGGATCGTGTGGATGATGCTTTTCCGGACTTCGTCGATGTTTTGGTCGCCGCCCTTGTTGCTGCTTTTGCCGATGTCTTTGCCCCGGACTTTGCCGATGGCGCTGCGGACGACCGCTCATCTGCTTCTTGGTCAATCGGTGTCGACATCACCGCACCGGTACGTGTCGCCACCACGATCTGAATGTCCTCGGCGGTCGCGCCGTCCGCAGGAATCTTCAATTTCTTGACTTCATCCGGAGTTACCGTCTTCCAGAATTGGCCATTGCGGTACAGGTGTACCAATGCAGCCTTGGGAACGGAGACCTCCACTTTCCTAACGGCAAGATATCCCCTCTCTGTAACAGATTTTCCGGAAACGTCCCGAGGAGGGCTCCTGGGGTGGTCACCACCTACGGTGGGATTCATGTCTTCCACAACGAAACCCGACATCGAGGGTCCAACTGCGGTCATTACTGGGGCCAACTCAGGCATCGGCCGTGCCACGGCATTGGCCTTTGCCCAAGCGGGCTACCACGTCTTTGGCACCGTTCGGGGGCTGTCCAAGGCCGAAAAATTGGTCACTAGGGCACGAGACATGAATGTCGCCGAGCGACTCACCCTCGTGGAGATGGATGTCGGCGACTCGACGTCCGTCACCGCGGGGTTCGCGCGAATCTTTGCTGCAGCTCCCCACATCGACGTGCTCGTCAACAATGCCGGTGTCGGTGGCAATGCCGTTACCGAGGAATGCCCCATCGACACCTACACCGAGGTATTCAACATCAACCACAACGGCTCGGTGCGATGCATACAGGCGGTGTTGCCGTCGATGCGTGCACGTCGGAGTGGTGCGATCATCAACGTGTCATCCGTGGTCGGCAAGATCACCGCCATCGCACAATCGCCCTACTACGTATCGAAGTGGGCGGTGGAAGGGATGAGCGAGGGCCTCGCCCACGAACTCGCTCCGTTCGGAATTCGTGTTGCAATCGTGGAACCCGGTATCACGCGCAGTTCCATATTCGGCAAGAACATCGACGCCCCGAATCAGTCGGGGGCATACGACGCCCACTACCGACGTCTCTTTGCGTTCTACGCCGCAGGCATCACCAACGCCACACCCGCGGAGGAAGCCGCCGCCACCATTCTCGAAGCAGCAACCACATCCGTACCGCGACTTCGATGGCACTGCTCTTGGGGCGCGGAAGCACTTCTCGCTGCCCGGGCCTCGATGAGCGATGAAGAATGGGTGTCGTTCGGACGACATCTGGATGACGAGGCGTACTATGACGAATTTCTTGCCCGATTCGGTCTCGATATTCGACCGCAGCAATAGTCTGAAACGGTGACCGCACTCTCACCGCCGACATTGCAACCAACCACAAACGCTGCTGCGCGCGCAGCAAGTGCCTGCAAGGTGTACGGGTCGGGTGACAGCGAGGTTCGAGCGCTCGACGGTGTGGACGTGAGCTTCGAGAAGGGCAAGTTCACGGCCATCATGGGGCCGAGTGGCTCGGGAAAGTCCACCCTGATGCACTGCATCGCCGGTCTCGATGCACTCACCAGCGGGAGCGTGTTCATCGGCGATACCGATCTCTCCATCCTCAATGACAAACAACTCACCGAACTGCGTCGTGAAAAGATCGGCTTCGTTTTCCAGGCGTTCAATCTGATTCCCACCCTCAACGCCTACGAAAACATCACGCTGCCGCTCACGTTGGGCAAGAAGAAGGGTGATTCGGCGTGGATCGACCGTGTCATCGACACCATCTCGTTGCGCGACCGACTCGATCATCGCCCGAGCGAGCTCTCCGGCGGGCAGCAGCAACGAGTTGCGGTGGCTCGCGCACTCGCCAGCCAACCCGACATCATCTTCGCCGACGAACCGACCGGCAACCTCGACTCAAAGACTGGTTCCGAGGTACTTTCCTTCATGAAACGAGCAGTGACCGACCTCGGCCAAACCATCGTCATGGTTACCCACGACGCAGTCGCCGCGAGTTACGCCGATCGAATCGTCTTCCTGGCCGACGGTCGCGTCGCGGGTGAGATGTTCTCGCCGACAGCGCAGAAGGTTCTCGACTACTTGAAGCACCTCGGCGAGTAGTTCACGCGTGTTTCGTCTCGCAGCGAAGATGACGCTCGCCCGCACGGGTCGACTCATCCTTACGTCGCTGGCCGTCATCCTCGGCACTGCATTTCTTTCTGGAACGTTCGTCTTCCGTGACACGATCAACCAAACGTTCGATCGACTCTTTGCCGATGTTTTTCGTGATGTAAACGCATACGTTCGTTCCACGACGTTCTTGGAACTGAATTTCGGTGGCGAACAACGTGCAGCAACGCCAATCGAGGTACTCGATACCGTTCGTGGCGTCAAGGGTGTCACCTCGGCAACCGGCGACATCCAAGCCTTCGCGCGAGTCATCGGCAAGGACGGCGAACCGCTCGGCAGCGAAGGCAATGGTCCACCAACGTTCGGCGGTATCGCTACGTCCGACTCGGCGGGTCTGTGGTCGATCACCGAAGGTCGCCTACCGATTGGCCCCAACGAAGTGGTCCTCGATTCGGCCACCGCCGACAACGGCGAATTCGTCGTCGGGGACAACGTTCGGGTGGTCGCGGTACGAGGCACCCGTGAGTTCACGCTCGTTGGAGTCGCCAGCTATGGCGACATTTCGTCACCCGGCGGGGCAACGTTCGCGTTGTTCGATCAACCAACGGCGTCGGAGTTCCTCCTGCAACCCGGCTTCGTCGACGCAATCCTCATCGAAGGCGACGACTCAGTCTCGGACGAGGTTCTGGCACGCCGAATCGATGCCGCACTCCCGGCCGACCTGAAACTCGAGACGCTGACGGGGGCAGAAATTACCGCGGAGGTGCAGGGGCAAATCAAGGATGTGCTCAACATCTTCTCCACGTTCCTGATCGTCTTTTCGTACATTGCGCTCGGAATCGGATCGTTCGTCATCTACAACGTGTTCTCCATCACCGCAGCACAACGTCAACGCGAGAACGCCTTGTTGCGTGCGATTGGTGCAAGCAAACGTCAAGTGTCGCGTGCGTTGCTCGTCGAGTCGACGGCCATGGGAATCGTCGGATCGGTCATCGGATTCGGTATCGGCATCCTGCTCTCGCAGTTGCTGAATGCGTTGCTGAAGGCGACCGGTTTCGAAGTTCCCACCCAGGGTTTGGCCATCGCCCCCGGCTCGTTCATCAACACCCTCCTGGCCGGGGTACTCGTCACCGTCTTTGCCGCATGGTTTCCGGCGCGGCGCGCCGGTCGCGTTCCCCCGCTCGCCGCCCTCCGCGACACCGCGCTCGATACTGCCGGCAGCATCTCGCGTCGCGTCGTCATTGGGCTGATCCTGGTGGTTGCCGGCGGCGTAGCCATGGTTGCCGCCATGAACGATGCGCCGATTCAGGTGCTTGGTCTCGGGGTGCTGGGGGTGTTCTCGGGCATCTTGGTGCTCGGACCGGCCATCGCGCGACCCGTCGCCCTCTTCATCGGAATTCCCGTGGCTGCAATGCGTGGGGCCAGCGGTGTGATGGCACGACAGAACGCCGCCCGCAATCCCAAACGCACGTCACGCACCGCCGCTCCGGTACTCCTCGGTGTTGCGCTCGTAACCGCCTTCACCGCGCTCGCAGCCAGCATTCGTGCCGAGGTTCGCGACACGTTCGGCGATGCGTTCAGCGGAGACATCGCGCTCACGGTGGATTCGCAGGGTTTCGGCGGGATTCCGCTCTCGCTCACGGACCGGATCGCGCAACTCGATGGTGTGGCCCAAGCAACCGGTGTCGGATTCACCTCGGTACGGCTGGTCGACCCAAGCCAAGCCACTTCGTCGACACCAGCCGGCGCCGACCAGCGCGGTGTATTCGTGCAAACGATCAATCCCGCGACCATCACGGGCCTCTTCGACCTCGGTGTAACCGAGGGTGATCTCACCACGCTGGGTAGTGATGGCCTCTTCGTCAACGCTGGTCGCGCCGAGAGCAAGGGCTGGGAGGTCGGCACGCGGCTCAAGGTCATTCGAATCGACGGCGTCGAGGTGGATGCCGTCGTTCGCGGACTGATGTCCGGCGACACGAGTTTTGCCAACTACGTCGCCAGTCGCGAGATGTTCGCCGACGCCCCATCGCCGATCTTCGATGCCTTCGTGTACATCAAGGTTGCTGACGATGCGGTCTTCGACACGGTTCGTGATCGCATCGCCGCCATCAGTAGCGATGCAGGCATCGGAACCCTGCAAACCAAGGATGAATTCATCGACGACCAGGCGGCACAAATCAACCAGATTCTGGCTCTGATCTACGGTCTCCTCGGCCTGTCCATCATCATCGCCATCGTTGGAATCGTCATCACACTCCTCCTGTCGGTGTTCGAGCGCCGTCGTGAAATCGGATTGTTGCGCGCGGTTGGCATGACCAAGTCCCAGGTTCGCACCACGGTGCGATGGGAGAGCGTCATTACCTCGCTGCTCGGTGCGGTTTCCGGAGTGGTGCTGGGCATCGTGATGGGCATCGTCGTCGTGGCCGCGCTGAGCGACGAGAGCGATATCGCCTTCCGATTGCCCATCAACGAAACCCTCTGGATCGTGTTCATCTCGTTCGTACTCGGCGTGGTGGCCGCGGTTTATCCTGCATGGCGCGCCACCAAGGTCAACGTGGTGGAGGCAATCGCCGCCGTCTAGCGCTCCTCGAGCGGCTCGGCGAACATCCTCGCTGCCGGGTGTTGATCCGTCGGGGTATCGTCGGCGAGCCGGCGTGGAGCGGTAACCGATGGAGTGTGCATCGTCTGGCAACCAGCACACCAGTACAACACGCGATTTGCTTCACCGTGGTGCGTCACCCGGACCAGATCACCGCATCGACCGCATGATTTCCCCTGTCGTCCGTACACCGCAAGGCCACCGTCCACGGCCGGCGTCGTGATTCGATTCACGCGCTGCAGGTTCGCCCGCAACATCTCATGGGCGAGCGACACCAGCTCGCGACACTCGTCGGTCGACAATTCACCGACCCTCGCCCATGGGTTCAGTTCGCATGCCCAGAGAAGTTCGCAGCGATACACGTTGCCGACACCACACATCACCCGCTGATCCAGCAGGACCTCCGCGATGGTGCTGTCCGACGGATCGTAGGCACGCATACGCACCACACACTCGTCGATGTCGGGGTGCTCGTGGCACAAATCCGGGCCGAGTCGCCCGAGGATTGGGTGCCGCCGTGGGTCGAAGTCTCGGTACGTTTCAACGACCGGTGCCGAGAAGCAGACGGCCACCCAGTCAGCGACACCGATCACCGCGCGCGCACGATGCGGCGGTTTGCGCCAACGCTCGCCAACTCGGTACACGTGCCACGAACCAGTCATCCGCATGTGCGTGTGAAGCACCACGCCGTCGTCCCACACGATTTCCAGGTGTTTTCCGTGACTTCGAACCTCTTCGATGGTTTGTCCCACGCGGGGCGAGGCTCCGTCGAGTCGTGTGGCCTCGAACCGCACCATCTTCTTGCCGATCAGCGCAATTCGTAGTGCCGCAGCACTGCGGTAGATCGTGTCGCCTTCTGGCATACGGAAAGAGTATTCGTCACGAACCGGACGATGAGTGATTGTTCGACCACTTTTCTCAATAGTTTGGACTTCGTGACGAATGAATCAACGGAGCCGACCAACCCGACCGATCCCGCGGAGCCGACCAATCCGATCGATCCCGCGGCACTGCCTGAATCGGCACACATGGTGCGCCGTGCCGCCCAGCGTTACGGAACCGTCGGCGCGATGTTGGCGGGTGGAATGGTGGCCTTCGATCGTCTCCTGGGGCGAAAACCCAAGGAGGAACCCGCCGTCGTGATCGAAGCGGCAACCGAGCCCGAGGACATCGGTGACGGAATCTCGCTCACCCTCGAGCAACCCAATGGCGAGGCACTCGAGGTGTTCGCCCCACCCCCTGGTCGACGTAGGTCACGGGTTCGACGTCGCCGACGACAGCCGTAGTCGCCCCCCCGGGCGACGGCTGCTCTAGGGCAGCACGCCGACGGACGCCAAGGCCAGTCGGATGAGTCGATCGTGTCCACTCGTCATCTCGCGACGAACTTGGTCGCTCACCGCCTCGACGGGTGAATACCAGGCCAAGTCGAGGGCGGCTTGAGTGGGCTGACAATCCCCCGAGACCGGTACGACGAAGGCAAGGCTCACCGCGTGTTGACGGGGGTCGTGAAAACCCGACATGGTGGGATCCGGAAAATATTCCACCACGGTGAAGGGAGCGGGCTCCGGTGGAATCTTGGGAAGTGCAAGAGGTCCGAGATCCTTCTCCAAGTGACGCAACAACGCTTCACGGATTCTCTCGTTCAGCAACACACGACCCGATACGACGGTACGCGAGATGCTCCCGTCGGGAGCTTGTCGAAGCAACATCCCGACATGGGTCACGTTGCCCTGGTCATCGATCCGCACCGGGACGGCGTCAACGTACACCAAGGGCACTTGATCGCGGACGGCGTTCAACTGTTGCGGATCCAACCAATTCGTGCGTGTGTCGATGCGATCAGTCATGTGGTGAGTTCTCGGCGTCCTCCGTCGGGGCGGGGTCGTGCACGACGACCTAGTCTTCGCGCATGACTCGTGGAGAGAAACTACTCGCTTTCTTCCTGCTCGGTGCGGGGATTTCACACTTCGTGAATCCTGAATTCTTCGATGCCATCGTTCCTCCTGCGCTCCCCGGATCGGAGCGATTCGCCACGTATCTGAGTGGTGTCGCCGAAGTCCTCGTTGGTGTTGGTGTGCTCGTACGCCGCACACGTCGAACGGCGTTGTGGGCCGCGGCGGCACTCTTCCTGGCGGTGTACCCGGCCAACATCTATATGGCCTGGGATTGGCGTGATCGGGATCTGTCGGAACGACTCGTCGCCTACGGGCGACTGCCACTCCAGATACCACTCATCTGGTGGACGGTCATAATGGCTCGCCGTCAGCGGGCGGCGCTGTAGCGGGGTGCTCGGCCCTTGCGTCGTAGCACCACCTGCCAGAGTTGCAGCGATCGCGCGCGAAAACCGGCCGCCGAACCCAACACGTAGAACCTCCACATACGGCGGAAACGCTCGTCGTAATGCGGAATCTCCGCCCAACGTGCCTCGATGTTGGTGTTCCATGCCATGAGCGTTCGGTCATAGTCCGGTCCGAAGTTGTGGACGTCTTCGATCACCCACTTTGGTTCGGCCGCCGCGGTGAACTGCGCGAGTGACGGAAGCACGCCTCCAGGGAAGATGTAGCGATCGAAGAAAGGGTCACTGTGATGCTTCGACACCGTCGACCCGATGGTGTGGTGCAACATCATCCCGCCGTCCACCAGCAATCGATCGCACGTATCGAAGAAGGTCCCCAGATTCTTTGGACCAACGTGCTCCAACATCCCAACGGACACGATCCGATCGAATTCCCCCGTCAGGTCGCGATACTCCATTGCGTGGATGGTCACCGGCAGTCCGGCGCATCGCTCCCGGGCCTTTGACACTTGGTGCACCGCCGGGGAGATTCCGGTACCGATGATGCCATAGCGTTCGGCCGCGAACTGCAGGAAACCACCCCACCCGCAGCCGATGTCGAGTAGCCGCATCCCCGGCTCGAGTTCGAGCTTTCGGCAGATGAGATCCAGTTTTGCTTCCTGCGCTGAATCAAGATCATCGGCTTGCTGCCAATAGCCGCACGAGTAGATCATCCGCTTGTCAAGCATGCGCTCGTAGAGGTCGTTGCCGATGTCATAGTGATGACGGGCATTCTGCGTTGCGCGGCGTCTGGTCTGATAGTTGGCGATGGTGGACATGGCCGCATGCCACGCAATTCGTGGTCGAAGCGGAATGCGCTGTGCTGCGTCGATGGCGATTACTCGCGTGAGCATCTCGTCCAACTGGTCGCAATCCCACCAACCGTCCATGTAGGCCTCACCCAGACCCAGTTGGCGTTGCGCGACGATCCGCGACCAGAGGCGCTCATCATGAACCTTCACTGCGAACGAAGCATCGCCGTCGATGGGCACTCCCGCTTCCGACAACAAATCGGTGCAAATCCTGCGAGCGCCGGCTCCCACGTTTTTTAGTGTGCCAGCAAATGTCCGCGGTTGCTACTCGGTGGCAACGCGACAGCGCCCGAAACGAAACGGTGCCACAACGGTGGGACACCAAGGTACTCGTCTACCAATTACCCGCTACATACTTGGTTTCAAGGAACGCCAGCAGGCCGTCATGGCCACCTTCCCGTCCGAGGCCCGAAGCCTTGACCCCACCGAACGGTGCGGCTGGGTCGCTGACGAGACCACGGTTGAGTCCGACCATTCCGGTCTCCAATGCTTCGGCGAATCGCAATCCCTTGGCCACATCGCGGGTGAATACGTACGACACCAGTCCGTGCTCCACCGAATTGCAGTGGGTGACGATGTCGTCGGCATCCCGAAACCTCACGATCGGAGCAACCGGGCCGAACACCTCGTCCTTCAGGATCGCCGCATTGAATCCCACATCGGTGAGCACCGTTGGGTGGTAGCCAAACGACTCGTCACTCGCACGCCTGCCTCCACACACCACGGTTGCTCCGCTCGTGACGGCTTCGTCGACCAAGGATGCAACGTTGTCTTGTTGTGCTCGAGTGATGAGTGGCCCCACGTGCGTTGCGGCATCCATGCCGTTGCCGAGCACCAACGACGACATCCGTTGTGCGAATGCCTCGACGAACCTGTCGTGGATGGCTTCGTGGACGAAGAAGCGGTTGGCCGCCGTGCACGCGGCCCCTCCATTGCGCATCTTGGCCAGCATTGCACCGTCGACTGCCACCTCCACGTCGGCATCGTCGAACACCACCAACGGAGCATTGCCACCCAACTCCATCGAACAGTTGATGATCCGCTCTGCAGCTTGCGCCAACAACAATGCGCCAACCCGGGTGGAGCCGGTGAACGACAACTTTCGCACCTTGCCCGAGGCCAGCATCGCCGACACCGCGTCGCCTGGTGGATCTGGTACCACGACGCTGACCACGCCATCGGGTACACCTGCGCGACGAAGGATGTCGCAGATGGCACGTGCCGTCAGTGGCGTGTCGCTTGCCGGCTTCAACACCACGGTGCAACCCGCTGCGAGGGCGGGTCCAATCTTGCGGGTGGCCATGGCCGCGGGAAAGTTCCATGGGGTCGCCAGCAACGACACTCCTACCGGCTGACGTGATACCAACAGCCAGTTGGAACCGGATGGCGCACGTCGATAGTCACCGTCGATTCGCACGGCCTCCTCACTGAACCAGCGCAAGAACTCTGCGGCGTAGGTGACCTCCGCCCTCGCATCGGCGAGCACCTTGCCATTTTCACGAACGATCAATCGCGACAGCGCGTCGTGCTCGGCAACCATCAACTCGAAGGCCTTGCGCAGCATTTCCGCCCGCACGCGCGGTGCCGTCGCACGCCATGCGGGAAACGCATCGTGCGCCGTGTCGACGGCGGCGAGACAATCACCGGTACCGGCGCGAGGAACCGTGCCAACCAGGGATTGGTCGAACGGATTGAATACCTCGATGACGCTCACGCCTCCATTGTCGCAGATGGGTCAGTAGCCTCGCTGCGTGCCACGCAGGCGTTTGCTCATCGCATTGTTCGTGGCCATTGCCGTGAAGTCATCCGCCTACGGGGTGATGTTCACCATGCTGGATGATTATCGCGAGGAGTTCGGAATCAGTGAGGGTGCGCTCGGCTTGGTGATTGCAATCGGCTTCTTCACCTCGTTCTTCGCCCAACTCACGATCGCGCCGATGGCCGACCGAGGTCGCTCGCGCCAGCTCATCTTCCTTGGTTTGTCGCTCGCCATCATCGGGAACTTCGCCATGGCGTTCTCGAATTCGTTGCCGGAATTGCTCGGGGCTCGATTCCTCTCGGGCATCGGACTGGGATGTGCCCTGCCCGCGATGCGCCGTGTCATCATCGTGAGTGAGCCGGACAACCTCGGTCGAAATTTGGGACGAGTACTGTCATGCGAGGTTGGAGGCTTCGCGGCCGGACCGGTCATCTCACTCTTCCTGGTCGACTCCTTCGGCATCCCGGCGCCATTCCTACTTATCGGAACGGTCCTCCTGGTGATTTCGATCGTGATCTTCACCATGCGGATCCCCGAGACCGCCGCAGAGGACCACCCGACCGAACGTTTCGCCGTCGACCTGCTGCGTGACCGGGCCATTGCCGCGGGCGTGCTCATCGGTATTGCCGTGTTCTTCATGATCGGTACGTTCGATTCGTTGTGGGCCCTGATGATGAACGATCTCGATGCTCCAACATGGATGGCGAACTCGGGTGTGACACTCTTCGTGCTGCCGATGGTGTTCATGGCGCCGTACGGTGGTCGGTTCGTGCAGCACATCGGACCCTTCCGAGCCGGAGGATTCGGAATGCTGTTCGGTGCCGCCTGCATGACCCTGTACGGAGCGCTCTCGATTCCCTGGCTTCTCATGGCGGTGTTCCTTGTTCACACGCTCAACGACGGTATGACGGTTACCAGTTCGGGAGTCGCGGTGGGAATGGTGGCACCAGCGGAACGCCAGGCTGGTGCACAGGGCCTATTGGGTGGAATGCAAACGCTCACGGGCGGTGTGTCGGCGTCGTTTGCCGGTGTGTCGTACGAGGTGTTAGGACGCACCACCACGTTCGTAATCGCCGGGGTGGTCATGACGTCGCTCGTTGCCGGTGCGCGGTTGCTGGCAGGAGATCGTTGGGTCGTTCGCGGTGGCACCCCCCAACAACCCGTGCACGCCTAGGGCGATCGGCGTAGACGGGTAGATCACCATGGCCCATCGGGATGGCGACGGATTTCTCTTCTGCGACTGCGGTCGCGAGCACTGGGGTTTGCACGGAGCCGCCGGGCTGCTGCTCGTGCGAACCGATCTCGATGATGCGCACGTGTTGTTGCAGTTGCGAGCAGGTTGGACGCACGGAGGCGGAACATGGGCCCTTCCCGGCGGCGCCCGCGATTCGCACGAGGACATCGTGTCGGCGGCGATTCGCGAGGCGCACGAGGAGGTCGGGGTTGACTCGACACGTATCGCGGTGCATCACGTATTCGCGGACGACCACGGCAGCTGGAGATACGACACCGTCATCGCCTTCACCAACGACGACGCGGGCGTCTACGCCGCGAACCACGAGTCCGCAGAAACCCGATGGGTGCCGCTCCACGAGGTGGGGAGTTACGACCTCCACCCGGGTCTTGCGGCGCATTGGACCGACATCGCCGAACTCGTGCGCAAACAACTCATGAGTTGACCGACGGGTCGTGAGCGCACCGCCTGATCAATCGGCCCGAGGCGCCGTTTGATCGGTGGGTCTACGAGACGCGGGCGTTATCGGTCGGTCTACAACGCGCGGGCGTACAACTCGTGCACGTCCCCGCGGGTTGGATACTTCGCCGTGTTCAGGATGATGAGGTCGCGCAATGCATCCTGTGTGAGGTCGGCGATGTTGTCACTCGTGGCTCCCAACTCACGCAAACGCTTGTTGGTTCCCACCGTTGCCGACAACTTCTCGACCGCGGCGATGCCCGCCTCGGGATCGTGTTCGGAGCCGAGTGCTTCGCCCACGTCGGCGTAGCGCTCGGCCACCACGTCACGGTTGTATCGCATGACGTGCGGCAGCATCGTGGCCAACGTCTGGCCGTGCGCCTGGTGCAACTGCCCGGAAATCGGATGACCGGTTGCGTGCACGAGACCGAGCAGCGGACCCGACGAGAACGCACGACCAGCGAGATGCGAAGCAACCTGCATTTGCGCTCGCGCCTCGAGGTCGCTGCCGTTGGCCACCGCCTTTGGCAACCACTGACCCGTCAATCGAATGGCATGCAATGCGAGGGCATCGGCGTACGGGTTGGATCCGGCCGACGTGTAGCACTCGATGGCATGCGTCAATACATCCATGCCGCATGCAGCCGTACCGCGAGCCGGCATGCCAACCGTGAGTGTCGGATCGAGAAGAATCGCCACCGGCGCAACGGACGGGTTGCTGAAGGTCAATTTGCGATGCACCGCCGGGTTGGTGAGCGTGTCAGTGATGAGACCACCGCCGTTGGTTTCCGACGCCGTACCCGACGTGGTGGGAATTGCAATGGTGGGCAAACCAGGTTTGGAGGCCTGTGCTTTCGGCGCAAGTGTGCCGAAGTCGATTCGGTCGTTTGCATCCAAATTGGGGGCGAACGCCAGGTGCAAATTGTCAACGCCGTTCGGTGCCGCGAGTGCAATGTACTTTCCACAATCCATGACCGAACCACCACCGATGAACACCACCACGGTGCCGTCGATACCGAAACGATTGAGGGCAGCAACACCGGCCGCCACGTTGACATCCGTCGGGTTCGGCGAAACCTCATCGAAGACGAACGTCTTCACACCGGCCTTCTCCAAGTTCTCCACGATCGGTGCAACGATTCCAGCCCCACGCACGCCGTGGTCGGTGACGATGAAGGCCTTCTGACCGCGCTTCATCACGTGTTGCGGCAGCGACGCCGCAACTCCTGGGCCCGACACCGTTTCCGACAATGCCGCAAGGTTGAACATTCGCTGGGCGGACACCACGGGTCCGGTCGTGCGAGATGCCTTTGCCGGAGCCGCCCGCTTTGCCGAGGTGCCGCTCCTCGCCGACTTCTTCTTCGTCGCCTTCTTCTTCAGTGTCTTCTTTGGCGACTTCTTGTTGGTCTTTTTCACCGACTTCTTGACGGACTTCTTCTTCGACGATTTCTTCTTCGCTGCCATGGTGCTGTGTTCCCTCCCGGACGCCTATGGGTGCTCGCACCCGTAGCGGTCACGGTAGCAAAGCAGCCGCACCTCAGGATGGCCCAGAGAACCGTTGGTGCCGTTGGTCGTATTCGGTAACGGGCTGCTTGTCGTCTTCGAACCGGCTGATTTCCGCGCGACCAACCACGTGCCAGTGCACCTCGTCAGGGCCGTCGGCCAATCGCAGGGTGCGTTGTCCCGCATACATTCGTGCCAGCGGGGTCCATTGCGAAATCCCCGTACCACCGAAAATCTGGATGGCTTCGTCGA
The DNA here is from genome assembly GCA_023262255.1 of Ilumatobacteraceae bacterium. Lineage (GTDB taxonomy): Bacteria > Actinomycetota > Acidimicrobiia > Acidimicrobiales > Ilumatobacteraceae > F1-60-MAGs027. The sequence goes on from JALRBT010000010.1 coordinate 16,635, forward strand.
TGATCTTGCACACTCGCTCGGGCACCATGGCCTTCACGGCACTCACCCAAATGCGGGCCTCGGCGTTGCCCATGGTGTCCATGGCCTTTGCGCCACGCAACACCATCAGGCGCATCGCTTCGATTTCAATTCGAGCCTTGGCGATCGTCTCGGTGTTCTTGCCGAGTCGTGCAATCGGTTTGCCGAACGCCTCACGTGACAACCCGCGACGAACCATCAACTCCAACGCACGCTCCGCGGCACCGATGGACCGCATGCAGTGGTGGATTCGCCCGGGTCCGAGTCGTACTTGGGAGATCTCAAATCCGCGTCCTTCGCCGAGCAACATGTTGCTGGCCGGCACGCGCACGCTGTTGAAACGAAGATGCATGTGTCCGTGTGGTGCGTCATCCTCACCGAACACTTCCATCGGACCGAGAATCTCCACGCCGGGCGTATCCATCGGGACGAGAATCTGCGAGTGTCGCTTGTGCGGCGGTGCGTCGGGACTGGTGAGCAACATGCAAATCATGATTTTGCAGCGAGGATCACCCGCACCGGAGATGTAGTACTTCTCTCCATTGATGACCCACTCGTCCCCGTCACGCACCGCACGGCATTCGAGGTTCTTTGCATCGGACGATGCCACGTCGGGCTCGGTCATCGCATATGCCGAGCGAATCTCACCGTTGAGGAGCGGCTTCAACCACTTTTCCTTCTGTTCGGGCGTACCAACGCGCTCGAGCACCTCCATGTTGCCGGTGTCTGGTGCGCTGCAATTCATCACCTCGGATGCGATGGGGTTCTTCCCCAACTCCACGGCGATGTACGCGTAGTCGAGGTTCGACAATCCCTCACCGGTCTCGGCATTGGGCAGGAAGAAATTCCACAAACCGGCCTTCTTTGCCTTGTTCTTCAATTGCTCGAGGAGCTCCAGCTGACCTTCGCCGTAACTCCAGCGCTCGGCACGTCCTTCACCCAACTCGAAGTACGTGCGAGTGACCGGCTCGATCTCTTCGGCGATGAACTTCTTCACCGCCTCGTACAACGGCACGGCCTTGGCCGACATTGCGAGGTTCATTGCGTCATCGGTTGCCACACCGGAGTACATTCCAGGTCGAGTCATGCGCTCACCCTAATCGTGGCGCTCCCAATACGCTGAGCCGAGAAGGACGGCATGATCGATCCAAAACTCAAGCGTGCACTCGGCCAGGCGGTGAAGGGTGTCGAGGTGGTCGCTGCAACTCACGAGGGCATCACTCTCGCCTATACCTCGCACTGGGTTACCCAAGTTTCCTTCGAGGAGCCGATCATCATGGCGAGTGTTTCACCGAAGCACGACACCTACCCGCTGATGAAGGCAAGTGGCGAGTACACCGTGTCGTTCCTCGCCGGGGATCAGGTGCACATTGGTCAATACTTTTCCTATCCGGGGCGCAAGTTCCATTACATCGCACCCGAGTACCTCGCGGAGGTTGACGGTCATCCCGTGGTACCCGATTGCCTCGCGTGGGTACACGCTCGTATCTTCCAGACGATGCCGATGCGGGACCATGAGTTGATGTTTGCCGACGTCGTGGAATACGGATATGGCCGCCTACGCGAAGCGCCACTCGTATATTCGTCCAGACACGGCTGGCGAGTCGCCAACGACAAAGCACGTGCACCTGGCGCAAGTCCTCGCGACGAGCTACTCGCTCGGTTGGCAGCAGCGGGTTTTGCCACCATTGCCGACGAAGATACCGACGACGAGTAATGCTGCGTAGCATCATCGAATGCTCAATGGCCACGGCACGAGGGTTGAACGATGACCTCGCCGTTTGATCTCGCCGCCGAAGCTGCCACGTTTCTTCGTAACCGCTTCGACGGAAGTCATGACATCGTTGCCGTGCTCGGTTCGGGTTGGGCCGATGCCATCGACATGCTCGGTTCGGGTGATCGCTGTCCGATCGGAGACGTGCCCGGCTTCAAGAAACCATCCGCCCTCGGCCACGGTGGCGAAGCCGTGTCCATCACCATTGGTACGTCGCGGGTGCTGGTACTCACGGGACGTACGCATCTCTACGAGGGGTACGGTGTTGCGCCGGTTGCACACGGAGTTCGGACTGCCGCGGCGCTCGGTTGTGGTGTCGCCGTCATCACCAACGGCGCCGGCGTATTGCGAGAAGACTGGACGATCGCCGAGCCGGTGATGATCAGCGATCACATCAACCTCACGGGCCACTCCCCACTCACCGGCGAAAATCCCCCTGCACCGTTTGCGGGGCGATTCGTCGACCTCACCGACGCCTACAGCAAGCGTCTACGTGCCATTGCGAACCGCGCGGTCCCGATGAATGAAGGCGTCTATCTCGGGTTGCACGGCCCGCATTACGAGACGCCGGCCGAGATCCGCGCGGCAAGAAGTTGGGGCGCCGACTTGGTCGGCATGTCGACGGTGCTCGATGTGATTGCGGCCCGACACGTCGGACTGGAAGTGCTCGGCTTGTCATTGCCCACCAACCTTGCCGCTGGTATCTCACCAACGCCTCTGTCGGGAGAGGAAGTCATCGCCGTCGGCAAGCGTGCCGCAGCCCGGGCTGGTGCGGTGTTGCGCGACGTTCTAGTTGCAATCGACGCCGCGAACTAGTCCGGCAGCCCCGCCAGGATTTCTCGCGTCGCGGAAGCCCCGATTCGCGTTGCACCAGCCGCGATCATCGACAGTGCTGCCGCGGTCGTGCGTATTCCGCCACTCGCCTTCACGCCGATGTCCGCACCAACCGTCTCACGCATGATCATGACTGCACGTTCCGTAGCACCTCCCGCCTTGTGGAATCCGGTACTCGTCTTAACGAAGTCGGCCCCACCATCGACGACGGCCTTGCACGTAGTGCGCAATTCGTGATCACTCAAGGCAGCCGACTCACAAATCACCTTCAACACCACGCCACGCCGAACGGCATCCACCGCACTCCTCACCATCCGTACCTCATCCTGCACTTCAAGCCATCGCTCGTCGCGCACCGATCCGAGGTTCACCACCATGTCGACTTCAGTTGCACCATTCATCACGGCAAGGCTCGCTTCGTACGACTTTGCGAACGATGCATGTGCGCCCGACGGAAAACCCACCACGGTGCAGAGTGCGGTCTCCGACTCACCACCACCATTCACTGCTGCCATCGTGCCCGCAGGCAACGGTAACCAGGACGGCGAGATACAAACCGCCGCCACATGCCATCGCATGGCGTCGCGACACACGTCGAGCACCTCGTCACGCGTGGCTTCAGGTGCAAGCAAGGTGTGATCGATGAATCGAGCCAGCTCACCGGCGGTTCGTGGTGACATCAGGTGAAGGTCAAGCCGACGAACTCGTCCGTCTGACGCCATGAGTCGAGGAACTCAAAGAACGCCACCGGGCCACCCGGATGGCCGCTTCCGTTGAACATATCGCTTCGAGAAATCGGTTTGCCCTCGTTGTTGTAATAGCCGGGTGTGCAGTCGGGATTGCCGCGCAACCCACGTTGACTGCTCGTAATGAAGGTGAGCCAGTCATTCTCGGCTTCACGTGTCGGCTCCACGCGAGTAGCCCCCTTCGACTCGGCGTGACGAACCACATCGGCAATCGCGAGCCCGTTCTCGACGTAATTCTGAGGAACGTTGGCGATCTGGTTCGCCCCCTGTGTGAATCCGATGACGAAGAAGTTCGGAAACCCGTGGACATGGATTCCATGCAAACTGCGCATACCCTCCGCCCAGTAGTCGGACAGCGCGACGCCGTTCCGCCCTATCACGTCGAAACCACTTCGTCGCGTGTACGGCGTTCCCACCTCGAATCCTGAGGCAACGATGAGGCAGTCGAGTGGATAATGGGTGCCGCCGACCCACACACCGTGCTCGTCGATTCGTTCCACTCCCTTGCCGTCCGTATCGACGAGATGTGTCGTCGGGTTGTTGAACGACTGCAGGTATTCGTCATGGAAGCACGGTCGCTTGCAGAGTTGTCGATACCAGGGTTTGAGTGCCTCCGCCGTTCGCCGATCACGCACGATGGCGTCGACCCGGGCACGGATCTCGCTCATCTTTTCGTCATCGGAGTCCTCGTACGCTTGCAGCAGCGTTGCGGGACCAATCTCCGCACCGGCCTGCACCATTCGGGCCATCCGATCTCGAATTCGAATGGAGATGTCGGTCCAGCCGTCCTTGACGAAGTCGTCCTCGGCGAATCCAAGGGTCTGCAGCACCGTGAAATTGGCCATCCACTCGCGTTGCCAGCCCGGTGCAAGACCAGCGAACCATTGCGGATCGATCGATTGGTTGTTGCGAACGTCGATCGATGATGGCGTGCGCTGAAACACGTACAGCTCACCGGCGGCACGCGACAGATGGGGAATGCATTGCACAGCCGTTGCCCCCGTCCCGATGATGCCGACACGTTTCTCGGAGAGACCCGACATCAATGCTCCCGCCGGATCACCACCCGTATACGCATAGTCCCAACGACTCGTGTGGAACGTATGGCCCGTGAAGGAATGGATTCCGGGAATTCCCGGCAACTTTGGTCGATGCAGCGGACCCGTGCTCGCACACACGTACCTCGCTCGCAGAACATCACCACGGTCGGTGCGCACGATGTAACGCGCAGCGGACTCATCCCACGCAATCGACTTCACGTCCGTGGAGAGGAGCGCATCGCGATACAAGTCGAACGTGGTCGCGATACGCCGTGCATGTGCCTGAATCTCGGGAGCCGGCACGTACTTCGCTGAAGGAACCGTGCCAGTTTCCTCCAGGAGCGGGAGGTACACCATTGCAGCGGTATCGCACATCGCTCCGGGATATCGATTCCAGTACCACACACCTCCCACGTCGCCCGCCTTGTCGATGACCCGAATGTCACTGACACCGGCTTGTCGGAGACGTGCAGCAGTGACGAGTCCACCGAATCCGGCGCCCACCACCAGTACCTGCACATCGGAGGTGATCGGCTCTCGCGGAGCAACCGGTGTGTACGGATCGTCGAGGAGATGTGCATACCGACCGGTGGCCTCCAGGTACTGGTCGTTGCCGTCGGATCGCATCCGCTTGTCGCGCTCGGCTCGATACCGAGCACGTAGCGCTGCTCGATCGCCTTCGGTGAGCCCGGTAGTCACGACGTCAGAGTACGTGATGATACGGTCGACGACATGATCCAAGTGAGCGTGTACTACCCATCAAGCGAAGGATCCACCTTCGACCACGACTACTACCGCAAGACGCACGTACCGCTCGTACAGAAGGCATGGAACCCGGTCTCCACCATGGTCGAAAAGGGTGTCAATGGGCCGCACGTCGCCGCAGTACACGTAACGTTCGCATCGATGGATGCCTTCAATGCAGCGATGGGTTCACCACTCACGGGTGACGTCATGACCGATGTGGCAAACTACACCAACATCGCACCCGTGATGCAAATTTCCGAAGTCGTCTACTAACGCAACTGCAACGCGCTCGTTACGCGGCGACGCCGATGCCACTGGCAAGCCTCCGGACACCAGTGACAACAACCGTGACCCGCGGCTTGATCGCCGGAGCAGTGCTTGGCGTCGTCGCTCGGTGCTGGATGCGCCTCATCTCCAACGATCCTGAATTCAGCTGGAATGGAACGCTGTTCATCGTCTGTGGCTTCACGTTCTGGGGGTTCGCCCAGGGAGTCGTCATCGGCGTGCGACATCGCATGTCGCGGCGATGGATCGTTTCGTTGACACGTGCGTTCGGTGTCTTGGGAACGCTGCCACTCTTCTTTGGTGCGGGGGGAATCCTGGCACCAACGGTGATCCTTGGCGGACTGGCAATCCATCGGAATGAGTGGAAATCCACCTACCGATTGCTGCTCGGCCTCGTTGCGTCAGCCCCCGTGGTGTTCGTCGCCGTGCAGATCCACGATGACCACGGCTGGTCGTGGCGTTGGTGGCTCGGCGTTTTCGGGCTCGTCGTCATCTGTGGCGGTCTCATCTCGGCAAGTCGCCAGACCTTCGCTCGACAAGGTGAGCGCGTTACTCCACCCGCATCCCGCTGATCGCTCGCGCGATGACCAACTGCTGGATCTCGCTCGTGCCCTCGAAGATGGTGTGAATCTTGGCGTCGCGGTGCCAGCGTTCCACCGGATACTCGCGCGTGTAGCCATAACCACCGAGGATCTGGATGGCCTCCTCGGTTACACGAACGGCTGTTTCCGACGCGTAGTACTTGCTCATCGAGCCTTCCCCGTTCTTGAATCCACCATTCTTGGCCAACCATGCCGCACGCCAAATCAACAACCGTGACGCATCCACGCGGGTGATCATGTTGGCAAGTTTGAAGGCAATCGCCTGGTGCATGATGATGGGCTTGCCGAACGCCTTGCGCTCTTTCGCGTAATCCAGTGCGTACTCGTACGCCGCGCGTGCGATTCCCAACGCTTGAGCACCCACCGCAGGTCGCGTGGCTTCGAACGTCTTCATCGCCGGCTGCGCCTCACCCGACTTGCCTTTTTCGCGAGCACGAGCCAACTTGGCGTCCAACTTCTCTTTTCCGCCGAGCAAGCATCGCCCCGGCACGCGCACGTCGTCGAGCACCACTTCGGCAGTATGCGACGCCTTGATGCCGTGCTTCAGATACTTCTGGCCTTGTGAGAGTCCCTTGGTTCCCGGCGGAACGACGAAACTTGCCTGTCCACGGCCCTTCAACTCGGGGTCGACGGCTGCAACCACCACGTGCACGTTGGCGATGCCACCGTTGGTGATCCATGCTTTGGTGCCGTTCAATACCCACTCGTCGGTCGCTTCGTCGTACACGGCACGGGTGCGCAGGGAGCTCACGTCGCTACCTGCATCCGGCTCACTCACGCAGAACGCGCCGATCTTCACGTCGTCGGCGGTGCCGTAACACTGCGGCACCCACTCCATCACTTGCTCTGGAGTGCCGTTGCCGGCGATTCCGGCCGCTGCCAATCCCGAACCCATGATTGCCATGCCGATACCGGCATCTCCCCAGAAGATCTCCTCGATTGCCACCGGAAGCGTCAGTCCGCTCTGGTCGCCCATCGCATTCATGATGAAGTCGATTCCGTACAAGCCGATCTTTGCTGCTTCTTGCACGATCGGCCAGGGGAACTCTTCGCGCTCGTCCCATTCGTGTGCTGCAGGTCGAATGACGTCGACGGCGAATTCGTGAATCCAGTCCTTCAGTTGGAGTTGATCGTCATTGAGCGCAAGGGAAAATTCGGTCATGCCCCCAAGTTACCAGCGAGTAGCAACTCTCCATGTGACGTGGCTGTCGTGGCTCCGTTCACGCACGACGAAGTGATGTACCTGCTTTGGTGGTTTCCACCACGTAACCGAGTGCCTGCAACTCAGCGCGCAAGGCATCGGCCCGTGCGAAATCTTTCGCCGAGCGAGCCGCGTCCAGGGCATCCGCCAGCGCTCGTGCATCGGTTGCCACCTCACCCGTGGAACCAAGTTCAAGACCCAACGCACTGCACATCTTACGTACCGCGCCGACCAGCGCGTCGGCGGCAGAATCACCTGCGTCGATCGCGATGTTGGCACGCCGCACCGTGTCGAAAACGAGTGCCATGGCGTTCGGTGTGTCGAGGTCGTTGTCCATGATCTGAACGAATCGGGCCATCGTGTCGGCGTCGGCCGGTGCGTTTCGCCCCGCGCTTCGTGCCACGAACGAGTCGAGTCCTGAGAGTGCCTTCACCGAGGCATCGATATTGTCCTGCCCAACCTTCACCGGCGAGCGATAGTGCGTTTGCAGCAGCAACATTCGATACGCACGTGGATCGAACTGATCGAGCAAGTCCAACAAGTTGGTCACGTTGCCCAAACTCTTCGACATCTTTTCGCCCTCGAGGTCGACGACGAAGCCGTTGTGCATCCAATGTCGTGCGAATTGCTTGCCGAGTGCCACGGCTTGTGCGCGCTCGTTCTCGTGGTGCGGAAACCGCAAGTCGGCACCGCCGCAGTGCAGGTCGAACTCTTCCCCCAACAACTCCAGACTCATCACCACGCACTCGCTGTGCCATCCAGGCCGACCATCGCCCCACGGCGACGGCCACGCCGGCTCTCCCGGCTTGGAGAACTTCCACAGTGCAAAGTCGGCGGAATGGCGTTTCTCTTGGGCGCCGAGCACCTCGCGGTCACCCCCGCCGGCCAGCATGTCGTCCAACGACTGGTGGGCCAATGCGCCATAGTCGGACACGCTCTCTACGGAGAGGTACACACCGTCACTGGTGGTGTACGCAGCACCGCGCTCGACGAGCGTGCCAATCATGCGTACCATCTGCTCGACGTAGTCGGTCGCATGCGGAACGTCCGTCGGACGCTTCACACCCAGGCGACCCATGGCATTGAACCACACCGACTCGCATTTGTGCGTGATGTCCTGCCATGGTCGGTTCTCCCGATTGGCGCGCTCGATGATCTTGTCGTCGATGTCCGTGATGTTGGAGACCAGTCTCACGTCGATACCTCGCCACTCGAGATACCTGCGCAAGATGTCGTACACCAACGTGGCTCGACCGTGCCCCAAGTGCGGTGGACCGTAGACGGTTGGACCACACAGATACATGCCGAGCTTGCCCGGCTCGCGCATTTCCAACGGTCGAACCTCGCGCGTCAGGGTGTCATAGAGCGCGAACACGCAATAATCCTACGAATCGAGCGGTAACACACACCGAGACACGTCGAGGGTCACCATGTTGTTCGCCACTACCGTTGAGTGAGCATGTCGAACGGTTCCCCGACGCGCAGAGTTCCCGAGAAACCGACACTCTCCGGGGTGGAAGCCCGTTTCATCGAACGCTGGAGCGACAACAACATCTACGCGTTCGATCGCACCGCCACGCGCGACACCGTATTCGCCATCGACACGCCACCCCCCACCGTGAGTGGTTCGCTGCACATGGGACACGTGTTCTCCTACACCCATACCGACACCATCGCTCGTTTTCAGCGCATGCGAGGCAAGCACGTCTTCTACCCGATGGGTTGGGACGACAACGGTCTTCCGACCGAGCGACGAGTGCAGAACTACTTCGGTGTCACGTGCGATCCATCGCTGCCCTACGTTGCCGGCTTCACACCGCCCTTTCGCGGCAACCCACCCAAGGACCATCGAGCCGTACCGGTGTCGCGCCCGAACTTCATCGAGTTGTGCGACGAACTCACTGAACAAGACGAGCAGGTCTTCGAGGACCTCTTCCGACGACTCGGTCTCTCGGTGGATTGGACCTTGTTGTACACCACCATCTCCGTACACGCACGCCGTACCTCGCAGCAGGCATTTCTCGACAACTTGGCGCGTGGTGAGGCCTACACACAGGAAGCACCAACGCTGTGGGACGTGGACTTCGGCACCGCCGTTGCGCAAGCAGAGTTGGAAGATCGCGAACGACCCGGCGCATATCACGCAGTGTCATTCCACGGTCCGAATGACGACGTCGTCATCGAAACCACGCGTCCGGAGTTGATCCCAGCCTGTGTTGGTTTGGTCGCTCATCCCGATGATGCGCGTTACGTGCCGCTCTTCGGCAAGACCGTTCGTTCCCCGTTGTTCGATGTCGAAGTCGGGGTGTACCCGCATCCCCTCGCCCAGCCAGACAAGGGCACCGGCATCGCCATGATCTGCACCTTCGGTGATCTCACCGACGTGGTGTGGTGGCGCGAGTTCGATCTTCCTACTCGTGCCATCATCGGACGGGATGGCCGAATACTTGCCGAACCACCCGATGCGATCGTTTCCGATCGTGCACGCGCCCAGTACGCAACCTTGGCCGGAAAATCGGTGAAGCAGGCGCAGAACGCAATCGTCGAATCGTTGCGCGAGTCCGGTGATTTGAAGGCAGAGCCACGCGCCATCACGCACCCGGTGAAGTTCTACGAGAAAGGTGATCGCCCGCTGGAAATCGTCACCAGTCGCCAGTGGTACATCCGCAATGGTGGGCGGGACGAATCATTGCGGTCGGCCCTGCTCGCCCGCGGCGAGGAGATCGCGTGGTACCCCGATCACATGAAGCATCGCTACTCCAACTGGGTGCAGGGGTTGAATGGTGACTGGTTGGTATCACGTCAGCGCTACTTCGGAGTTCCGATTCCGCTGTGGTACCGCCTCGATACCGACGGAGCCCCCGACTACTCGACTCCGTTGGTGCCGAACCGCGACCAACTTCCAGTTGATCCGAGCACCGACGTGCCCGATGGTTTCACGGCCGAACAGCGCGGTGTCGCCGGTGGCTTCGTCGGCGATCCCGACGTGATGGATACCTGGGCGACGTCATCACTCACTCCGCAGATTGCATCGCACTGGGTGGATGGTGACGAATTATTTGCTCGTGTCTTCCCCATGGACATGCGTCCACAGGGCCATGACATCATCCGGACATGGCTGTTCTCCACCACCGTTCGATCGCACTTCGCGCACGGTGCGAGACCATGGAAACGCGCCGCCCTCTCCGGGTGGATTCTGGATCCAGACCGTAAGAAGATGTCCAAGTCGAAGGGCAACGTGGTGACACCCATCGACTTGTTCGACAAGTACGGCAGTGACGCCGTTCGCTACTGGGCGGCATCCGCGCGACCAGGCGTCGACACCGCATTCAGCGAAGACCAGATGAAGGTCGGCGGAAAGCTGGCCAACAAATTGCTGAACGTCACCAGGCTGGTGCTGAGTTTCGAAGGAAACGAGGGCGAAGGTCCGGATGCCGGATCTCCTGGAGACATCATTCAACCCATCGACCTCGCCATGCTCGAACGGCTCTCCCGCGTGACGGCCGATGCGACCGCTGCATTCGAGGAGCTCGATTATGCGCGTGCCCTGGAGCGCACCGAGGCATTTTTCTGGTGGTTCTGCGACGACTACGTGGAGCTGGTCAAGACGCGAGCGTACGGGGTGGGTGGAGAGCACGGAGTGCCGGCAACGATCGACGTCTCCCCAGAATCGCATTCGGCACGCAACGCACTCACTCGGGCAATCAGCGTGATGCAGCGCCTCCTGGCGCCGCACATGCCGTTTTGTACCGACGAAGTGTGGTCGTGGTGGCATGACTCGTCGATCCACGCAGCGACGTGGCCGAGCC
>JALRBT010000010.1:27700-31747 GCA_023262255.1 Ilumatobacteraceae bacterium
ACCTGTTTCTCGACACGGTCTGCAACGTGCTCGCGGAGATCCGTCGCACCAAAACCGAGTCGAAGGTCTCGCAACGTGCCGAAGTATCGCTGGTTGTGGTCAAGACGGACCCCGCCCGCGCCGAAATCATTGCGCAGGCAACGGTTGATCTGGTGAATGCGGGTAATGTCACCGACCTCCGGGTCGTCGACGGTAGCGAATTGTCGGTCGGCGTCACGCTTGCACCGGGAACGTGAGCGGAGCCAACCACTCGATGTCCGCTCGACCACACGGTGCCTCGCGACCGAGGTCGCAACTGGTGGTGCTCGGGGTGAACCTGGTCGTCGCGAGTTCACTCATCGTCACGGGCTTGCTCGTACTTTGGGCCAACAACAAGGTCGGCGAGCGACTCGTGGTGAGCATCGACGAAGCAACCACGCAGGCGACCACACCGGATGGCGCCCCGGTGGATGGTTGGGAGTACGACACCAGTTCGTTGCGCGCCAAGAATTTCCTCCTCACCGGATCGGACAACGGCGCGTGCCCCGACAAGGGTGATGGAACAGCCGGAGGTATCGGCGATCGAGAATCGTTCGGTGAGCGATCTGACACCATCATGGTGTTGCGCGTCGATCCCACCATCAACGACGTTGCCGTCCTCTCCTTTCCTCGCGACTTGTGGGTGAGCATCGCCGGCACCACGCGACAAGCACGCATCAACTCGGCGTTCGACAGCAGGGACCCGAATCGCCTCATTCGAACCATCAACGACAACTTCGGCGTACCAATCGACCACTACGTCAACGTCAACCTGTGTGCATTCAAGGAGATCGTTGATTCCGTCGGCGGCGTGAAGATTCCCTTCGCCTACCGCACCAAGGACGAAAAGGTCGGATTCCGCGAGGTTGGTCCCGGATGCGTGGAACTGCGCGGATCGCAAGCCCTTGCATACGTCCGTTCGCGAACCGGATACCGCTACTTCGACGAAACCAAACAGAAGTGGTCGAGCGACCCGACCGGCGACATCGGACGGATCAACCGACAACAGGATTTTCTCCGACGTTCCATGCAGCGTGCACTGGACCGCGGCACCACCAATCCAGCCACCGCAAATGCGCTGCTGAACGTGGCGCTCACCCGTGTGATTACGGATGATCGTCTCACTCCGCGTGACCTCCTCAGCCTGGCCCAGGCGATGCGCAACCTGGACACCAGCGGCGTCAGTTCGTACACGGTGGAATGGTCGATGCGGCGAATCGGTGGAGAGTCCGTGCTCATCCCGGTGATCGACACGGAATCGATGCAGGCCATCTTCGCGATATTTCGCGGCTCACCAAGTCCGTCTGGACCGTCTGAGGACCTGGATACCGAAGGCGATGCCGCCGGTGCACCATCACTGCGCAGCGCGACCATCAGCGTTGCACCCGTAGCACAGGTGCTGGCTGGCCTACTCTCCCGCATGGACGGGAACGACAAGGTGGTAACCACCGACACCACGTTGCCACCGCTTCCCGTGCAGGAACGTCTTGGAGTGTTTCCACCGAACGATCCAGCGTGCCGCTAGTTTGCCTCCCGCAATACCTTCGAAACGACGGCAACAACTACACTCACCTCGGGAGCAGCCATGGACCTATCTGATGTCGTCGTTGTGGTTGCGGCATATCTTCTCGGCACATTTCCGAGTGCGGAACTGGTCGCCAAGCGATTCGGCAAGGACATCACCAAGGTGGGGTCGGGAAATCCTGGGGCATCGAACGTCATTCGTGAACTCGGCTGGAAGGCGGGGATGGCGGTCTTCCTCATGGACATGGCGAAGGCCGCGATTGCAGTCGGTATTGCCTGGACGGTGAGTGGTGAGCAGCGAGGGCCACTTGCGTACGCCGCCATGTGCGGAGCAATCGTCGGACACGTTGCCCCCGTCTGGCGAAAGTTTCGCGGTGGCAAGGGAGTTGCATCGGGCGGTGGCGCACTCTTCGTTCTGTTTCCGGAAGTGAGTGCGGTGTTGTTCGTGTCGTGGTTCGTCATCAGCAAGATCACACGCAAGGCATCGGTTGCGTCGCTCGCAATCACCATCGCAACACCCGTTGGCATGCTCATCGACGATGCTCGGCCCCGGGAGTTGTACGTCGTCCTCGGCGTGGTTGGATTCGTGATCATCAAACACCTGCCCAACATCCGACGTCTCCGCTCGAAGACCGAACCGTCGCTCTAGGAAATCGACCGTCGCTGTAGCGTGCGGTAATGCTCGAGTTCGTTACTCAGGCTTTCGACTGGCTGAAGGACTTCTCGTCAGGACCCTGGTTCTACGTCATCATCTTCGTCATTGCAGTGCTCGACTCGGTACTGCCGATCGTTCCGAGTGAAACCTTGGTCATCATCGGCGGCGTCAGTGCCGGACTCGGCAATCTGTGGATACCACTCGTCATCCTGGTCGCCTCGAGTGGTGCATTCATCGGTGACAACATGAGCTACCTCATAGGTCGTGAGGCAAGCGACTGGGTGATTCGTCGACAAACCCGCACCGAGAAGGGCGCGGCACGAATGGCAAAGATCGTCGAGCAGGTGCACGAGCGAGGAGGACTACTGCTCATCACCGCGCGTTTCATCCCGGGCGGACGCACTGCGCTGACCTTGTCGTGCGGTGTCACGCGCCAACCGCGGCGATGGTTCGTCGGGTGGTCGGCGATAGCGGCGGTGATCTGGGGTAACTATGCGGCCCTACTCGGCTTCATCGGTGGCAAATCCTTCGAAGAAAATCACACGACCGCATTCATCATCGCTTTCGTCACCGCGTTCAGCATTACGGCGTTGATCGAAATCATTCGCTGGCTATTGAAGCGCGCCAGATACCGTAAAACTGCATGACATTGCGACTCACGGTCGAGTCCGTTGCTTGGAACACCCACGTACGTAGCGTCGTCTCGGATCTCGTCGAAGTGCTGCCCGTGGTGAAGGGAAATGGCTACGGATTCGGACGATCGCAACTGATCGAACATGCACGGGTCGTTTCACGTGACGTTGCGGTTGGCTCGATTCATGAACTGCTGGAGGTCCCTCATGACCTGCGACCATTCGTCCTGACTCCCGTCGGGGTTGGCATCGAGGAAATCCCCCGTGCCGATGCGGTGCTGACGGTTGCATCACGTCGCGACCTCGACGTACTCGCGATGCTCCATGTCTCGAATCCCGTCGTCATCAAGGTGGAATCGTCGATGCACCGATACGGGGTGGATGTCGCCGACGCCACCAACCTTCGACGGGCGGCAGAAACCGCCGGTCATCGAGTGGTGGCGTGGTCCGTTCATTTGCCACTGTCAGGCAGCGACGACTCCCGTGCGCACGAAGCCATTGCCATCGCACGTGAACTCGGCGACGATCTCCCCCTGCATCTCAGCCACATCGGAGCAGCAGTACGGCAGGTTCGAGCATCCGTGGCGCATCGCGTGGTGGTACGAACCGGAACCCACTTGTGGTTGGGGGACAAATCCATGTTCGGCCTTCACGCCGACGTGATTGCCGTTCGCCCGGCGGCATTCTCCACGGCCGGTTACCGGGCTGCGACCATCCCCAGCGCTCCGGGTACGCAGTTGGTGATGCTGGGCTGCGGCTCGGCTCACGGTGTTGGACGTCTCGACGATGGTCGAAGCCCGTTTCACTTCGCTCGCAAACGCCTCGACATGCTCGAGGCCCCGCACATGCACACCACCATGTTGAGCGTTGCCACCAGTCCGTGTCCGCAACCAGGTGACTGGGTCGACGTGCAACAGCCACTCACGCGAGTTCATCCCGACCAGGTGGTATGGCGCTAGCGCGTACGGATGGTTCCACGGTTGTGGAACGTTCAGGTGACCCGATTCCCCGAGTGTTGCACTGACTGATAGCGACCACTCGACACCAGGTCGCGAATGCGCTCGAAACCGTCCCAAACTTCACGAAAACTCGTCGCAAGTGGAGAAATTGCCAGGCGAATGCTTGACGGTTCGCGGTAATCGGGAATCACTTTCACCAATTCGCGCATCGCGGCGGCGATCCGTTTTGCATCGGGATGGCGCAACGTTATGTGACCTC
>JALRBT010000110.1 GCA_023262255.1 Ilumatobacteraceae bacterium
CTTACTATGTTTATTGAGAACTATCGATTGATAGAGTGCATCAGTTTCAATTGGCCCAAGAAACTCCGATAGCAGCCTCTCAAAATTACTAGAAATGAGTATGTCCATAGACACGCGAACAGATCGATGTTCCTGTGAAGGAACAACTCATCGTTGAGCTCTACTCGAAGTAAATCCCACCAACAGCCAGGAGATACCACCATGCTCGTCATTCAGCGCCCCACCGTCTCGGCAGTCGGCGATTCGGTAAACAATCGCCAGAAGTTCTCCGTGTCACCACTGGAGCCGGGTCTCGGTCACACCATCGGCAACTCGCTGCGTCGAATGTTGCTCTCCACCATTCCCGGTGCTGCCGTCACGTCGGTGAAGTTCGACAAGGCCCTGCACGAGTTCACCACCATTGAAGGTGTCACCGAGGACGTCACCGAGATCATCCTCAACCTGAAGGACATCGTGGTGAAGAGCGAAGTTGACGACGTGGTGTCGGTTCGCATCGATGCAACGGGCCCCAAGGAACTCACCGCCGGCGACATCAGTCTTCCCGCCGGAGTGGAGTTCGTGAACGGCAAGCAGCACATCGCAACGTTGTCGGCCAAGGGAAGTTTGTCGATGGAAATCACCATCGAGCGGGGCAAGGGCTATCTCGGTAGCGACCGTGATGCCGGGCGCCGCACCATTGGCGTGATTCCCGTGGATGCGTTGTTCTCGCCGGTTCGCCGTGTGACCTTCGAGGTGGAGCCCACCCGTGTCGCCCAGTCCACCAACTACGACAACCTCATCCTCGATATCGAGACCGACGGTTCGATCACGCCGGCCGAAGCCCTGGCATCCGCTGGTGCGACGCTGCGTAACCTGCTGGATCTCGTGGCGTCCCTGAGCGAGGAGCCGATCGCCATCGAACTCGGCGAGTCCACGTTGAGTGGTTCGGGTTCACCGGAGCTCGACATGCCGATCGAAGACCTCATGCTCTCGCAGCGCCCGTACAACTGCCTGAAGCGTGCAAAAATCGACACCATCGGCGACCTCGTGCTTCGCACCGAGGAAGAACTGGTTGGTCTACCGAACTTCGGCGCACAAAGCATCGCAGAGGTGCGCGGCAAACTCGACGAGCGTGGGCTCGCACTGCGCGTCTGACGCGTAGCAAACACCAAGGAGACGATCACTCATGCCAGAACCACGCCGTAGCAAGAAGTTTGGCGGCTCTGCCGGACACCAGCGACTGATGCTCGCCAACTTGGCCGCATCCTTGTTTGCTGCCGAGGGGATCGAAACCACCGAAGCGAAAGCCAAGGCGTTGCGTCCGATCGCCGAACGACTCATCTCCAAGGCCAAGAAGGCACAAAACAACGACGCTGCCAGCCTCCACAAAATTCGTCAGATTCAGGCGTACCTGAACGACAAGGAGATGACGAACAAGCTCGTCAAGAACGTTGCCCCGCGATACATGGAGCGAAATGGCGGATACGTTCGCATTCTCAAACTCGGCGAGCGCAACGGCGATCGCGCACCAATGGCGCGGATCGAACTCGTCTAGTTCGTTCCAGCCGTGAGTTCCGCACGGCTTCGTACCGCTCGCCTGACGATTGCCTACAACGGCAGCCTGTTTCACGGCTTTGCCCCGAACCCGGTAGTACCAACGGTGGCGGGTGCGCTGACCGAGGCCCTGGAAAAAATCACCCAGACGGAAGTGGAGTTGGTGGCCGCGGGACGCACCGACGCGGGTGTGCATGCGCGAGGTCAGGTGGTGAGCGTGCAACTACCCGGGAGTGTGAAGTTGGATTCGTTGCCCAAGAAGTTGAATTCCCTCTGTGGCCCGCACATTGCGGTACGGGATGCGCGGTGGGCGGAGGCAACCTTCCACGCCCGATACACGGCAATTTGGCGCCACTATCGGTACACCATCCTGAATACTCCGACGCCCGATCCGTTCGTGGCCGCCACGGCATGGCATGTGAGAACTCCGCTGGACATTCGTCCGATGCAGTTGGCATGCGACGCGGTGATGGGTTCGCGGGATTTCTCGGCCTTCTGTCGCAAGCCGGAATCGAGCGAACAGAAGCAGACCAGGCAGCAGTTGAAGCCCGTGTCCATGAAACGTTTCGTCATGCAAGCAACCTGGCGCCGTCAGGGTGACCTTGCGCTGTTCGAGATTCGGGCGAACGCGTTCTGCCATCAAATGGTGCGATCGCTGGTGGGCACCTTCGTAGACATTGGATTGGGGAAGCGACCGCCGAGTGACATGATGTCGCTCATCCGATCGGGACGCCGCCAGGATGCTTCGCCCATCGCACCGCCACACGGCCTGTGCCTCTGGGAAGTTGGCTACCCGACTCCCGTCGAGTAGTCGCTGGCTGGTCGTTCGTGCGCATCGTCTTCGTGTCGACTTCAGTCGGACCACTCGGCTCCGGTATCGGCGGTGGGGTCGAGCTCACGTTGCGCACGTTGGCGGACGGATTGTCGAAGATGGGGCATTCGGTTACCGTAGTTGCACCGCTCGGCTCGGTATTGACGCTGTCCGAGTCGAACTCCGCGTCGGAACGATCGGGGATCGGTGCGGTCCGATTGGTGGAGGTTGCGGGAGCGTTGCACGTACCGAGCCAGACGCGCGATCGATCCGCGCCGCTCTCGGTGCCCGCGAATTCGGTCCTGCAAAACATGTGGCACCGCGTGATCGAACTCGCCGGCACCGAAAGATTCGACGTCGTTCTCAACTTCGCCTACGACGTACTGCCGTTTTCCGAGGCCGATGCAATCGGCGTTCCCGTGGCGCACTTGGTGAGCATGGGATCGCTCAGTGATGAAATGGATCTCGCCGTACGTTCCGTGATGACCACCCACCCCGGGTGCGTG
>JALRBT010000111.1 GCA_023262255.1 Ilumatobacteraceae bacterium
GGTTGAGACGTACGGGATGGTGCCGCATGGGTAGACGGTGACGTACCCTCCGCCATTTGTTTGCCCGTTGACGATGGTGACGTTCATTGCGACCGCCGAGGCAGAAGACGGAATTCCGCTAATCGAACGCATGTTGAGGGAGCAGGATCCCTCATCGCCGTCCACGAGATCCCCGACAGGCCCTTCCGCTCTCGTATCAAGTACTCGCACCGGGCTCACGAGTGCGTTGAATCCCTCGCGCTCGTTGCCCACCTCGGCGGTCACGGTTCTTGACTTTGCACAGCGGTCACGAAGTGCGCGGATGTACGTCGTCGTTGCGAATGCCGAGGTCGCGCCGCCGTCTCTGAAGGTTTTTGATCGAAGTGCTGGGGCCGAGTCGGCTGTCGTCGATCCAACTGTGAGGAGCGAGTCGGAAAGCACGTCAATGTCGCCGACACGCACTTCGTCAGGGAGCAACGTGCTGTAGATCAGAGTGAAAGTGGTGTCGGCACCATCACCATGGATTGACCAGACCCCGAGGTAGGTGTTTTTTCCAGAAAGTTCTGTCTCCAGCCTTGCAATAAGAGTCTCTCCATTATTGGCGAAAGACGCCAAACCCCATTCGAAATACACGGACGTCACGTATAGAAAGCCGCGGCAATCGTCAACTGGCCACAAATTGAACGCCGAGTTTTCTATTCCACAATCAAACAGAGAACCCGGAATTTCGACACGAGGGCGGATAAGCGGATTGTCGAGACCACTGAAGCCCGGCACTCGGCCGAGCGATCGACCGTCGATTGCCGAAAATGCCCAGACGTCTTCGATGCCTGCGAGCCGAGCTGGGTCGATTGGCAAATCTGGATATCCCGTCTCGTTCGCACAACCATCGATCCAAACGCTTTGCGCGGTCTGTCGTATTAAATCGGGCGAAGTGCAGCGGAAGCCGTTGTGCCGGACTGTCTTGAGAATTTCGCCATTTGCTGAAATCTGAACGAGTGCGAGTGCATCGCTCATGTGTGGGAGCGGTCGTGGCAGTGATATTGCTACCCAGGCTCCGCCGTCCGAAGATGCAGCCAGCGACATCGAATCTCGCGCCGCAACAGTTGATGAAAGAAGGTCAGATGGAAGTTCGACACGCCAGACCTCTGCAAGCGAGAAATCTTGTTTCTTGACAGTCACCGCCACAAGTTCCGGCCCATTTGGCCCAAGATTTGCACTGTCGGAAATCACTGTGAGCGAAAGGAGTCCTCCGCCTTCAGAAAGTACGAGGGCGTTGCCAAGATTGTTGTACTCGAACCAGCTGGAATACGAAACTCCGTCGTCGGTACCAACATTCTCAAAGGTAATTAGCCCATCAGCGCTTACCGATCCCCGAAAACCGAACGAACCAAGCGTGTCGTCGTAGCAGCCGGCAGCGACGAAGTACGCATGCCCATTGTCGCTCACTTCGGCAGCGAGGTCGAAGTCCTCAGTGCAGCCGCTATGGTCAGCGATCAATTTCTTTGTCCACAACAGAGCTCCGGTGGCGCTCCGATATTGAACAAAGAGGTGGTATCGCGATCCGCCATCAAGGTCTTCGAATCTTCCGGCGTACTGCCCGAAAAGAAATGTCCCGCCGGTCGACGTGGCTGTCGTCGACAGAAATGCTGAATAGTCGTAAGGAGTCGAGTCGCCGTAGACGAAGTCCCATCCGTCGGCACCTACCGTGGTACCAGTCGCCGCCAATGAGATGGAACCCACGCACGCGATGACGAGGAGATTCCAGAATCGTTCGATCTTGAACATTCCGAATTATTAATCGTCTTTTGCACCGCGGTCGAACTGGTGACAGATCTGTCAGCCCTGTTGCCGCATCAGTTCTTGTAAGAGATGTGACCAGCGCCAGCAACACCCCGCATCGAGATGTTCGATTATCTCGTAGGCGCGTGTGACCCACATGGTGCAAATAGTTGTTCCCAGTCGCATCTTGCTCGCGCTGGCGTAGTCTTGGAGCCGCAGCGTGCGAGTTTTCTTGCGCGCCTCGCGCCTCGGGCGCACAAGAAAGCTCCGTAGTCGTTGATTTTGGGCGCGTTGAGTTGAACTGTTTGCTCGAAGCATCAGTCCAGTTGGAATGGGTTTGGGTCAAATTTGGAACACGGGTTTGGAAGGCCCGCTTGTTGTAGGTGACGGCGACCTAAGCGTCCCTGTTTACTGTTCCTCGATTTAATGGAATGCAAGCAGGCGGGGTTCATTTACGAGAACGTTGCCACCCATTTTGTTGCACGAACTGTTGCTTCAATGAGGCGAGCGAGTTGCTCGGGATCGACAGGCCCGCCATTGCTCCACAGTTCGTCGATCGTTTTCCACTTGCCACTGCCAAATCGCGCGATCTCGTTATCTGAGCTGTCATGGGTGAGTTCAAAATCTTTGGGAATTTCGGTGTTGGAGGCTTTGAGGTCGCTGATGGTTGGAGAACCTGGGATATCTCGGAGGTAGATATCAACTATGTCATGAGAGATTTTCATAATGATCGAGCTGGGGACTGACAGGTACAACCACGTTGTGTTCGCTGTCCGCATTGAGTTCAGACGCGGCTCAATAGTTGGGTCTAGGACGTGTAGCGCTGCAACAACATGATCTCGGAGTTCGATTGTCGGAAGGTACTCAGTTGCCTGGGATCTCCGTGATTCTTGGAGCCTGGTCATACGGTTCGAAGTCCACGAGAGACGTCGAGCGAGGTACTCGTCGGTTGTTTCGGACTGTCGCAATAGCTCGTCGGCAATTTCCTCAATGCTTATGGTCACGATGCCTGCGAGATCTGTTGCATGGGACTTGAGGTAGGACTGAGGAGCGACGCTGATCAC
>JALRBT010000112.1 GCA_023262255.1 Ilumatobacteraceae bacterium
GTGTGAGTCGCACCTCGCACGCTTCCCGCCCGGCACGCCGCAACACTGCTCGAACCCAGGAGATTCAACGGGTCTACCGCCGCCGCCGTGTCAGCGCCATCGCCACGCTGGCTGCCCTGACGATGGCTGCCGTCATCAGCGTGTTCTCGGTATTTGGTGCCAGCGCCAACGCCGACGATTCAACAGGAGGAGCCGTTGCCCCCAAATACATGGTGGCCCAACCCGGCGACACGCTGTGGTCGATCGGCGAGCGAATCGCCCCGAACGCCAGCATCACCGAGGTGGTGGATGAGCTCGTCCGACTGAACGGCACCTCGATTTCCAGCGGTCAACTCGTTCGCA
Source organism: Ilumatobacteraceae bacterium (assembly GCA_023262255.1). Lineage (GTDB taxonomy): Bacteria > Actinomycetota > Acidimicrobiia > Acidimicrobiales > Ilumatobacteraceae > F1-60-MAGs027. The sequence goes on from JALRBT010000112.1 coordinate 343, forward strand.
TTCCGTAGCCGGGGAGTCGGCCGCCCCCGTTGGGGGAGCGGTCTTCGCCACTACTCTTGGCGAAGCGTGCGATGCCCCAGTTGCGGTCACGATGACTCGCGAGTTCTCGACTCGCGAGCTGCCGAGGACGGTGCCGCTGTGCGCCGCCGTCGACAGTGCCTCAAGTGTGAAACGCGTTTCACCACGTACGAGCGCATCGATGAACTCCCGGTATACGTCATGAAGCGAAGCGGCGACAAGGAGCCGTTCGACCAGTCCAAAATCGTGATGGGTCTCGAGGCCGCCACCAAGGGTCGCCCGGTGTCCGTCGCCGACCTGGCGGAGCTGGCTGTACAGGTCGAGGACGCGATGCGGCTGACGGGCGGCGACGTCACGAGTTCACAGGTCGGACAGGCCGTGCTGGAGCGCCTGCGCAAACTCGACGAGGTCGCATATCTGCGTTTCGCCAGCGTGTACAAAGGCTTCGACGAAGCATCCGACTTCAAGCGCGAGATCACCATGTTGGAAAAGCGCACGGCAGCAAAACCGAGAAAGAAGAAGTAGCGCGATGTCCGATCGCATCGCACTTCGCACGTGCCCGCTCTGTGAAGCGGGATGTGGTCTGGAGATCACCGTGCGAGAATCCGCCCGCGAGGCCGCCACGCGCGACGCCGTCGAGCACACCGTCGTTCGAATTCGCGGCGACATGAACGACGTGTTCTCCAAGGGGTACCTCTGTCCGAAGGGTTCCACGCTCAAGCAACTGCACGAAGACCCGGATCGCCTGCGTCAACCGATGGTGAAACGCAACGGCACGCATGTTGCCGTCACGTGGGACGAAGCGTGGGCCGAAGTGGATCGCGGGCTCAGCGCGGTGATTGCAACGCACGGCCGCGAATCGATCGGCACCTATCTCGGAAACCCGGGCGCACACAATCTGTCAGCCATGACCTTCAACCGCGTACTGCTCACCGCAATCGGCAGCCGTCAACGATTCAGCGCATCCAGCGTGGATCAAGTGCCCAAACAGGTATCGGCGGGTTTCATGTTCGGTACCGCGGTCTCCGTACCCGTGCCGGATCTCGATCGCACCGACCTGCTGCTCATGCTCGGGGCCAATCCGTACGCAAGCAATGGCAGCCTGGCAACTGCACCCGACTGGCCCGGACGATTGGAAGCCATCCGTGAGCGTGGTGGCCGAATCGTCGTCGTCGATCCGCGACGCAGTCGCACGGCCGAGTCCGCCGACGAGTGGCTCGCCATTCGCCCAGGTACCGATGCCTTGTTGCTCGCAGCCATGGTCAACGCAGTCTTCGCCGCGGGTCGGGCCAACGTGGGTGACCATCTGGTCGAACACGTCAATGGTCTACGGGAAGTGGAGGGTGCACTCGGCGCCTTTACGCCCGAAGCGGTGGAAGCGGCGGTGGGCATCGATGCCGCGACGATTCGTCGAATTGCACTCGAACTCTGCGACGCCAGCCGTGCCGCCGTGTACGGCCGCATCGGTACGTGCACGGTGAGTTTCGGCACCACGGCATCGTGGTTGGTCGACGTACTCAACACGGTGACCGGAAATCTCGACGTGGTGGGTGGGGCGATGTTCCCGCTTCCGGTCGCCGCCAGTCCGACCACCCGAGGTAAGCCCGGCATCGGCAAAGGCTTCAAAACTGGTCGCGGGAAGACCCGCGTTCGCGGCTTTCCTGAAGCGCTCGGTGAATATCCGGCAGCACTCATGGCCGAAGAAATCACCACTCCAGGTACCGGGCAGATTCGCGCCATGGTGGTGGTAGGAGGCAACCCCGTCCTGTCCACTCCCAACAGCGGGCAACTCGACGACGCCTTGGCTTCGCTCGATTTCATGGTGAGCGTCGACATCTATCTCAATGAAACGTCGCGACATGCACACGTGATCCTGCCCGCACCATCGCACTTGTATCGAAGTCATTACGATCTGGCGCTGCTGAATTTCGGGCTCCGCAGCGTGGCGAATTACAGCGCGCCGGTCTTCGAACTACCCCCGGGAGTTCCCGACGAGTGGGAGATCCTGGCGAAACTCGCGGCAATCGCCCAGGGCCTCGGCGCGGATGCCGATCCCGCGACCGTCGACGAGGTCACGATTCGTTCGCTCATCGAGTCGACCGTTCGCGACGAGTCGTGTGTAATCGCCGGACGCAATCCCGACGACATCTACGAAGCGTTGAGTAGTCCGGCAAACGGTTCGCTGCGGGGTCCCGACCGAATACTCGATTTGTTCCTGCGAATCGGGCCGTTCGGGGATGGATTCGGCACCACACCGGGCGGTGTCACCCTTGCCGAATTGAAGCGTCACCCGCACGGAATCGATTTCGGAGCACTCATCCCACGGGTACCCGAAGTGCTACGAACGCCGAGCGGCAAGATCGAACTTGCACCGCCCGTCCTGCTCGCCGACCTACCGCGATTGGAGGCCTCGCTGAACGACGATCCCAACGCCGTTCTGC
>JALRBT010000113.1 GCA_023262255.1 Ilumatobacteraceae bacterium
AGAAGTTGCACAACAACTCGGCCACAGCCGCGTTCGCGCAGTATGTATGAAGCCAACCGACGGTTTGCGTCGTGGCACACCCGTGCGCGACACCGGTCGCGGCATCAGCGTGCCGGTGGGAGAAAAGACGCTCGGTCACGTGTGGAACGTGTGGGGCGATGTGCTCGACGGCAACAACGACGACTTCAAGGACGTCGAACGTTGGGACATCCACCGTCCGGCACCCGCCTTCGACACGTTGGAGCCGACCAAGCGAATGTTCGAAACCGGCATCAAGGTGATCGACCTGCTCACCCCGTATCTTGCCGGTGGAAAGATTGGTCTGTTCGGTGGCGCGGGCGTGGGCAAAACCGTGCTCATCACCGAGATGATCAACCGAGTGGCATCCAAGCACGGTGGCGTGTCGGTGTTCGCCGGCGTGGGTGAGCGAACCCGCGAAGGTACCGACCTGCGCATCGAAATGGCGGAGTCGGGTGTGTTCGAGAAAGCCGCGCTGGTGTTCGGACAGATGGATGAGCCACCGGGCGTACGTTTGCGCGTGGCGCTTTCTGCCCTCACCATGGCCGAGTACTTCCGCGACGTGAAGAACCAGGACGTGCTGTTGTTTGTGGACAACATCTTCCGCTTCGTGCAGGCGGGCTCCGAGGTGTCGACCCTGCTTGGTCGAATGCCGTCGGCGGTGGGCTACCAGCCGACGTTGGCGGACGAAATGGGTCAGCTACAGGAGCGCATTACGTCGACCCGGGGTCGATCGATCACCTCGCTGCAGGCCGTGTACGTGCCTGCCGACGACTACACCGACCCGGCACCATTCACCACGTTCACCTTCTTGGACGCAACCACGGAATTGTCGCGACAGATTGCATCGTTGGGCATCTATCCGGCGGTGGACCCGCTCGCGTCGACCTCCACAATCTTGTCGCCCGAAGTGGTGGGCGAGCGTCACTACAACGTGGCGCGCCGCGTGCAGGAAATCCTGCAGCGTTACAAGGAACTCCAGGACATCATCGCGATTCTCGGATTGGACGAACTGTCGGAAGAAGACCGTCAAACCGTGTCGCGCGCTCGCAAGGTGCAGCGCTTCCTGTCGCAGCCGTTCTACGTGGCAGAGGTGTTCACCGGCGTGAAGGGCGAGTACGTGCCAACCGCCGAAACCGTGGAGAGCTTCGAGGCCATCGTGAAGGGCGAACTGGACGAGGTCCCCGAGCAGGCGTTCCTCAACGTGGGCAGCGTCGAGCAGGTGTTGGCGAAGGCCAAGGCCCTGCAAGAGTCGGCGGAGTAGGCAGAACCCCACGTGGCCAGCGGAGCGACCATGAAGGTGGAGGTGGTGTCACCCGAGCGCGTGCTGTTCAGCGGCATCGCAACGCAGGTGATCACCCGAACCGAAAGCGGGGGCGAAATCGCCTTCCTGCCCGGCCACACTTCCTTCCTCGGTGTGCTCACCGAAAACCACACACGCATCTATTTGGAGGACGGCAAGGTGCAGAATCTCGCCGTCCACCGCGGCTACGTGGAGGCATCCGGCGCCCATGTGACGATCTTGTCGGACAATGCCGAACTCGCCGAGGACATCGACGTGACACGCGCCCGTGCGGCAAAAGAGCGTGCCGAAACCGCGATGCGGAGCGAACACGACGCCAGCGTCGAAGCAGACCTGCGCCGCGCCCATGCACGTCTGTCGGCCACCGGCGGACTCGGCAACTCCTGAGTGTCGTGAACGTACCTCGCTGACCGCAACATCGTGACGAAGGCTCCGTTCTCGCACGCTCTGGTTACCGGTGCATCGAGTGGGATCGGCGAGGCGATTGCCCACAAACTCGGCAATGCCGGTGTCGGTATGGTGCTGGTTGCACGACGCAAGGAGCGTCTCGACGGGCTCGCCGCTCGGTACCCCAACGTTGAGGTGTTGGCCGCCGACCTCACGACCGCCGAAGGTCTCGACGCCGTGCTCGCTCGGCTCGGCGACACCACCCTTCCTGCGGTCGAACTCGTGGTGAACAACGCAGGGTTCGGTACGAGCGGTTCGTTCTCCGCCGCCGATCCCGAGCGCTTGAGTCGTGAGATTTCACTCAACATCAATGCCCTCACTCGAATTTCGCACGAGGCTGTTCGCCAGATGCAGCCGCGCGGTCGTGGTTACTTGCTGAACGTCTCGAGCATCGCGTCGTTTCAACCTGGTCCGGATCTTGCGGTGTATGCGGCGACGAAGGCGTTCGTTACCAGCCTCACACAGGCGTTGCACGAGGAACTTCGTGGTTCGGGTATCCGTGTGACGGCCTTGTGCCCAGGGCTCACGCACACCGAGTTTCAGAGCATCTCCAATACCTCTGGCCTGGAGTCGAGTTTTCCGGAGTTTGCATGGATGTCGGCGGACGACGTGGCCCGGGACGGGTTGCGTGCGGTGGCGGCGGGCAAGGCCATTTGCGTGCCCGGGCTGGTGAACAAGTCGTTGGCGACGGTGTCCACGTTCACGCCGCGAGGAGTCGCGCGCCGAATCGCCGGCTTGGCGACCCGCTTGCGTTGATCGATCCGCGGGGCGGTTAGATCGATAGGTAGATGGCGCCGTTGCGTTCGCTCACCTTGTATTGAGTGAGTGCGATTTCGGCGGGACCCTCGATGACCGCGCCCGTTGCGGCGTTGAAGACCGAGCCGTGGGCCAGGCAGGTGAGCCTTCCGGATGGACCGGGACTCACCAACGCACCTGCATGCGTGCAGCTGCGACTGAACCCGACGACGCCATTCGGGGTTCGTGTAACCACCACGGCGTAATT
>JALRBT010000114.1 GCA_023262255.1 Ilumatobacteraceae bacterium
GTTGAGTCCGAACACCGATCGCCTGGTGGAAATCGCCGGCGTCGTGACGAGCGCGGGTGCCGACGGCGTGGTGCTGGTCAACACGGTGCTGGGACTGGTGGTCGATACGAACACTCGACGTCCGGTGCTTGGCAACGGTGGTGGCGGTGTCAGTGGGTCGGCGATTCACGCGGTGGCGGTGCGGAGCGTGTACGACGTTCGTGCCGCGTTGCCCGGTATTCCGATCATCGGCGTCGGTGGCGTGGTGTGCGCGAACGATGCGCTCGAGTTGATGATGGCCGGTGCCAACGCCGTGCAAGTGGGGACTGCAACGTTCGCGGATCCGCGCGCGGCACTGAAGATCCAACGCGCCATGTTGCGTTGGGCACACCGACGGGGTGTCAGGTCGTGGGAGAACGTCATCGGGAGTGCGCACTAGCCTTCTCCTATGGCAGTGACGCCGGTGGCACAGAGTCGCACCGAAGACGTACTGCGGCGCCTCTCGCTTCGGCGGACCGGGATCGACCGGCTCGTGGAGTCGATTCGCATGGGCAGTACCACGCTCGGTGAGGTGTTTGAGCGTGCCGCGGAACCGTCCGACGCGTCGTCCGAGGATGCCGAAGTGTGTTCATTCGTGTATCTGGTGAAGATCGCCGAAGCCGTGCCGGGTATCGGCAAGGTGAAGGCGCGACGGATACTCGAACAGCACCACCTCTCCGAGCGAACCCGTGTCGGCGAAGTGCCGCTCCATGTACGCGCGCTTCTCGTGGAGGCGTTGTCGTGAGTGGACTGGTCTTCGTGGTGTCCGGTCCGGGAGGCGTGGGCAAGAGCACGCTCGTGGGTGAACTCATGAAACGGGATGCAACTTTGTGGTTGAGCCGTTCGTGGACCACGCGCGAGCGACGACCGGGTGAAACCGCCGATGCCTACAACTTCGTCTCGCGGGCCGAGTTCGAGACCCAGATCGATGCAGGAGGGTTCCTGGAGTGGACCAATTTTCTCGGCAACTACTACGGCACGCCGCTTCCGGATGCGCCGCCAGGCAGGGACATCGTGCTCGAGATCGAGGTCGACGGCGCCAGTCAGATCAAGAAGCAACATCCGGATGCCGTACTCATCTTCGTACTACCTCCGTCGCGTGAAGAGCAGCGCGAGCGCCTCATGGTGCGTGGGGACGACCAGCGCAAGGTTGATCAGCGTCTGCGCAAGGCCGAGGAGGAAGAGCCCATTGGTGTCGCCCTCGCCGACCATGTGATCGTGAACGAGACCATCGACAAAACCATCGACGACATGCTGGATATCATCGCCCGGTCGCGCCGCGCCGCTAGCATTCAAGGGTCCTGAGCGCCCGGCCCCGGTCGGGCGACGACCAACATTTCAAGGAGTTTTGTGAGTAGCACCCCCGAAAGTTCGATGATGTCTCCCGCGATCGAGAAACTGATGGGTCGCACCAAGTCCAAGTTCAGTCTCGTGACGCTCGCGGCCAAGCGGGCCCGGGAAATCACCGAGTACTTCGGAAACCTGCAGACCGGCAGTGTCGTCGGACCAACGGTGGAGTCGGTCAGCACCAAGCATTTGTCGGTGGCCTTCGAGGAAATCGCGGCCGACAAGGTGCAGTTCGTTCCCAAGACGCTGGAGGAAATTCGCGCGGAGATCGCCGAACTGCAGCGTCAAGAGGACGAAGCAAACGCGCTCGCCGCATCGCAGGACGCCGAAGCCCAGCCGGAATAGGAAGCGACCATGGATCGCAAGTACACCTTTACCTCGGAGAGCGTCACCGAGGGCCATCCCGACAAGATGGCCGACCAAATCAGCGACTCCGTACTCGACGCAATTCTTGCCGAAGACCCCCACGGTCGAGTCGCCTGTGAGACGCTGCTGACGACCGGGCTGTGCGTCGTGGCGGGTGAAATCACCACCTCGGCTTACGTTGACATTCCCAAGCTGGCACGCAGCGTCATCAAGGACATCGGCTACGACAACGCCGCCTACGGTTTCGACGGCAACACCTGCGGCGTGATCATCAGCATCGACGAGCAGTCGAGCGACATCGCGATGGGCGTCGACAAGAGCGAGGAGTTGCGTGGTGGCAAGAGCGGTGAAGATCGCCTGAACTCCCAGGGTGCCGGTGACCAAGGAATGATGTTCGGCTATGCGTGCGACGAGACCCCGGAGTTGATGCCCCTCCCGATCTTCCTCGCCCATCGACTTGCCGAGCAACTCACCGAGGTGCGCAAGTCGGGTGCGATTCCGTACTTGCGCCCGGATGGCAAGACCCAGGTGACGTTCGACTACGAAGGTGGCATTCCGGTTCGTTTGCGAACGGTGCTGATCAGCACGCAGCACGCCGACGGTATCTCCCGCGACACGGTGATTCGTCCCGACCTCATCGAACAGGTCATTCGCCCGATGATCCCAGCTCAATTCGCCAAGGACGACTACGCGGTCTACATCAACCCGACCGGCGAGTTCGTCAAGGGCGGTCCCCACGCCGATACCGGCTTGACCGGCCGAAAGATCATCGTGGACACCTACGGGGGAATGGGTCGTCACGGTGGAGGAGCGTTCAGCGGTAAGGACCCGTCCAAGGTGGATAGATCCGCTGCATATGCGGCCCGCTGGGTTGCCAAGCACGTCGTTGCGGCGGGGGCTGCTCGTCGATGCGAGGTGCAAGTGGCATACGCAATCGGCATGGCCCAACCAGTGAGCATCCTGGTGGAAACGTTCGGTACCAACACCATCGACGAAACCAAGATCGAGC
>JALRBT010000115.1 GCA_023262255.1 Ilumatobacteraceae bacterium
AATGCCGTATTGGTGCTCATGTCAATCGAGCTCATCCTCAATTCGGTGAACATTAATTTGTTGGCGTTTGCGCTGCGCAACGGTTCGGCTGACGGCCACACCTTCGCGTTGTACATCATTGCGGTGGCCGCCGCCGAGGTGGGTGTGGGTCTGGCGATGGTGCTCCTCATCTATCGCAACCGTCGCAGCATCGGTTTGGACGAACTCAGCGAGATGCGAGGATGACCTTGTTGGCGGCCTCCGAAACATTGTCACCACTTCGTGACGGCTGGTTCCTCCAGAATGCGTGGTTGGCACCGGTGATTCCCACGATCGGATTCGTGCTGATCATCCTCTTCGGCAAGCGCCTGCCGAAGAAGGGAAGTGAAGTTGGTGTGCTCTCGATTTTTGCCAGTTTGGTGCTGGCGAGTGGTGCAGCCTGGCAGTGGATTCAGCGCGTCGGTGATGCCGGCGAAGAGCGATTCGTTTCGCCCGTGATCCGCACCTGGACGTGGTGGCAGTCCGGTGGGATGGAGTTCACCATCGGCCAACACGTGGATGGTCTCACCGTGGTGGTGTTGTTCGTGGTGGCCTTCATTTCAACGTTGGTGCAGGTGTACTCGCTCGAGTACCTGCGCGGAGATCGTCGCTACACGCACTTCTTTGCGGCTCTCACATTGTTCTCGGCCGGAATGTTGGCGATGGTCATTGCCGAAGACATGATCCTCTTCCTCCTCGGTTGGGAAATCATGGGCTTGTGCTCCTTCATGCTTATTGGTCACTGGTGGGAGGACGGCGCAAACAGCCGCGCCGCGCTGAAGGCCTTCTTCACGGTGCGAACCGGCGACGTGGGCCTGCTCGTTGGAATCAGCGTGCTGTTCTTCGCTGCCAACGAGTGGACAACCACCAATCTCGGTTTGTCCGGATTTTCAATCCGGGGTCTGTCGGCATGGGCGTTGTCGGGCGAGCCGAACTCCACGGTGATTCTCGTTGCCGCGGTAGCCCTATTCATTGCGGCGATCGGAAAGAGCGGCCAGTTCCCGCTGCATACGTGGTTGCCCGATGCGATGGCGGGCCCCACTCCGGTGAGTTCGCTGTTGCACTCGTCCACCATGGTGGTGGCCGGTGTATTCCTCGTTGCCCGCTTGTATCCGGTGTTCTTCACGGGGTTGGACATCCTCGGACCCTCGTCAAACCTCATCATGATCATTGCGGCAATCACCATCGTGATTGCTGCGGCATTGGCATTCGTGCAAACCGACCTCAAGCGTGTACTCGCCTACAGTACGGTCAGCCAGCTCGGGTACATGATGCTGGGGTTGGGAGCGGGTGCATGGTTGCCGGCCGTCTTCCACATCTTCACCCACGCGTTCTTCAAGGCGTGCTTGTTCCTGTCGGCCGGATCCATCAGCCACAGTGCGTCGCATCACTCGTTCGACATGAAAAAGGACATGGGTGGTCTGCGCAAGCACATGCCGATCACGTTCGCGGCGTGGACCGTGTCCACGCTCGCTCTGTGCGGAGTGTTTCCGTTCTCGGGATTTTTCTCCAAGGACGAAATCATCGACAACGTTGGTGGCAACGGCTACACCTTTTTCATGGTGGTGGGCCTGGGCGGTGCGTTCCTCACTGCGGCCTACATGACGCGCGCGACGTACCTCACCTTCTTCGGTGAGCCGCGCGGTGCTGCGGCAGGGGAGCACGGCGACAATCACGGCTCCCACGATTCGCATGCAGGTCCACACGAATCCGGCATTTTGATTACCGCACCCATTGCAATCCTGGCCGTGCTTGCAATCTTCTCCGGGTTGTTCAATGCCACGCCATTCGGCGAGTCCTGGGAGTACATGAAGAAGTGGACCGAGCCTCGAGCAGTAGTGGTGGTGGAGTCGCACTCCGGCGGTCCTGGCGAAGCATTCGTGGTGCCGACTGCGGAGTCCGGCTACGGCGATTCACCGTGCGGCAAGGAAACACCCAAGAGCGGTGTGTGTTACGCCCCGCAACTCAATCATGCAAAGTTCAAATGGTCCAAGGCGTTGCTGTCGTTGGCGATTGTATTTGCCGGCATCGCAATCAGCTGGATGCTGAGTGCGGCACTGTACGGTCGTCGGGACCCCCGGTTGGTGGGGCTCACGCAGCGTAATGCCGTTGCGCGCGCCGGGTATCACCTGTTGACGAACAAGTACTACCTCGATCACCTCTACGAGCGTGGAGTCGTGAGCAGCATCGCTGGACCTCTTGCGCGTGGCGCCTATTGGTTCAATCAGCGAGTGCTCGACGGCGTATTGCATGGAGTCGCGCGTGCGTCGCGAACCGTTGCCAACGTGGTGTACCGCGATATCGACCAGCGTCTCGTCGATGGGGCGGTCAACGCGTCGGCCGATGCAACCAAGGCGGTCGGAACCTCGGTACAACCAATCCAGTCAGGACGAGTGGGACATTACGGTGCGTTGCTGTTTGCAACAGCTGCCGTAGCGGCGCTCGTCTTCGTCATACTCAACACCTGAAACCATTACGGGAGATAACACCATGCAGATGATCCGCGACAACAACTGGGTGCTGAGTGTCGGCACGTTCTTGCCGATGCTCGGCGTGATCGCGCTACTCGTCACGCCGAAGGCCAACGAAGCGGCCATCAAGATGGTTGCGTTGCTCACTTCAATAGCGACG
>JALRBT010000116.1 GCA_023262255.1 Ilumatobacteraceae bacterium
ACCTTCCTTGCGTCTAAGGAACTCCCGGAACTGTAAACCGTGACGCTTGGGTCGCCGTCACCTACAACAAGCGGGCCTTCCAAACCCGTGTTCCAAATTTGGCCCAAACCCGTTCCAACTGGATGAATGCTTCGAGCAACCAGTTCAACTCAACGCGCCCAACATCAACGGCTACGGAGTTTTCTTGTGCGCCCGAGGCGCGTCATGCACCCGAAGGCGCACCGGCTGTCAAGGCTAGAGCGTTCCACTTGCGTTTCGACTTCCAAGGGCTGAATCACTCGCCGGTCAAGAGAAGTCACGCAATCACCCTATTGTCGTGAATCCGACACTCACATGGACTCATTGAGCGTTCTATGGTGAGCACATGGGATCTGCTCCCGTGACGGAATTTTTGCCCGATGGTCCCGACCTCGCCGTCGGGCCAGTGCTCGACGCAATTCGCGCCCAAGCCGATGAAGCTGACCGAACGCGATCGATTTCACCGGAGGTCATCAGCCAACTCAAGGCGTCGCCGGTCATGCGACTGTCGGCGAGCGCATCAATCGGTGGCGACGAGGCAACGATTCTTCAAATTGGACGAGAGCTCGAAGCAGTTGCCGCGAGGTGCACGAGCACCGCGTGGGTGCTGTGGAATCACCTTGCTGTTTTTCACCTCTTCGTTGGAACCCTCGGACCAGACCATTCACCGTTGCTGAAATCGATCGTTGCCGACCAGGAATCTGTGTGCTTTCCAGCAGGCGCCGGGTCAGGCGTCAGCGGTTTCATCGATGGCGATGAAGTCGTGCTCAACGGCCGCGGAGCATTTAGTTCAGGCGGTCGATACGCAGACTGGGCTGGTGTTGTCTTCGCCGTATGCGATAGCGCCGGCAATCGTGTCGACCCGATTGATATTCGATTCACGATCGTCCGATTGGACGACCCGTGCGTGCGCATCGACCCAACATGGGATGGCAGTTCAGTCCGCGCCTCTGCAACTGACGACATCTATTACGAGCAGGTGCGCGTTCCGCTCGAGCGTTGCGCCGAATGGTTCGGCGCCAACCGTGCCGAGACACTTCGCACGGTGCCGGTCGTTGACCATCGCTACCGGGAGGATTGGGTCGGACTCTCTGACGTGTGGTTGGGGTGGATGGGAGTCGGTCTTGTACGTGCTGCCCTAACTGATGCCGCTGAAGAGATTCGGAGCCGGAAAGCAATTCTTGGAAAAGCGATGGTGTCCCGGCCGACTGTGCAAGTGAATCTTGGACGCGCGTCCTCGCTTGTCGCTGCAGCAGCAGCGACGATGGAAGCTGCGTGTAACGAGATTGACCGTCGAATTGCGGACGAGCGCGTTCCAACGGAGGCCGACTACCTCCGACAGGTCGGGCTTGCGACCTCCGCCCTCGACCAACTTCGAGACGCAATGACCGAACTGTTGTCGACCCAAGGCGGCAACGGCCTACGCGAGAGTGGTCATTTCGAACGACGTTGGCGCGACTTCCAAGCGATGCCACTACACATCAACGCGCATCGTGATCGCGCCCATCATCAAATTGGGCGATTCGTGCTCGGTGAGGAACTCGAACCGTTCTAAACGAACGCTGCGAGTTCGGGCAGTGCTCTACGCGACCGTCACGGTAATCGTGCCGAGGTCGAGCGACGGCGAACCAAAGTCGACGTGGAACTCATCACCGATCCGACAATCAATCGGTCGAGTGAACGAACCGGCGAGCACCGTTTCACCGGCCTCAAGCGGAATGCCAAGACCGTGCAATCGCCGGGCGAGCCACACAATGCCTTCGACCGGGTCGCCGAGCACACCAGCAGCGAGCCCGGTCTCTTCAACAACACCATTCCTGCTGCAGATCGCACCGGCCCATCGAAGTTCACCATTTCGCACATGCTCAGCTGGAACCTTCACATCGCCGACAACAATTCCCGCGTTCGCCGCATTGTCCGAAATGGTGTCCTTCACATTTCGCGCAACACCATCGGTTGGATGCACTCGATAGGACCGTGCATCGATGAGTTCGAGGGCCGCAACAACATGATCGGTTGCGTCATACACATCGGCCGCGGTCACCGTCGCGCTGTCGATGCGTTCACGTAACACGAAGGCAAGTTCAACCTCCAGTTTCGGGTCGACATGTGCAGCCCGATGAATCGTGCCGCCATTCGGAATGAACATGTAATCGAAGAGAATTCCGTAGTCGGGCTCGTCGATGCGCATGGCTTGTTGCATCGCGCGACTCGTCAACCCAATCTTCTTGCCGCGAATCATCGACCCGTCAGCAACTTGTAACGCGACCCACGCCGCCTGTATCGCATACGCATCTTCGAGGGTGACGTCGGGATACCGACGACTCACCGGATCAATCGATGTCGCCGTGCGGCGCGCCTGCTCGTGGGCAGCGGCAAGTTCCGCAATCTGTGCATCGGACAATGTGCGGCTCATCGTCA
>JALRBT010000117.1 GCA_023262255.1 Ilumatobacteraceae bacterium
ATACCGTGGCCGCCCTGGTTATCGGACCACCGTAGAGAACTCGGTATACGTTCAACGCGATCGACAACGTCGTGGAGTCGGCAAGCTCCTCCTGGCTCGCCTCATTGACGTGGCACGCGAGTCAGGGTTCCATACGATCATCGCCCGAATCGAGGCCAGTAGCGAGGCTTCGCTCGCGCTGCATGCATCACTCGGTTTCGTGAACGTCGGAATCGAGCGGGAGATTGGACGTAAGCACGGTCGATGGCTTGACGGTGCCCTCATGCAGAAGATGCTCAGCGATTAGACCCGTCCACGAATGGAATCGAGTTTTACACTCACGTTGTCTCAGTGGGCCGGGAAGGATTCGAACCTACGTAGGCAGATGCCGGCAGATTTACAGTCTGCTCCCTTTGGCCGCTTGGGTACCGACCCCTAGGCATATCATGCTAACCGCAAGGTCGTGGCATTGCCCTGACGTGGCTATCGTGTCGGGCATGCCAAGTTTTGATGTGGTCTCGGAGGTCGACCGTCAGGAGTTGAAGAACGCAGTCGATCAAGCGCAACGTGAAATCGGCCAGCGCTACGACTTCAAGAACACCGACTCCTCCATCGAACAAAACGAACTCGTACTGACCCTGAAAACGTCCAGCGAAGACCGACTACGCGCACTGCGAACGGTGTTGGAGGAGCGACTCGTGAAACGCGGGGTGTCACTGCGTGGGCTCGACTGGGGGAAGGTCGAACCCGCAACGGGCGAGTCGGTTCGCCAAATCGTCACCGTGAAGGTGGGTATCACGAGCGAGAAAGCTCGCGAAATCAACAAGCTGGTGAAGGAGAAGGGCCCGAAGGGAATCTCCACGCAAACTCAGGGGGAATCGGTGCGGGTCTCGGGCAAGAAGCGCGACGATCTTCAAGCCACCATCACCCTCTTGAAGGCTGCGAGCCTCGGGATTCCGGTGCAGTTCGTCAACTTTCGCGACTAATCCTCGGTGGGGTGTTCACTCGCCCGGCGCTGCAATTCTGTCACTACCGAGGCATCTGCGAGTGTCGTGGTGTCACCGAGGTTGCGACCCTCGGCAACATCACGCAGTAAACGTCGCATGATCTTGCCGCTCCTGGTTTTTGGAAGATCCGGCGTGAAGTAGACGGTCTTCGGTTTGGCAAGTGCACCAATTTCCCTGGCAACATGCTCTCGCAACACGTGCTCGTCAACGGTAAGGCCACCACGCAGCGTGACGTACGCGATGATTGCCTGACCAGTCGTGGCGTCGTTCGCCCCCACCACCGCCGCCTCCGCAACTGAGGGATGTGACACCAGCGCCGACTCCACTTCCGTCGTGGAAATGCGATGACCCGACACGTTCATCACATCGTCCACTCGACCCAACAACCAGAGATACCCATCCCCATCCAACTTTGCTCCATCACCCGCAAAGTACCGACCGGGAAATCGACTCCAATACGTTTCCTCATATCGCTTCGGATCACCCCAAATACCGCGCAACATGCCCGGCCAGGGGTGCGTGAGCGTGAGATATCCCCCGCCACGAGTGATTGCCGTTCCGGACTCGTCCACCACCTCCGCACCGATGCCAGGAAGCGGACGGGTTGCCGAGCCAGGCTTGGTTACGGTGGCACCAGGCAGCGGGCTGATCATCATTCCACCCGTTTCGGTCTGCCACCAGGTGTCGACGATCGGACAGCGTTCATTACCCACGTTTTTGTAGTACCACATCCAGGCTTCGGGGTTGATCGGCTCGCCCACGCTTCCCAGCAGCCGAAGTGACGACAGATCGTGCTTCTGGGGTTCTTGAGTTCCCCATTTCATGTAGGTGCGAATTGCGGTTGGTGCCGTATAGAAGATCGTGACCTTGTATTTCTCGATCAACGACCAGACGCGGTCGTTGGCAGGAAAATTGGGCACACCCTCGTACATCACTTGCGTGGCACCGTTGGCCAGCGGTCCATACACGATGTAACTGTGACCCGTGACCCAACCAACGTCGGCGGTACACCAAAAAATGTCGCGGTCAGGTTGGTGATCGAACACGTACTTGAAGGTGGTGGCCACATGGGTGAGATAGCCCCCGGTCGTATGCATGATGCCCTTGGGTTTGCCGGTGGTTCCCGATGTGTACAACAAGAAGAGCAACTGCTCGGCGTCCATGGGTTCGGCCGGGCACATCGGATTGGCCGCCGCAATCAGGTCGTGATACCAGTGATCGCGCCCTGACTGCATCGCTACGTCGTTGCCGCCCCGCTTCACCACCACCACGTGCTCGATGCTCGGAGTGTCCTGCAGTGCAACATCGGCCTGCGGTTTGAGTGGAAACACCTCCCCTCGACGCCATCCGCCGTCGGCGGTGATCAACACCTTG
>JALRBT010000118.1 GCA_023262255.1 Ilumatobacteraceae bacterium
AGTCCGGAGATGTGGTGTTCGAAGGCACCAACTTGACGAAGTTGCCCAAGGAGCAGCTGCGATCGGCGCGAACGGCGATGCAGATGGTGTTCCAGGATCCGATCTCCTCGCTCGATCCACGCATGACGGTGAAGGCCCTCGTCGAGGAGCCATTGTGGATTTGGGAGCGGGGCACCGTGGAGGAGCGTGATGCCAAGGTGCGTGAGCTTCTCAACAATGTTGGACTCGATCCCGACCTGGTGTTGAGTCGCCGGTCCTACGAGTTCTCCGGTGGGCAGTGTCAGCGCATCAGCATCGCGCGCAGCCTTGCGCTCGAGCCGCGGATGCTGATTTGCGACGAACCCGTGAGCGCACTCGATGTGAGCATCCAGGCCCAGATCCTCAACTTGCTGCAGGACATGAAGGACCGGTACGGCCTGACGATGATATTCATCAGCCACGACCTTGCCGTGGTGAAGGCGGTGAGCAATCGAATCATGGTCATGTACCTGGGAAAGGTCTGCGAAGTCGGCTCGCCGGATGCGATCTATTCCAAACCCGCCCACCACTACACGAGCGCGCTCATCAACTCGGTGCCGATTCCGGACCCCACTCGCAAGCGGGGTGCCGTACCGTTGCAAGGTGAGCCGCCGTCGCCCGTGGCCCCTCCGTCGGGCTGCCGTTTTCGCACGCGGTGCCCGGCGGCAACCGAGCAGTGTGCAGCCGAGGAGCCCCAACTGCGCGAAGTGAGCCCGGGCCAATTCGTGGCCTGCCACCACCCACGCGCCTAACAGCAAGTCTTTAGGCTCGTCTGGATGTCGCTACCACCAAACATCATCCTGGATTGCGATCCCGGTCACGACGATGCGTTCGCACTCATCGTGGCCGCGAAGTTCTGCAACGTACTGGGGGTTACGACGGTGGCGGGAAACGCACCGCTCGAACTCACCACGCGAAACGCACGCATCATCCTGGACCTTTGCGGATCGACGGCCCCGCTGCACTCGGGAGCCGACAAGCCGCTCGTCCAGCCACCGGTATTCGCCGACTACGTTCATGGAAAGAGCGGTATGGACGGAGCGGAGTTGCCAGAGCCATCGCGGCCGGCGGATTCCACGCATGCCATCGACTTCATCATCGATACCGTGCGGTCGCGAGACGACGTGTGGTTGGTGCCAACCGGACCCCTCACCAACGTTGCGTTGGCACTCACCCGAGCGCCCGATCTCGCCGCTCGACTCCGTGGAATCTCACTCATGGGTGGAGGCCGATTCGGAAATCGTACCCCGAGTGCGGAGTTCAACATCTGGTTGGACCCGGAGGCCGCTGCAACCGTGTTCATGAGCGGTGCGCCGATCGTGATGGCTGGTTTGCACCTCACCCACGAATTCCAGGCGTCGCCGTCGCGAATTGCCGCCGTGGAGTCGGCCCATCCGCGAGTGGGGCCGCTGTTGGCGGGACTCCTGCGATTCTTCAGCGGCACGTACGTGAATCGCCACGTCGGATTCGAGGGAGCCGCCATGCACGACGTGTGTTCCGTCCTCGCAATCACACATCCCGACTTGTTCGAAACGTCGTCGAAGTACGTGGCAGTCGACCTGCACGGCAACCACACGCGGGGCATGACGGTCATCGACGACCGTCAACTCATCGACCGTCCGTCGGCCAATGCAACGGTGCTCGAAGCAATCGATGCGGACCGTGGATTTTCGGTGATTGTGGAGGCCGTCCGCGCCTGCCCGTAGGGGCAACGGTCACCACCGGGCCGGGTGCGCGACGGGCGTGGCGCCCTCGGCAGGAATTGAACCTGCGACACCTGGCGCCGGAGGCCAGTGCTCTATCCGCTGAGCTACGAGGGCAATATTGCGTTCGCGCCCGACGCTATCTCGCCGTCAACGCGGAATCCGGTCGCGGACCGACCCGTATCTGACGTATAACACTCGAAGTGACCGCATCCGAGCGGTATCCGCAACAATGAAGGGGTGACGATTGATGCGGAGTGGAACCGATGGCTGATCTAGCGGCAGAGGTGGTGGAACGCATTACCACGGTGGTGACTCGGTTGTACCCGTCCGCGACCGATGGGCTCGATACCGCAGTGCGACCGAGCGAACGTGCGGATGCCCAGGTGAACGTGGCATTGGGACTCGCCAGGAAAGTCGGCAAGTCTCCACGACAGGTCGCCGAGGAGATCACCGCAGAACTGGATCTTCGTGGAATCTGCAGCGAGGTGTCGGTGGCAGGACCGGGCTTCCTGAATCTCACGTTCGA
Organism: Ilumatobacteraceae bacterium; assembly: GCA_023262255.1. Taxonomy (GTDB): domain Bacteria; phylum Actinomycetota; class Acidimicrobiia; order Acidimicrobiales; family Ilumatobacteraceae; genus F1-60-MAGs027. The sequence continues at coordinate 2,251 of JALRBT010000118.1, forward strand.
GAACGGCCATCTCGGCACGATGCTGCGAGACATTGCGAAAGACCCGCACCTCGGCGTTCATCGAGCAACAACGGTCGAGACCGTGGTCAT
>JALRBT010000119.1 GCA_023262255.1 Ilumatobacteraceae bacterium
TTCACTTCACGCTGCACGTTGCTGGAGATGTTGCGAATCTCGCGGTACACCTTGCCCGCCCGACGCATGGCCGACGGCAGTTTCTCGGGACCCAACACGATGAGCCCCAGGATGGCAATGAAGACCACTTCGCTGCCCGAAAGATTGAACATGTGGCAAGCCTACGAGACGGTCGACCAGTCGCCCGTTGGTGTTCGACTCCTTCGTTGGCGTCGTAGTGTTGCCGCGTGCAACAGCGTCTTGCGTCACTACTCGATCCGCCGTGGCTCTTTGCCCATCGTGGCGCACGCGCACACGAACACGAGAACACCATGGCGGCCTTCGAGTTGGCGATACGCCTCGGTGCCACCGGCCTTGAATCCGACGTTTGGCTCACCGCGGATGGTGAACCGGTCCTCGACCATGGCGGCGTGGTCGGTTCCCGTTGGCGGCGTCACGCCATCTCCGACGTACTAGCCGACCAACTCCCCTCGTACATCCCCCGTCTCGCGGATCTCGCACGGCTCGCAGTCGAACACGGAGTGTCGTTGTCGCTCGACGTCAAGGACCCCGGTGCCTTCGATGCAGTGCGAAGCACGCTGCGAAACGTATCCACCGATCTCACCGCACGCGCCTACGTTTGCGTCGAGGACTTCGACGTCCTCCGCGATATCGCACCGCGGTACCGAGACCTTCTTCTCGTTGATTCGTCACGCCTTTCGAAAATGAAGGAAGGCCCCGAGCGACGGCTGGCGACCCTGGCTGAATTGGGTGTCCGCGGGCTCAACATGCACCACACCGACTGGAACGGTGGTCTGGTCACCCTGGCACATCGCTTCGAGCGATTCGCATTCGCCTGGGATGCGCAGTTCGACTACACGCTCACCACGCTGTTGCGCATGGGAGTGGACGGGGTGTACAGCGACTGGGTGGATCGGATGGTCGATGCGGCGCGCCAGGAAGGCGTGCCGTCATAGCGACGACATGTTGCTCGGTGGCCAAATGACCACCACGGCTCGCCCGACGATGAGATCGATCGATACCGGACCGAACATCCGACTGTCGAACGACATTGGTCGATTGTCGCCGATCAGATACACCTCGGACTCCCCCACCACCGTGGGTTCCACCGTGGGAGTGCCGCATCGCGTGTCGGCATCGGAAGCGGGTTCACGAAGCGCGGCCGGGAGCCACGGTTCCCCAAGCGCAACATCATCGATGAACACGACGCAGTTTCGTATCTCTACGGTTTCGCCCGGCAGGCCGATTACACGTTTGATCAAGTCGTCGTGCTGGACGGTGTCGCCGTTCATCGTGATGCGATCGAACACCACGACGTCACCACGGGATGGTGTCCCAAATCGATACGACAGCTTGTTCACCAGGACACGATCGTCACCAAAGAGGGTGGTTTCCATCGACGGTCCCGCGATGTAGAACTGCTGCACCACGAAGGTGCGCAGCGTCAATGCAATAAGCACCGCACTGACGAGCACCACCACCCACTCTCGAATCTGCTTCCACCCCGTCGACCGTGAGACTGCGGAACCTGTGGCGGGTGCCCGCAAGATTGGTTCACGCGAGACGGAACCGTCTGATCCCGCACCAGCGCCGCTCGTAGTCGGATCGTTCTCACCGTGCGATTCGGGCCGCTCTTCCACCGAGTGAACGCTAGTTGTCGATGCCACGCAATTGTTTCTCGGGCGCCGGCACGCCCTAGAGCGACGCCAACAATTTCTCGACGCGATCGTCGTGGCTCTTGAACGGATCCTTGCACAGCACGGTTCGTTGCGCCTGATCGTTCAACTTGAGATGCACCCAATCAACGGTGAAATCCCGCTTTCTCTCCTTGGCGCGTTTGATGAACTCGCCCCGCAGTCGTGCACGCGTGGTTTGCGGCGCAACATCCTTCGCCGCGTCGATTGCCGCGTCGTCGCACAACCGTTCAACGAGACCTCGAGCCTGCATCTTGAAGAAGACACCCCGTGTCCGATCGATGTCGTGGTACTGCAGGTCGAGCATCTGAACCTTCGGGTCATCGAGCGAGAGTTGATGTCGGTTCCGGAATTCCTCGATCAATCGGTACTTGATGACCCAATCCAATTCCCGGTCGAGTTTCATCGGGTCGTTCTCCAGTGCAACCATGCAGTGTTCCCACATCTCAAGAGCGCGCTGTTCCTCGGGAGGAAACCCCCGCTGGTCGGCGTAGCGAAGCGCCCGATCCAGGAGCTCCCGTTGGATGTCGAGGGCCGACAGTTCCCGTCCACTGGCCAATCGAAC
>JALRBT010000011.1 GCA_023262255.1 Ilumatobacteraceae bacterium
GGATGTCGCTGGTGCACTCCGCCATCCGTGTGGAAGGCGAGCAACCACCGACGTGGAACGTGGAGTTGCGCGCCAGCGTCGGGCCACTTGCTCGGTCGAAGCGGTTGCGTCTCGTTCGCAGCGAAAATGCGAAGATCGGCGATGTGCACCGAGTGGTGTTCGAGCGTCGCGAAACGGATGGTCGCACGCACGCCATGTGGAGGCTCACGGTGACCGTTACCGAGGTGGCAGGACGAACCTCCCTAAGCATGCATCTGCACTACGACGGGCGATTCTTCGTTGGCGTGGTGGAGTCGATCCTTCGACAGCACATCGAAGCGGGCCGCGCCCGGTTGAGCGAGTTGTTAGCGGCCGACGGCTGAACGGCCGGTGAGCACCACGGGTTGCCCTGCAGCCAACTGGCCGCATGCGGCGTCGATGTCGGTTCCGCGATTGCGACGGATGGTTGCGTTCACCCCGCGGTCGGCGAGGCGATCCGCAAATCGGCGAACACCGGCTGCATCGGTTCCGCGGGTTGGGAACCCCGGCGTGGGGTTGAGTGGAATCAGGTTCACGTGCGCCGTCGGCTTCAGCGAAAGCGCCAACTTGGCGAGTTCAGAGGCGTCACGTGCCGAATCGTTGACACCCGCGATCATCGCCCATTCGAAACTGATCCGTCGATTCTTCACGCGGAGGTAATCGCGACACGCCGTCATCAACTCCTCCAATGGATACCGCTTGTTGATCGGCACCAGGTCGTTGCGCAGCTCATTGCGTGCGGCATGCAACGACACCGCGAGGTTCACCGGCAGTGGGCGAGTGGCCAACGTGCGGATTCCGGGAACGATGCCCACGGTGGAAATGGTGAGGTGTCGCGCGGAGATGCCCATGTCTGCGTGGAAGCGCTCGACGGCACCCCACACGGCTGGTTCGTTGGCGAGTGGTTCGCCCATGCCCATGAACACGATGTTGGCCACCCGTTGCTTGCGTTGCTTGGCGTGCCGCGACGCGCGCACCACTTGCTCGACGATTTCCCCCACGGTGAGCTGACGGCTAAAGCCGGCCTGGCCGGTTGCGCAGAACCCGCAGGCCATGGCGCAGCCCGCCTGCGTGCTAACGCACACCGTGACGCGATCGGCGTAGTGCATGAGCACGGTTTCGATGGGATGATTGCCGTCGGCGAGACGCCACAGAAACTTGATGGTGTCGCCCTTGTCGCTCACACTCTCGCGTACGAGCAGCAGACTGGTGGGCAGTTCGCGTTGCAGTTTCGCGCGAAGTGGCGCCGACAGCGTGGTGATGTCGTCGAGGGCCTTGCATTGCTCGTAGAGGCCGGACCACAACTGCTTGACGCGATACGCCGGCTCGCCCGCGAGCACTGCCGCCAGTTGTGCGCCGGTGGCGTCGTAGAGCGAACGCGGTGGGGTCACTTGGCCGTCGGGCGACGTGCTTGACTGCGCCGCTTCGCCGCCGTCGGCCGGGCGCTCGGCCTGCTGGTTCACGCCTTCAAGTGTGGCGTGGCGAGTTGCTCGTAGTCGCGCATGCGTGCACGCAACACGTCGAGCGATGCGGTCCAGAAGTCTTCCTTCGTGACATCGAGGCCGAACGTTTGGCCGAGTTGCTCGGCGGAATCCATGCCGGCGCGCGACAGAAGGTCGTCGTAGCCGTTGCGGAACCGCTCCGGGTCGCGCTGGTACTGCGCATACAGACCCAAGCCGAACAACAAGCCGTAGGTATACGGCCAGTTGTAGAAGTGGCTGCCGTAGTAGTGGGGCTTCAACACCCACATATGGGGGTGAGCGGTGGATTGGTCGATGCCATCGCCGTACGCGCGGTTTTGGGCGTCACCCATCAACTCGTTGAGTTCGCTCACGCCGAGCGTGCGACGCTGACGGCGGGCGAACACCTCCGACTCGAACAGGAATCGGCTGTGGATGTCCACCACCACCTGGGCCGCGCCCTGGAGGTCGACATCGAGCAGCGCCAAGCGCTCGTCGCCCTGAAGACGCGAGAGTCCTTCCTCCACCACGAGGGTTTCACAGAAGATGCTGGCGGTCTCGGCGAGTGCCATCGGCAGACTGCGTTGCATTGGCGTGCGGTGCGCCAATTGCGTGTTGTGGTAGGCGTGCCCCAGTTCGTGCGCCGTGGTTTGTGCAGAATCCACGCTGCCGCTCCAGTTGAGGAGCACCAGCGAGCGGTCGTCGACGAACGACATGCAGAAGGCGCCACCAACCTTTCCTTCGCGGGGTTCGGCATCGATCCATTTCTCGTCGAGCGAGCGGTCGACGAGACCGGCGAGACGATCGCTGTAGGCGCTGAATGCACCCCGAACCAACCGGACACCGTCGTCCCACGAGATGTTGCTTGGTGCAAACGAGAGCGGCGCGAGCAGGTTCCACCACGACACACCGTTCTGGTCGCCGTTCAACCGACCCTTCACTCGCAACCAGCGGCGGAAGTCGGGGAGCGACGCATGAACCGCCGACTGCATCGCGTCGAACGTGGCGCGGCTCACACTGTTTGCATAGAGCGAAGCGTCGAGGGGCGATGCCCAATCGCGACGACGGTTCACCGTGTTGGCTTCGCCCTTGATCGCATTCATCGCAGCGGCACACGCGGTGGCGATGGTGGGCCAGGCACGCATCTCGGCTTCGTAGGCGGCCTTGCGAACCTGCACGTCGGGATTGCTGGCCAACCCGCGAACGGCGGCCATCGGCAGTTCCTTGTCGCCGTCGGGCAACGCAACCACGGTCTTCAACTGCGACGTGAGGTCACCCTGCAGTCGACCCCACGACGACGATCCGGTGGTCGACAATTCGGCGTACAGATGCTCCTCGGCTTCGCTCATTTGATGCTCGGCTCGCGCTTGCAGACGACGCAGCGGCCCGATGTGTTCGCGCGCTTGTTCGCTGAGCGCGGCCAGATCGTCGGCGTTGAGCGACTTCACCCATTCGGCCAGACGAGCCACGAGTGGCGACATTTTGCTGTCGATTACCTCGAGTTCCGAGAGCAACCCCTGGGCGCGCTCGTGGCGCGAATCGGTGCTCACCGTGGCATACACGTATGCACCGAGCACGTTGTTGGCCTCTGCAACCGCGTTGAAGGCGGTGATCACTGCGTCCGCGGCCTCGGCGTCCTGCGTCGTCGGTTTGCGTGGCGTCATGCCGCGAACGTTGTGTTCGTCAAAGAGCGAGTTCAAGCGCCCTACGTCGGCCCCCAGGCGTTCCATGGCATCGGTGAACGAACGCGAGTCGAACGACTCGTGAACATCGGCAACACTCCAACGGGGCAAGGCGGGTGATTCGGGCATGGTGCGAAACTATCTGGCGGGCGATTATGCGACGACGCCGGAGTAGACGTCGTCCTGGTGTGCCACTCGCATCCCCAACGACGAATACAGACCGATTGCCGGGGCATTGTCGCCCGCCACGTACAACATGCCGTGTCGAAGCCCCTTCCCGGAGAGGTGCGCGAATCCCGCGATGGTGAGCGCTCGACCCAACCCCTTGCCGTGGTGCGCGGGGTCGACCCCGATGACGTAGATCTCGCCGGCGGGTTCCAACGGGCGATGGTCGTCGTCGGCGTGGTCGTGATGTTGCACTCCGGCACTTTCGTGGTGATGCCCATCGGCTTCGTGATGATGGTGGACGCCGGCATCGTCGTGGATCTGGGTCCAGCAGAAACCGGCGATACGACCTTCCACTTCGTAAATGAGGAAACCGTGCGGGTCGAACCACGGCGCAGCGAGTCGTTCGGCGAGAACGACGTGGTTCCAATCGCCCTGTTCGGGGTGTCCGGCGAATGCGCGAGCGTTCACCTCGAGCCACTCGTCGTTGTCGAGTCCGGGTCGAAACGGTCGCGTGGAGAATCCGTCGGGTACGCGGTGGCGTGCGTCCAGCGGCAGGGTGCAGCGCATCAACAGCAACGGAACATCGGGGTGGAGGTGGTGCCTGGCTGCACACGACTTCTCGACGTCGGTCGGGTGGCTTACGAACCAGCGGACGGCTCCGCCACCGGACGAGCGAATGGTGGATATCGCCGCGTCGAACTCGTCGGGCGACACGTGGTCGTGGCTTCGCAGCACCCATCCGCGATTTACTCGCGAGACGTGAGCGTGCGACACGGCAGAAGGCTACCGATACTTCCGATTACGGTTGAGCCGATGCCAGCGCGCAAGTCAGGAGCAACATCGAAGCGCCCAACAACGCGGACGGCGAAACCCAAGCGCACCGTGAAACCCAAGCGCGCCGTCAAGCCCAAGTGCGCCGTGAAACCCAAGCGCCCCACGAAGGCGGAATTGCCCCAGCACGCGCGTACCATCCTGCGCGAACTAAAAAAGGATTACCCGATCGCCATCTGCGAACTCACGCACGAGACGCCATTCCAGTTGTTGGCAGCCACGATTCTTTCGGCGCAATGCACCGATGCACGCGTCAACATGGTGACACCGAACCTCTTTGCGGCCTACCCAACGGCGGCGACCATGGCCGTCGCGGACGTTTCGCACGTAGAAGAACTCGTGCGATCGACCGGGTTCTACGGAACGAAGGCGAAGAATCTCATCGGCATGGCCAACGCGGTGATGACCCGATTTGGTGGCGAGGTTCCCACCGCAATCGAAGATCTGGTGACACTGCCGGGCGTGGGGAGGAAAACCGCCAACGTGCTGCGCAGCGTTGCCTTCGGTCTGCCGGGGCTACCCGTTGACACCCACGTGCTGCGATTGTCGAAGCGACTCGGCATCACCAAGGACGACGACCCCGTGAAGGTGGAGCACCAACTCAACGCACTGCTGCCACCCAATGAGTGGGGCGAATTCAGCCTGCGCATGATCCTGCACGGTCGACGTATTTGCGATGCGCGAAAACCCAACTGTGGGGAATGTCGGCTGGCCGACGTGTGTCCATCGCGCAACGCGTAGGACTGTGCGATGCTCCGCCACGGTGGGAACGTCGCGAACATCTAGCCTTGCGCACGATGTCGAACAACCGCAGCGACGCATCAGCTGCGGCCGAACTTGCGGCCCTGGTCGATGCCGTCGACGCATGTCGTGCACGACTCACCGCGTTAGCCGAGCGTCGCAATGCAGCGATTCGCAACGCCGACGACGACTCGGACTCATTGTTGGTATCGATCTACGAAGCAGAGCGCGGGTTGTCGAGCGCCATTCGCTTGTTGCAACGTGCGGTGCGATCCGCGCGCTGAAACACGCCGCGCTCCGATTGGCAGCGCGTGGAATCCGATGCGCACGGACATACGCAAAACGTGCATCAGTAGCCTTGTGACGTGAATCGGTATCCGAAACGCGATGATTTGCGTGCGATGTCCGGGTACCACTCGCCACAGGTGTCGGTGCCGGTACGGCTCAACACCAACGAGTCGCCGATCGAGCCGCCCGCGGAATTCGTTCGCGACCTCGCCACATCCGTGGGTGACATCCGCTGGAATCGGTACCCCGACCGCGCCGCGCGAGAACTTCGCAGTGCCATCGCCGCCCTGCACCAGGTGCGTCCCGAGAACGTGTTCGTCGCGAACGGAAGCAACGAAGTGCTGCAGAGCGTGCTCCTTGCCTACGGTGGCGCCGGGCGCACGGTGGCAACGTTCGAACCCACGTACCAACTGCACTCGCACATCGCGCGGATTGCAGGATCTACCGTGGTGAACGGCACTCGCAACGCCGACTTCACCCTGAGCGGGGACGAAGTACGACGTGTGCTGACCGACCACCAGCCGAGCGTCACCTTCCTTTGTTCGCCCAACAATCCCACGGGTCTCGCCGAGGATCCCGCGCTCATCGCCAGCACGGTCGCAACGGCGCCCGGGGTGGTGGTGGTCGACGAGGCATACGCGCAGTTCTCTCCGCAGTCGGCCCTCGGCCTCGTGCGTGAAGACGCGCGCGTCGCGGTGAGCCGCACATATTCCAAAACGTGGTCGATGGCGGCGGCACGTCTCGGGTATCTGATCGGCCCAACGTGGATGATCGAGGACCTCGATGTCGTGGCGTTGCCGTACCACCTCGATGCACTGAAGCAAGTTGCCGGCATCACGGCGCTGAAATACGTGTCGCACATGGAGCGTGGCGCGGCCGACGTGGTTGCCGAGCGCGAGCGTCTGTTGAGCGAGATGCGAACGATGCCGTTGACGGTGTGGCCGAGTCAGGCAAACTTCATCTTGTTTCGCCCCAACAGTGTGGGTTCCGGGGATTCTGCCGGTGCAGCGGCGGGCGGAATCGGCCGGAGAGTGTGGCAACACCTGCTCGACAACGGAGTGCTGGTGCGGGATTGCTCGTCGTGGGAGGGTCTCACCGACTGTTTGCGAGTCACGGTGGGCTCTGCGACGGAAAACGCCGCCTTCCTGGTGGCGTTGCGCAGCGCCGTCTCGGCGCGAGACTAGGAGCCATGGCTCGATCCGCTCGCCGATCACGCACGACCAAGGAAACCTCGGTCGACGTGCTAATCGACCTCGATGGCCCGACCTCCACCAAGGTGGATACGGGGATTCCCTTCTTCGATCACATGCTCGATCAGTTGGGTAAGCACGGGGGGTTCCGACTGGAAGTGCAGGCCAAGGGTGATCTGCACATCGACACACACCACACCATCGAAGACGTTTCCATCAGCCTCGGTGAGGCGTTCCGCGAGGCGCTCGGCGACAAGGCCGGAATCCGACGCTTTGCAAGCGGGGCGTTTCCACTCGACGAAGCACTCGTCGACGTGGCTCTCGATGTGAGTGGTCGTCCATTCGTGGCGTGGAACGTGGAGTTGCCCGAGTGTCTGCCGCTCGGGAACCCACCGTTCGATCCGCAGTTGGCGGAACACGCGGTGTCGTCGTTTGCCACTGCCGCGGCAATCACGCTGCACGTCAACAAGCGTGCCGGCACCAACGTGCACCACATCATCGAGGCCACCTTCAAGGGCGTGGCGCGATGTTTGCGTGACGCCGTTCGCGTGGAGACCACCGGCGTTCCGTCCACCAAGGGCACGTTGTAGTGGTCGCGGCGGGGCGGCAACGGTGAACGCGCCGCTCGTTGCCGTGCTCGACTACGGCATCGGCAATCTCCGTTCGGCACAAAAGGCGTTGCAGAAAGTCGGGGCCGATGCCCGGCTCACGAGTGACCCCGCCGTCATCCGCGATGCGCATGCAGCAGTGTTGCCCGGCGTCGGCAACTTCGGTGCGTGCATGTCGGCGGTTCGCGCCGCTGGTCTCGAGGATCTCGTGCACGAACGCATCCACGGTGGTCTACCGTTTTTGGGAATCTGCGTGGGAATGCAGATGCTGTTCACCGAGAGCGAGGAGAGCCCGGGGGTGACGGGTCTCGACGTGGTGTCCGGCGTGGTGCGTTACCTGCCGTCGTCGGTGAAGCGTCCGCAGATGCAGTGGAACCGGTTACGTGTGCGAGGCGGGGGAGATGCGATGTTTGCATCGCTACCGCCCGAGCCATGGATGTATTTCGTGCACTCATTGCACGGCGTGCCAAGCGACCAGTCGAGCATCGTCGCCACCGTCGACTACGGCTGCCAGGTAACTGCGGCCATTCGCGTGGGCAACGTGTTTGCGGTGCAGTTCCATCCCGAGAAGTCGGCCGACGATGGGTTGGGGTTGTTGCGCAACTTCGTCGATGCGGCACGACTCGTTGCGGCGTAGCCACACCGTGGACCTGTATCCAGCCATCGATGTGCGCGGTGGTCGGGTCGTGCGACTCGAGCAGGGCGACTTCGCGCGCGAGCGCCGCTACGACGACGACGCACTCGAAGTTGCGCGCAGGTTCGTTGCGAACGGAGCCACCTGGTTGCACGTGGTCGATCTGGACGCGGCCAAGGGTGACGGCAACAATCGTGACGTGGTACGACACATCGCCAAGGAGATTGGAGGCGAGGTTCGCATTCAAGTTGGGGGTGGTGTGCGCAGTGTCGATGATGCACAGCAATTGGCAGATGCCGGCGTGTCACGTGTGGTCATGGGATCCGCCGCGGTTCGTGAACCCCAGCTTGTCGACGTCGTGGCACGCGTCATCGACGTGGCCGTGGGTTTGGATCACCGTAACGGTGAGGTTGCAACCGACGGGTGGTCGAGTGGCTCGTCGCTCACGGTGTCGGCGGCAGTCACGCAGTATCCGAAAGCGGCGGCGTTCGTGATCACCGACATCTCTCGTGACGGCATGTTGGCCGGCCCGGATGTCGACGGGCTGCGCGAAGTCTGCGCACTCACGTCGACGCCGGTGATCGCCAGTGGTGGCGTGGCACAACTCGACGATTTGCGGATGTTGCGCGAGGTGCGAGGGCTTGCAGGGGTGATCGTGGGCAAGGCCATCTACGAGGATCGCTTCGAAGTGGGTGCAGCAATTCGGGTGTTGCAGGCATGATCGCATTACGCGAGGGCTCGCGCAGATGACCCGCGTGGCGCGGGTGATCCCATGCTTGGACGTGACCGATGGCCGCGTGGTGAAGGGCGTCAACTTCGTCGGACTGCGTGACGCGGGTGATCCAGTGGAACTCGCCACGCGTTACGACAAAGAAGGTGCCGACGAGGTGGTCTTCCTCGACATCACGGCATCGAGCGACCAGCGGGTCACCATGGTGGAGGTGGTATCGCGCGCCGCCGAGCAACTGTTCATTCCACTCACCGTGGGTGGAGGTATTCGCGACACGGATTCGGCTCGCGCCCTGCTACGCGCGGGAGCCGACAAGGTGAGTGTGAATACCGCGGCCGTACAGCGACCCGAACTCATCAGCGACATTGCGGAAGACTTCGGGAACCAATGCGTGGTGTGCGCGATCGACGCCAAGCGAGTTGGCAACGGTTATGAAGTGTTCGTTCACGGTGGACGCACGGCCACGGGTATGGATGCACGAGCGTGGGCCGAACGTGCCGTTGCACTCGGCGCGGGGGAGATCCTGCTCACTTCGATGGATCGCGACGGCACTCGTGAAGGGTTCGACACGGGGCTCACCCGCGCCATCGTGGATGTGGTGGGCGTGCCGGTCATCGCCAGTGGTGGGGTCGGCAGTCTCGAGCACCTGGCGCTGGGCGTGTTGGACGGGGGTGCCGATGCCGTGCTGGCGGCCTCGATCTTCCATTTCGGCGAGTTCACGGTGGCGCAGGCAAAAGACGCGATGGCTGCTCGCGGCATCGTCGTACGTCGATAGTCGGAGCCTCGACGAGTTGCGTCGCTAGCCCAAGTCGCAGTGCTTCGCGTCGGTAGCCTGACCCAAATGTCGGGTGACGCAAAACTGCCGATCAAGATGCTGAACGATCGGCTATTGGTGAAGATCCCCAGCAGCGACGGTGAGCGACGCTCGGGCGGGGGCATCCTCATTCCCGCAACCGCCCAGGTGGCCAAACGTCTCGTGTGGGCAGAGGTGGTGGCGTTGGGACAAAGCGTTCGAGCTGCCGAAGTTGGCGACCGAGTGTTGTTCAGCCCCGACGATCGGTACGAAGTGGAAGTCGGCGGGATCGACTACATCATGCTTCGCGAGCGCGACCTCCACGCGGTTGCCGCCTCGCGCATCGAGGCCAGCACCGGACTGTATTTGTAGGGCTCGGCGTGCGGATTTCACCGAGTCGCGACGACTTCCGCGCATTGGCCGGCGCCTACGGGGTGGTGCCCGTGTGGACCGAGGTGCTCGCCGATCGTCATACGCCGGTGGGTGCATTCTTGGCGCTGGTCGGTGACGGTCCCGGATTCCTGTTGGAGTCGGTGGAGCACGGCGAACGTTGGGCGCGGTTCAGTTTCGTCGGGTGTCGTCCACGTGCGGAGATCGCGATGATCGACGGAACGCTGCACACGAGCGGCGCGATTCCGGCCTCGGTACCGCGCGACAAGGGATACCTTGCGGCGCTGGAGGCGATGCTGGCCGCGCACCGCGCACCGGTGATGCCGGAACTTCCGCCGTTGCAGGGAGGAATGATCGGGCACGTCGGTTACGACATCGTTCGCGAAATCGAACACCTTCCCGACGCGCCGCACGACGACCGCGATCTCCCGGATGCAATCATGAGCATGATCGGCTCCCTCGCGGCATTCGATCACTGGCGACAGCGAGCCTTCCTCATCGAGAGCGTTCCAACGTTGGGGCTCGACGCCGCAGGAATCGACGCGGCCTACGACGCAGCCGTGTCGGCCGTGCACCGAATGGTGGACGACCTGTCTCGTGCCGTCACCAGCGATGCAGTGGAGCCGCCCATCGCCGAAGCATCTCCACTCGAAACCACATCATCGATGCCCGACGGCAAGTATCAAGATGCGGTTCGCGTGGCCAAGGAACACATCCTTGCCGGGGACATCTTCCAGGTGGTGCTCTCGCAACGATTCGAAACCCGGCTCGATGCCGACCCGTTCGATTTCTACCGTGTGCTGCGACAGGTGAACCCGAGCCCCTACATGTACTTCGTGAAGCACGATGCATTGACCATCGCCGGGAGTTCCCCCGAGCCGCTGGTGCAAGTGCGAGACGGCAAGGTGGTGAGTCGCCCGATCGCCGGAACACGAAAGCGTGGGCGCGACGACGAGCACGACCGCAAACTTGCCGGCGAGTTGCGCGAAAATCCCAAGGAGCAAGCCGAACACGTGATGCTGGTGGATCTCGCTCGAAACGACGTGGGTCGAGTTGCCAAGTTCGGCACCGTCAAAGTGGACGAACTCATGACCCTGGAGCGCTACAGCCACGTGATGCACCTCACCTCGCAGGTGTCGGGGGAGTTGCGAGACGGCCTCGGGCCCATCGACGTACTGCGCGCCACCCTGCCGGCGGGCACCGTGAGCGGTGCTCCCAAGGTGCGTGCGATGGAGATTATCGACGCACTCGAACCGGTTCGACGCGGACCGTATGCGGGCATCGTCGGGTACGTGGACTTCAACGGCAACCTTGATGCAGCTATCGCCATCCGCACGATGTTTGCCAAGGGCAACACCGCATGGTTCCAGGCCGGTGCCGGCATCGTTGCCGACAGTGATCCGGACGACGAACATCTCGAGTGCCAGAACAAGGCCGCTGCGTTGGTGGCGGCGCTCCCCATGGCACGTCGCATGACCGCCCAACGCTTGACCGCCAAACCTGCGCTACGCCCATGATGTCGAACGAGCGTTGGCGCCGATGACCACCGTGCCGTTCCGCGTCGAACTCGAGCGCGATGTCATCGTCGTCTCGGGCAAGGATGCGCGAACGTTCCTGCATTCGCAACTGAGCAACGACATCGCAGCGCTCGCCGTGGGCGGTGTGACGCACGCGTTCATCCTCGATCCGGGCGGAAAACTGAACGCCTTCTTTCGAGTGCATTGCGTGTCCGACGACCGATTCGTGCTCGACGTCGACCCGGGGTGTGGCAACGCCGCGCTGGCCCGATTGAGCAAGTTCAAAATTCGCGTGCAGTGCGACTTTGTGCTCCACACCCAACGCATCATTGCGGTTCGGGGACTTGGCGATGCGCGTGTCGTACCCGGTGCCGTTACGGCATGGCGTTCCGGTGACGGGGCGGTCGACCTCTTTGGTGACGAGACGAGTGGAGTCACCGAGATTCGCATCGGCACGCAGGCCGACTACCAGGCCGAGCGAGTTCGGTGCGCGTGGCCGATCTTCGGGGTGGACATTACCGACGCGTCGCTCCCGGCGGAAACGGGGCTCGTCGACGTGGCGGTGTCGTTCACCAAGGGTTGTTATCCGGGCCAGGAACTCGTCGAACGCATGGACAGTCGCGGTAGTACCGCACCGCGCACACTTCGGCGATTGCCCGCGGTAATGCCCGAGTCGGATGGCCGCACGGGCGACGTTGCACCCACCAACAACGCCGTTGCAGGACGTTCGTACCGAATCGGATCCATCGACATCGGCACGTGCACGTCGGTTGCGGGCGACTACGCGTTGGTGTTGGTGTCGCGAGCACATCTACCCCTGGTGGACGCGGTACATCCGATCGCCGCCACGTAAACCGGCAACGTAGACTCGCCAATGCATGGCGTTCGTGTTCGATTTCGATCACAAACACCGCAAAGCGCCACGAAGCATGAAGGACCTGCTCGGTGGCAAGGGTGCCAATCTTGCCGAAATGATGACGGTGCTCAAACTTCCGGTGCCCTACGGGTTCACGGTCACCACCGATGCGTGCAGGCATTACATGCGAAGTGGTTGGCCGGCCTCCCTCGACCGGGAAATCAGCGCACACATCGTCACGCTCGAAGCCAAAATGGGGAGAAAGCTCGGTGATGCCGTCGACCCACTGCTCGTGTCGGTTCGCTCGGGTGCCAAGTTCTCCATGCCGGGAATGATGGACACGGTGCTCAATCTCGGGCTCAACGATGCGAGCGTGGTGGCGCTCGCGCGGGCGACGAACGACGAACGCTTCGCCTACGACAGTTATCGCCGCTTTATCGCGATGTACGGCCGAATCGTGCTCGGTGTCGATGCGCAACGTTTCGAGCACCCACTGGAGCAGCGAAAAGCCGAGCGGAACGCAAGAACCGACGCCGACCTCCCGGCCAGCGTGCTCGGCGAACTTTGTACGCACTACAAGCTCATCATCAAGCAGGAAACGGGCAAGGACTTTCCGCAGATTCCCGCCAAGCAGTTGCGCGGGGCGATCGAGGCGGTCTTTCGTTCCTGGAACGGTGCGCGAGCCATCGCCTATCGCACGCGCGAGCGAATCAGCCACGATCTGGGTACCGCGGTGAACGTGCAGGCGATGGTGTTCGGCAACCGAAACGACCAATCCGGTACGGGTGTCGGCTTCACGCGCAATCCGGCAACGGGGGAGAACGTTGCGTACGGCGACTTCCTCACCAATGCCCAGGGTGAAGACGTGGTGGCAGGTATCCGCAACACCGAGAGCCTCGATGCGCTCGAGCGCAGGTTTCCCGACGTGTATACGGAATTGCTCGGCATCTTTGCGCGACTCGAGCACCACTACAAGGACATGTGCGATACCGAGTTCACGATCGAAAACGGCACGTTGTGGATGTTGCAGACGCGAATCGGGAAGCGCACGGGAGCCGCGGCGCTGCGCATGGCGGTGGAGATGACCGAGTCCACCGGCAGCGGCAAGCGCAGATGGAGCATCTCCAGGAAGGAGGCCATCACGCGCGTGACCGCCGAACATCTCGACTCGGTCTTGCACCCGCAATTCGCACGCGTCATTCCGCCGCTCGTCATGGGGCTCGGCGCGTCGCCGGGCGCCGCCGTTGGCGCGGTGTATTTCACCGCGGACTCGGCAGCCGATGCCGCCAAACGTGGCGAACGCGTCATCCTGGTTCGACACGAAACCAGTCCAGAGGACGTGCACGGCATGATGGCCGCGTCCGGCATCGTGACGTCGCGCGGCGGACTGGTGAGCCATGCCGCCGTGGTGGCGCGTGGCTGGGGAACCCCCGCGGTCGTCGGCGCCGAATCATTGAAGATCGACGGCAAACGGTTCACCGTGGGCGACACGGTGGTTCGTGAAGGCGAGACGATATCCATCGATGGCACGACCGGTTCCGTCATGATCGGTGCGCTCGAGTTGGTGCCGGCCACGCCGACGCCGGAGTTTCACACCATCCTGAAATGGGCGGATGAAATTCGCAAGGGCAAGTTGGGCGTTCGCACCAATGCCGATACCGCGACCGATGCGGAGTTGGGTCGAACGCTCGGTGCCGAAGGCATCGGGTTGTGTCGCACCGAGCACATGTTCCTCACCCCCGAGCGGCTGCCCGTGGTCCGCCGGATGATCCTTGCCGACACACCCGAGCGCGAGGCAGCGGCACTCGAGGAACTCCGCGAAGCGCAGAAGGAGGACTTCGTGGGCATCCTGCGCGCCATGAGCGGACTTCCCGTTACGGTCCGCCTGCTCGATCCGCCGCTCCACGAATTTCTCCCGCACGTCCACGAACTCGAAATGAAGCAGGCTCGCGGTGGTCTCGATGCGCAGGAGGCCGACATGTTGACCGCGGCACGCGCGTGGTCGGAGGTCAACCCCATGTTGGGAACCCGCGGTGTGAGGTTGGGGGTGATGAAGCCGGGTCTGTACGCCATGCAGGTGCGGGCGCTGATGCAGGCGGCAGAACAGGTTGCCAGCGAAGGATTCGAGCCGATCGTGGAGGTGGTGATTCCGCTCACCGTGTCCGACGACGAACTGTCGTTGGCTCGCGGCTGGGTGGAGGACGTGTTGAGCGAATTCGGCGATCTGCCGCGCAACACGCCGTCGGGAAAGCGCGCCAAGCGCGCTCGGGTGACGGTTGGAACGATGATCGAAACGCCGCGCGCAGCCCTGCGTGCCGAGGACCTGGCGGCACACTCCGACTTCTTCAGTTTCGGTACTAACGATCTCACCCAGATGACGCTTGGCTTCAGTCGCGATGACGTAGAAAGTCGTACGATGCCGCGGTACCTGCAGTTGGGGCTCTTGCGAGGCAACCCGTTCGAGAGCATCGACCAGGACGGTGTGGGTGAACTGGTGTCGCTGGCGGTGAAGCGCGGTCGCAAGGCAAAGGGCAAGCTCAAGATCGGTGTGTGTGGCGAACACGGTGGCGATCCCGAATCAATCGCCTTCTTCTATCGCACGGGGCTCGACTACGTGAGTTGCTCGCCCTACCGGGTGCCGATAGCTAGATTGGCGGCGGCCCACACCATCATTGGTGGGGGAAAGAACGACACGAAGTGACCGCCTACGCACGGCTCATCGCCGCATCCGGTTCGGAGAAGTTCGCCGACGTCAGCGTTCCGGTGTGGGGCTGGCCGCTCCTCGTTGGGGTGATCGCCACTGCGCTCTTGGTCGACTTGCTGGTGGTTCATCGCAAGGCCCACGTGGCGGGGTTGCGTGAAGCGGCCATCGAAAGTGCCGTGTGGGTCGGACTTGGTCTCGGGTTCACCGCCGTCATTGCAGCGATGTTCGCCGGCCAGGGTCAGGCGGGGGCCGCGTCGGTGGAGTACCTCAGCGCGTATCTGATCGAAAAGAGTCTCTCGGTCGACAACGTCTTCGTATGGGCGATCATCTTTGCCCACTTTGCCGTACCCCGGCAGTACCAGCACCGGACGCTCTTTTGGGGAATCTTCGGGGCGCTGATGTTCCGATTCGTCTTCATCTTCGTCGGTACCGCGGTCATCAACCGCTTCAAGGTGCTGCTCCTGGTGTTCGGGCTGTTCCTCATCTATACGGGATGGAAGATCGTCAGCGGAAAGGACGTCGACACCAACCCGAACGACACCGCCACCATGAAGTTGTTCCGCCGCTTCGTGCCGTCGGTGGATCACTACGACGGGCAACGGATGTTCACCCGTGTGAACGGGAAGCGTTTCGCCACACCACTCCTGGCGGTGCTGGTGGTGGTGGAGGTCACCGACGTGATCTTTGCGGTCGATTCCGTGCCGGCCGTGTTGGCCGTGAGCCGCGAGCAGTTCATCGTGTTTGCCTCCAATGCGTGGGCAATCCTTGGTCTGCGAGCCTTGTACTTCTTACTGTCCGACATGCGGGAGCGATTCGTCTACATGCCACACACCATCTCGGCGCTGCTCATCTACGTGGGGGTGAAGATGACCTTGGCGTGGCGCGAAGTACACATCCCGGTGGCAGTGTCGTTGGCGATCATCGTCGTGTTCCTCATCACCGGCGTGGTTGCTTCGGTGGTGGCGAACAAGCGCAGGGGTTACGTGAAGCCCCGCAGCTGACGCGCGTGTCGCGCAACTGACGGTCGAGCCCCGCAACTAGTCTCTCGCGCGTGGCAATCTCTGACGACGACATCGAGAGGGTGCGCACCGCGCAACCCATCTCGGCGGTCATCGGCAACTACGTGGCGCTCAAGCGCGCGGGCCGCAACTTTCTCGGGTTGTGTCCGTTTCACGGCGAGAAAACGCCGTCGTTCAATGTGCGCGACGAAACCGGTCGTTACAAGTGTTTCGGTTGCGGCGCATCGGGAGACGTGTTCAAGTTCGTGCAGGAGGTGGAACGCCTCGACTTCGTCGGCGCCATCGAGCACCTGGCGGCAAAGTCGGGGATCACCATCACCTACACCGCCGGCGGACCGTCGAAAGATCGACAGCGAAACAAACGGCTCTTCGAACTCATGGAACAGGCGGTGGAGTGGTACCACCAGCGATTGCTGAGTGCGCCCGACGCCAAGGATGCACGTGAATATCTGCGCACCCGCGGGCTGAGCGGCGACATCGCGAGGCAGTTCAAATTGGGATGGGCGCCCGACGCATGGGACGCTCTTTCCGTGGAACTCGGCGCCGACGCGGAGATGTTGCGCGACTGCGGGCTTGCATTCACCAACAGTCGTGGACGGCTGCAGGATTCGTTTCGCGCACGCGTGATGTTCCCCATCTTCAAGGATTCGGGTGAAGCAGTGGCGTTCGGCGGGCGAATCCTTCCGGGCAGCAAGGATCCCGCAAAGTACAAGAACTCATCCGAGTCGAAGATCTACACCAAGTCCAAGACGCTCTACGGGTTGAACTGGGCCAAGGCCGACGTGGTGAAGGCGGACCAGATCGTCGTCTGCGAGGGCTACACCGACGTGATTGGTTTCCATCGGGTGGGCTTCACCCGCGCCGTTGCGACGTGCGGCACCGCGTTGACCGAGGATCACGTGCGACTCATGAAACGCTTCGCCAACAACGTGGTGCTGGCATTCGATGCGGATGCGGCCGGCCAGGGAGCCGCCGAACGCTTCTACGAATGGGAACGCAAGATCGACATTCGTGTCAACGTCGCCAGATTGAAGGGCGGAAAGGACCCAGGCGATCTTGCCGACAGCGACCCGCAAGGTCTGCTGAATTCGGTGGAGAACGCCGAGCCGTTCATGGCGTTCCGGGTGCGTCGGATACTGGATGGCGCCCGAATCAACACACCCGAGGACAAGGCCCGTGTGGCGGAGCGGGCGATCGCCATCATCAACGAACATCCCAACGTGATCGTCCGGCGCGACTACGCCACCCAGGTTGCCGAACAATTGTGGGGCAACGACAAGAAGCAGATCGATGATGTAGTGCAGAAGGTCGACCGGAAGTTCGGGGCTACCCGTTCGCGCAACGAGGCCCAGGCGATGGCGCCATCGGGAAACAAGGAGAACGCCGAATTCGTCATCCTGGCGCTGATGATCGCGCGCTGCGACGACGTGACAGGCATCGTGGCCGAGGAGGTCTTTTCCGACGACACGCACCGCAGGGTGTTTCGGGCACTGCTCGCGCATCACGGCAACCACAAACAGGCCGAAGCCGATCTCGACCCAGAGGCACTCGAGTTGTTGTCTCGGGTGGAGGTGTTCGACGTGCCGGTGGATGCCGATCCGCGCAAGGAGGGCATCAACCTGTTGCGTGCAGCCGTGCGTCGCGAACTGGCGCGTCGTGTGACGGATACCTCGAGCGCGGTCATCACCCGCGACCGCGAGATCAAACGGATGGTGGAACAGTTGACGGCGCGAGATGTGGCAGACTCGGTGATAGCGGATTTGTTGGCATGGCTGTACGACGTAACCTCCGCGAACGAGGCGTGACCACAACGTGAGACGACCAAGGATTTCCGGCGGTGACTCGCCCGACACGGTGCGTCAGTATCTGAACGAAATCGGTCAAGTTCCGCTGCTGACCTCCGCGGAGGAGAAGATCCTCGGCAAAGCGGTGAAGGATGGTCAGCAGGCCCAGCAGCGATTGGAAGATGCCAAGGCGTTGGGCCGAATCAAACTGTCGGCAAGCGACCGCAAGACCCTGCGCGACGTCGTGAAGGCGGGGGAGAAGGCAAAGGACCGCATGGTTCGAGCGAACCTGCGCCTCGTGGTGTCGATTGCGCGTCGCTACGACCGCAAGGAACTGCACTTGTCCGACCTCATTCAAGAGGGCAACATCGGCCTCATGCATGCAGTCGACAAGTACGACTACGAAAAAGGATTCAAATTCTCCACGTACGCAACGTGGTGGATTCGACAGTCGATGACTCGCGCCATGGCCGACCAGGGACGCAACATTCGAATACCCGGACACATGATGGAAATCGTCAATCGCGTTCAGCGGTCGGAGCGCGAACTCACCGCGGAACTCAAGCGAGATCCCACACCCGAGGAAGTTGCTGCGCGTTGCGACATCACGGTGGAGAAGTTGTTCGAGATCCAGCAACTCACGTTGTCGACCGCCAGCCTCGACGCCCCGGTCGGTGTCGACGTGGACGACCTCACCGTCGGAGAAACGTTGGCCAGTCCCGACGCCACCGACCCGTTGAACGAAACCGTGCAGCGCGAACTGGTGAGTCAGATCGAAAAGTCATTGGACGGGCTTCCCGAACGGGAGCGACGAATCATGTCGATGCGCTTCGGGTTGGGTGAATTCATCGGGAAGCAACACACCCTGGAGGAAGTTGCGGAGAAAGAAGACATCACGCGCGAACGGGTGCGCCAGATCGAGCAAAAGACGCTGGCCCGGATGCGACACCCGCACAACAACAGCGGGCTGCGTTCGTTCGTCGAAGACGAGTAGCCTCAAGTGACCCTTTCCGGGGTAGCTCAGTTGGCAGAGCAACGGACTGTTAATCCGTCGGCCGTGGGTTCGAGCCCCACCCCCGGAGCCACCACTTCCACCGGGGCCAGTAGCTCAGTGGTCAGAGCAGGGGACTCATAATCCCTTGGTCGTAGGTTCGATCCCTACCTGGCCCACTCGATGTGGCGAGCCGCCCGTGGCGGGTTCGGTCAACTCTGTTTCTTGTACTGCTTGACCAGTTCGGCCGCCTCGGGGTGACCCTGATCGGCAAGCGCCTGGGCAATGTCCGCCTTGACTGCCTGCACTATCCGGTGGGTTCCATTGCATTGCTTTTGTTCATCGGTTGAATAGCCGCAGCCACATGCGCCCATGATGTTGCCCCTTTTTCTCGGTGTTGCGCACGACGTTACCAGCCGGTGCGGCCGTGCCAGCGTGGTCGTGCCAGCGAGGTTGAGCCGTACCAGCCAGGTTGATGGCGCTGAACTATGCTTTTGCCCATCAACAAACACGTGCGGCAACCGCTGCATGAGGAGGAGACAACCAACCAATGAGAAAGCACAAAGGACTGAAGTCCGCTGCGCTCGCCCTCGCCGCCTTCGCGCTGATTGCCAGCGCCTGTGGCAGCGACGACGAAGCAGTAGACGAGGTTACCGAAGACACCGAAGCAGCAACCGAAGAAGCGACCGATCCTTGCGAAGGCACCGACTTGAAGCTCGGTTTGGCGTTCGACACGGGCGGACGTGGTGACGGAACCTTCAACGACTCCGCAGCACGCGGTGCCGACCAGGCCGCAACCGAACTCTGCTACACGGTGCAAGAACTCGAAGCCACCACCGACGACGACCGCAAGCCGAACCTCGAGGCTCTCTCGGGCGCCGGTAACAACCCGGTCATCGTGGTTGGTTTCGCATTCGGTGGCGTGATTGAAGAGATCGCCGCCGCCAACCCCGACACGGTGTACGGATGGGTCGACGGTTACCTCGACCTGCCGAACGTGAAGACGCTCACCTTCGCCGAGCACGAGGGTTCGTTCCTCGTCGGCGCAGCCGCTGCGTTGAAGAGCGCAACCGGCACCATCGGCTTCATCGGTGGTCAGGAGATCGACCTCATCAAGAAGTTCGAGGCCGGTTACATCGCCGGTGCAAAGGCCATCAACCCTGACATCGTCGTGAAGTCGCAGTACCTCGGTGCTGCCGGCGACAACGCCGCGTGGGGTTCACCGGACAAGGCGAAGGAAATCGCCCTTGCCTGGTACAAGGATGGCGCAGACATCGTCTACACCGCAGCCGGTGGCTCGGGCCGTGGCACGATCGAAGCAGCAGTCGAAGCTGGTGAAGGCAAGTGGGCGATCGGCGTGGACTCTGACGAGTACTTCGTCGACACCGATGAGCAGAAGAAGCACCGCCTCACCTCGATGCTGAAGCGCGTCGACAATGCGGTGTACCTCACTGCCCAGGCCGTCAAGGATGGCGACCTCAGCGGTGGCTTCAAGGTGTTCGACCTCAGCACCGATGGTGTTGGCTACGCAACGACGGGTGGATACCTCGACGATGTCGTGGATCAACTCGAAGACTTGAAGGCCAAGGTCATCAGCGGCGAGATCGTCGTACCGACACAGCCCTAAGCAACAACGCAACTGATTGCGCGACACCTGTCGCGTAACGGGAGAAGGGACCCGGGCGAAAGCCCGGGTCCCTTTCTTTGTGACGGCGCGGCATCACGGTGCGGTGCGGCTGTGTGGCGTTGTGTCGCGGCGGTGTGACGGTGCCCCAACGTGGTTGGGTGTGGCAGTATTTGTCGATGCCTGATTCGGCTGCAAACGGTTCCGCTTCTGCGAATGGCACGGCGCCCGCGGTCGAACTACATAACATCAGCAAAGGATTCCCCGGCGTCGTCGCCAATCGTGACATCTCCATGACGGTGGAGCGCGGCACCATCCACGCAATCGTCGGGGAGAACGGGGCGGGTAAGTCCACCCTCATGAAGACGCTCTACGGGCTGCATCAACCCGATTCGGGAACCATTGCCGTCAACGGTACGGAAGTGGAATTCGGTTCGCCGAGCGATGCCATCGATTCCGGCATCGGCATGGTGCACCAGCACTTCATGCTGGCCGACAACTTGACGGTGCTGGAAAACATCATCCTCGGTGCAGAACCAGCCACGGGTGGTGTCATCGATTCGCGAGAGGCCGCTCGACAGATCACTGAACTGGCTCGGTCCCTTGGTGTGGAGATCGATGTAAACAGCCCGGTTGCCGAACTTGGTGTCGGCCAGCGTCAGCGCGTGGAGATCCTCAAGGTGTTGTATCGCGGAGCAAAAACCCTCATCCTCGACGAGCCCACCGCCGTGTTGGTGCCACAGGAGGTGGACGAACTGTTCGAGAACCTTCGTCGTCTCGTGGATGCCGGCACCACCGTGCTCTTCATCAGCCACAAGTTGGACGAGGTACTTGCGGTAAGCAACCGCATCACGGTGATCCGTCAGGGCACCACCGTGGGTACGGTGACGCCGGCCGAGGTGACACGACGTCAGCTGGCCGAAATGATGGTGGGATCCGACCTTCCACAACCCGAGCCACGAACCTCCGAAGTGTCGGATCGGGTGCGTCTCGAGGTGAAGAACCTCAGCGTTTCGCGACCCGGGCGGCGCGACCTCGTGCACGATGTGTCGTTCGCCATTCATTCCGGGGAGATCCTGGGTGTTGCAGGAGTGGAGGGCAATGGGCAGTTCGAACTTTGTTCGGCGCTGCTCGGACGCGAACACAGCAACGGCACCGTTGCAATCGACGGGAAGGACGTATCGCATGCCTCCGTGCGCGACCGGAAGAACGCCGGCATCGCCTACGTGCCCTTCGACCGCCAGCGAGAAGGGCTCATGCTCACCTCGTCG
This sequence comes from Ilumatobacteraceae bacterium, assembly GCA_023262255.1. Taxonomy (GTDB): domain Bacteria; phylum Actinomycetota; class Acidimicrobiia; order Acidimicrobiales; family Ilumatobacteraceae; genus F1-60-MAGs027. The sequence goes on from JALRBT010000011.1 coordinate 21,300, forward strand.
TTGTGGGAGAACAATCTGCTCGGTCAGGAGGAGAAGTTCACCAAATACGGGTTCGTCAACGTGGCGGCCGCACGCGCCGCTTGTCGGGAGGTGATCTCACGTTTCGGTGTGCTTACTCCGAACGAGGACGTGCCCGCCTTTGCCCTGTCGGGTGGCAACCAGCAGAAACTGGTGGTCGGGCGAACCATGTCGATGAATCCGGCGGTGTTGCTGGCGGCGCACCCCACTCGCGGAATCGACGTCGGAGCCCAGGCCGCGGTGTGGGAAGAAATCCGCACGGCGCGCGATGCGGGGTTGGCGGTACTGCTGGTCTCGGCCGATTTGGAGGAACTGCTCGGTTTGTCGGATCGCGTCATCGTGATGTTCGAAGGCAGCGTGGTAGCCGAATTGTCGCCACGTGATGCCACGCCCGAATTGCTCGGCAGTTACATGACCGGTGCAAAGGTTGCCGCACGATGATTCTCCATGGGATTAGCCTGCGATGACCGGCAAACGGAACGTCATCGACACGTTGCCACGCCCCGTGGTAACGCTGTTGAGTTCGTTGGTGGCCGTGCTGCTGGCACTCGCAATCTGCGGCGTGTTGCTGCTGGTCACCGGCAAGGATCCGCTGGCCGCGTACCGCACCATCCTGGAGACGGGGCTCACCGGCAACAAGTTGTTGGAGATGCTGAAGCGAAGCACCCCGTTGATGCTCAGCGCCAGTGCGGTGGCAATCGGATTCAAGATGAACCTGTTCAACATCGGAGTTGAAGGCCAGTACCTGTTTGCCGCACTCATCGCGGCAGAGTTCGCCTCACGAATCAGTGCACCCCCCGTGTTGCACGTGTTGCTCACACTGGTGGTGGCATCCGCCGCCGGGGCCTTCTGGGCGAGCATCGCAGCGATGTTGAAGATCACCCGTGGCATCAACGAGGTGATCTCCACCATCATGCTCAACTTCATCTCGTTGTCGGTGATGCAGTGGTTGTTCGACAACTACATGCGCGACGACTCCGACGGTGGGTTGCGGGTCACCACCACCGAAATCGCCCCGTCGGGTCAGGTTCCCGACATCGTCGACGGCCGACTCAACGGCATGTGGCTCGTGGCGCTCTTCGTGGTGTTCTGCTACTGGCTCATCGTGTTCCGCAGCAAGTTCGGCTTCCGGTTGCGGTCCAGCGGCCTCAATTCCACGGCGGCACAAACCTCGGGTATCGCTGCGAACCGAATGATCGTGGTGGCGATGTTGCTCTCGGGGGCAATCGCCGGGTTGGTGGCCATGCAGAGCGTGGTGGGCGAGGAGTACGCATACGGTCCGCAAGCGACGCCGACCGGCTTCGGATTTGCGGGTATCGCCGTGGCGCTCCTCGGGCGCAATCATCCCGTGGGCATCGTGGTGGCGGCGATGTTGTTTGGATTCCTCGACTCCACGTCGGCGGTGCTGCAGTTGTCGGGCATCCCCAACTCCATCGTGAAGGTGATCCAGGCCGTGGTGGTTATCACCGTGGTGATCGTTAACGAGGCCACTTCGCGCTACATGAACCATCGCACCGCGGAGCAAACTGCCGCCGCACTCCGAGCCGACAAGGTGGGCACATGAAACTGACGGGTCGTGCACGGTTAATGGTGTTGTTTGCCGTACCCGTGGCGTTGATGTCGGTGGTGCGGTTGTGGTCGGGTGAGGATGCGCTTACCTCGTCCGACACCATCGGTGCGTCGTTGCGCCTGTCGGTGCCGATTCTCCTGGCCGGCATGGCCGGTTTGTGGGCCGAGCGTTGCGGCGTGCTGAACATCGGAATCGAAGGCATGATGATTTTCGGAACCTGGTTCGGCGGATGGGGCGCCTGGCAGTTCGGCCCGTGGGTGGGGCTGGCGTTCGCCGTGGTGGGTGGCATGCTCGGTGGTCTCATCCATGCCGTTGCCACGGTACGGTTCAACGTCGACCAGATCATTTCCGGTGTGGTGCTGAACTTGTTGGCGTTCTTCGGCGTTCGCTACATGAGCGACCTCGCCTTCGTTGGTCAGCCGGGTGGTGGTGTCAGCCAGTCGCCACCGCAAACGTCGGCCATCCCGCGCTTCGACATCCCCGTACTGTCCGGCGGCGAAGTGTTCGGCTGGAAATCGCCGAACATCCTGCTCAACCTGGAGGAACGCGGCTGGTTCTTCTTGAGCGACCTGGCGGGAATCCTCCACGGACTCACCCACAATTTGTCGTGGGGCACGGTCATTGGTGTCGCGGCGGTTCCGGCAACGTTCTGGATCCTGTGGCGTACCCGCATCGGATTGCGACTGCGGTCGTCCGGGGAGTCGCCCGTTGCCGCCGAAACGCTCGGCGTGAACGTCATTCGCTTGCGCTACCTCGGATTGCTCGTGAGCGGCGGGCTTGCCGGATACGCGGGCGGCATCCTGGCGATCGTCGCCTCGTCGTACTACCGCCAAGGACAGACCGCGGGACGTGGTTACATCGGTTTGGCCACGATGATCTTCGGCAACTGGCGACCGGTTGGTGTGCTTGGTGGCGCCTCGCTCTTTGGATACGCCGAAGGCGTGAAGTTGGTGGCCAACGACGCGATCTCGACCTTGTTCTTGTTCGTGGCGCTGGCAGCGGTGTTGCTGGTGGTGGCAGCGGTGGTGAACAGGAACACGACGCGGGGAATCGTCACGACGTTCGTGGCGGTCGTCGCTGCATATGCCTACCTGGCGATCGACGACGTGCCGGAATCGCTCACACAGTCGCTGCCGTATTTTGCAACCCTGGTGGTGCTCGCAACGGCAAGTCAGCGTCTGCGTCCGCCGGCGATGGCGGGTATTCCGTACCGACGTGGCGAGTCCCACTAGGGCCGCGTGACCGAAAAGTCCACCTCGCAGATGCCCGGGTCCGCTCCCACCCCGCACTTCGGTTTTCGCGGCAAACGCGTGGTGGTGACCGGTGCAGCGTCGGGTATCGGTCACCGCGTTGCCGAATTGCTCCTGGAGGCCGGCGCACACGTGATTGCGCTCGACCGTAGCGCGGTCGACCTCTCCGTCGAACGATTCGTACGGGTCGACTTCACAGATCCGGAATCCATCGACGCTGCCGTGGCGGAGATCGATGGCGAGATCGACGTGTTGTTGAACATCGCCGGTGTGCCGGGTACGGCCGATCCGGAAGTGACCATGCGGGTGAACGTGCTGGGGCTTCGCATGTTGACGGAACTGTTGATCCACAAGATCAACCACGGGGGATCGGTCACCAACGTGGCGTCAATCGCCGGGGCTCAGTGGCAATCCCACCTCGATGAGGTGCAGCGCATGCTCGCCACCCCCGATTATGCGACCGGTGTCGACTGGGTACGCGACCACCCCATGGACGGAAAGCGTGCCTACGACTTCTCCAAGGAATGCGTCGTGGTGCTCACCAAACAGCACGGCCGATACCTGCGCGAACACGGAGTGCGTGTCAACTCGGTGAGCCCGGGCCCGGTGCAGACCCCGATTCTGAAGGACTTCCGCGAGTCGGTTGGGCCGATCATGGACGTGGTTACCCGCGAAACGGGTCGCGACGCCACCACCGACGACATCGCCCGGGTACTGCTCTTCGTCTCCGACCCGGTGCTGCAGTGGCTGAATGCAACCGATGTGCAAGTGGATGGTGGATTCATGAGCGGTCTTGTTGGCGGCTGGGTGAAAATCGGCTGATTTTCTACTCGTAGCCTTGACATGGTGAGTAGTACTTCGCATCGCTGGTATGCCGCGCGAACGAGCGTGGAGCAGGTGGAAGAGGGTCGTGAACTCGCACCGCGCTTCGATGCCGACGGCCTCATTCCCGTGGTCACCACCGACCACGCAACCGGCGAAGTGTTGATGGTTGCCAACATGAATGCCGAAGCATTCGCCAAGACCATCGAGCTCGGCGAAGCGGTGTACTACAGCCGCAGTCGCAAGCAGTTGTGGCACAAGGGTGCCACGAGCGGGCTCGTGCAAAAGGTGAAGGAAATCCTCGTGGACGACGATCAGGACGCCGTCTGGCTACGAGTCGACGTACAAGGTGGAGCGAGCTGCCACGTGGGATACCGCTCGTGCTTCTACCGCAGCGTGCCGATAGCTCCGTCCGCCGAAGGGCCACTCGATCTCGAGTTCACGATCACCGAGAAGGTGTTCGACCCGAAAGTGGTATACGGCGACGCGCCGAACCCCACCAAGTTGTAATCGCGCCGCCTGAGCAGCGCCGAACTTCGTCGCCGCGCGTTGTCAGGCGCCCTTGGGGCGAAACGCGCTGAGCCCACCGCCAACCTCCAACCGCGCACCACCGATGAGGTCGACGCAGTAGGGAATTGCAGGCAACACCGCGGTAAGGCAGTCGGCGATCGACGATGGCTTGCCCGGCAGATTCACGACGAGTGATGAGCCACGTATGCCGGCCGTCTGACGAGAGAGGATCGCGGTCGGCACCACCTTCAGCGATACCGCACGCATGAGTTCGCCGAATCCGGGCATCATCTTGTCGCAGACTCGTTCGGTGGCCTCGGGCGTCACGTCGCGCGGTGCCGGGCCCGTTCCGCCAGTGGTCACGATGAGACTGCAACGTTCGAGATCGGCGAGATCACGTAGCGTTCGCGCGATGGTGTCGATGTCGTCATTGATCACCCTCGCCACGGCCTCCCACTCGCTCGTGAGATGGGCGGTGAGAAACTCGCGAATCGCCGGACCGCCTTTGTCCTCGTACACACCCGCCGAGGCACGATCACTCACCGTGACGATGCCGATTCGTGCCAATGGAGTGTTCATGGAGCGAGTCGGATTCGTGCCAACGGGGTGATCATGGGGCTGGGTCGTTCCCTGGATGGAGTCGGGTGTTTAGAAGGTTTCTTTTGGGCGCGGGGCCGAATTGTCGAGCCGTGCCACCTTCGCGATGGTACGACGCATCTGACGCACACCATAGCGGGCTCCCGTGCGACGTTGCGCCTCGCGGGCCACGCTGATTGCGCGTTCGAACGCGCGGCGGTAGTTCCCGAGCATGCGGGCTTCCATGTCGCTCAGCAATAGGGGCTCCACGCTCGGAGCCCAGTCGCGACGCGGGAAATCGAACGCCTCGTAGTCCGATGCGTAGGTGGCCATGAGGCGGTTGGCGGTGTGGATGTCGCACACCCGCTCGACGCGCACCCCCAAACCCTCGTTGAGTCGTTCGGGGACGATGGGCTTTCCGGAACGTGCGGTGAGCACCCGGGCCAGCGCGTCGATTTCGCCCGGCTGGTCGACGCGCACCAGCGTGTCGTAGTCGATCACGTCGGGGCGCGCCAGGTTGGTCTGGGGAAGGAAGTGGTGGTCGGTCATGAAGACGTCGGCCTTCTCGCCGAGCACCTTGGCAAAATGCGCGAAGGATGCGGCGAGATCGACGCGTCCGTCGGTGCGCACGTCGTGGGCCAGTTCGATGAGGGTCGTCGTACGGCGATGTGCCCGCATGAAGATTCGGTTCTCCCAGGCCGAATATGCGCGGGAGATCGGGTCGCGCACGCTGGTAATTCGCATCCAGTCGGGAGAGGTGAGCATGTGGCGTTTGTCCCGCGCGGAGAAGTCGGCCAACGTCGACAAGCCGTTCACCTGCGGATGATGAATGGTCTGCGCACGTGACACGTGCATGACGGCCAGTCGATCGATCACGTCGGAATTCCGCGTTCCTTCCGCGGTGGCCAGCATCATCTTGATGGTGGTGCACGCCGCTTTCGGGGTCGGCGTATAGAGAATCCGCATCCGAGGGGCAACGAGTACCAGCGGTGCGATGGAATGGAGTGCGGCGTCGTTGCTCTTGCTTCTTTTCACCAGTGAATTCCGCGGGGGGTGTTGTACATACGTCCAAAAGTAATTCGCCGCAGGAAGGCCTTGCGAATTTGGCGAACTCCGAATCGCGCCGACATCTTTGACTGTGCAGCCCGTGACACACTTGTTACACGCTCGACGGATTGTCGCACCAGTGTGACGAGTTGCGTTTCTGAAGCACTCAGCACGTACGGCTCGACGCTTGCTGCGAACGTGCGACGCTCGAAGCCGAACGCGTCGTAATCGGACTGATACACCGACATCAGACGAGCGGCGGTGGTGGCATCACAGGCGCGATCCAGCGGCACTCCGATGCTTTCATTGTGTCGCTGTGGTTGGATGTCCTTCCCCGAACGTTCACGGAACACCGCGGCGATCGAGTCGACCCCGCCCGGTTGGTCCACCCGCACGAGAAGGTCGTACCGCACGGCATCGATTCGTACCACCTGGGATTGCGGCACGAAATGGTGGTCGCGCATGAAAGCCTGGGGCCGGTGCTCGAGCGCCTCGGAGAACCGGGCGAAACTCGCCGTCATATCAACGCATCCGTCACGCAGCACGTCGGGCGCAAGTTCGAAGCCGCCGTCGGTTCGTCCGGGAGCGCGCATGAAGATGCGATTTTCCCACGCCGAGTACGAACGGGCGACCGGGTCGCGCAGTGCGGCCAAACGAATCCACTCGGGCGACTCGAGGATCTCCTCCACCTGGTGCGGGGGAAGTTCGTTCAGTTTCTGCAGTCCGCTCACGTGGCGGTTGTGGATGGTTTGACTGCGGTGCAGGTTGGCGGCCAAAAGACGCGGAATGACGTCGATTCGAAGCGACCCTTCGGCTTCCGCCAGCATCCATTTGATGGTGGTGCAGGCCACCTTGGTGCTGGGGGTGTACAGCACCTTCAAGCGCGGGGCAACCAGGGTGGATCGGCCGACGGCGTGCATGGTCATCGGGGTTCAGTGGTCCAACACGCGGTAGTCACGAAAGGCACGACCGCCGGTGGCCCGACGCATGACGGCCTTTCGAATCTGGCGGAAGCCGTAGCGCGCGCCCGCCTGTTTGGCCGACGCTTGCGACACGCTGAGCAAACGTTCCATCACGCCACGCAACTGATACACGAGTTGCGTCTCGGCGCTGCTCAGCAGATAGGGCTCGACGCTTGGTGCGTAGTCCCGCTTCTCGAATCCGAACGCTTCGTAGTCCATGAAGTAGGTGGCCATGAGTCGGTTGGCGGTGTGCACGTCGCACAACTTCGTGAGGTCCACCTTCATGCCCTCGTTCAGTCGTGATGCGGTGATGGTCTTTCCCGATCGCTCGCTGATGAGGTTCGACAGGCGGTCCATGTCGCCCTTTTTGTCCACGCGAATGAGCATGTCGTAGTTGATGACGTCGGTTCGCACGATGTGTGCCTGGGGCAGGAAGTGTTGGTCGATGGTGAATGCGTCCGTGTGTTCGCCGAGCATTCGGGCGAACAACGCAAAGCTGGCGGCGAGGTCGATCCGGCCATCCATCAATACGTCCTGGGAGAGTTCGATGGCGCGGGCGGTTTCGCCCGGTGCGCGGCGGAAGATGCGGTTCTCCCACGCCGAGTACGACCGTGCAACCGGGTCACGAAGCGCCGCGACACGCACCCAGTCGGAGGATCGGAAGATGTTGTCGATCTCCCGCTTGGGTAGGTCCACCAGTCGGGGTAGTCCGTTGATCACCGGATCATGGATGGTTTGTGGTCGTGACACGCTCGGATTGGTGATCTGGTCGATCAGGTCGGTCCGGTGCGACCGCTCGGCGGTGGCCAACATCAATTTGATGGTGCTGCACGCCACCTTCGGTGTCGGCGTGTACATGATCTTGAGGCTCGGTGCCACCAACGTGAGACCACCGATGGCCAAGAGCGACGTGTCGGAGGGGAAAACGTTCATCGTTCAGTGATCGGCCGTGCCGAGCACACCAAGTTGCCCCAGGTGTTCCAGCACGCGACGCACCGATTCTGTCACGCTCTCACCGTCGCGGGCGACCACGACATCGGGTGAGTTCGGCGCCTCGTACGGCGCATCCACACCACTCAGGCCGCTCATCTCGCCACGACGAACCTTGCCGTACATTCCCTTGGTGTCGCGAAGTTCGCATTCGGCGAGCGAGGCGGCCACGTGCACCTCGACGAAGTCGAGCCCCGCACCCTCGTGGGCCACCCGTACGCGGGCGCGATCGGCGGCAAACGGGCTGATGATCGGCACGATTGCGACGACGCCGGCGTCCGCGAACAGTCGTGCCACCTCGCCGACACGCCGCACGTTCTCGGTGCGGTCGGCGTCGGCGAACCCGAGATTGGCATTGAGCCCGTGACGCAGGTTGTCGGCATCCAGCACGTACCCGAGCACCGAGCGCTGCAGCAACTCGCGCGAGAGGGCGTCGGCGATGGTCGACTTTCCCGATCCCGACAAACCGGTGAGCCACACCGTGGCACCGTGCACGTGGTGGTGGGCCCAGCGTTGTTCGCGCGACACGGCAGGTTCGTGCCACACGGCTGCGTTGCCAGGCCCAGTGGCCCCGGGTGATGACGTGGTGCTCATGTGCGAGGCGACAACAGCATGCCCGCGGCACATGTCTGACCGGTGTGCTCGTCCACCAGGATGAACGATCCGGTGGTGCGGTTGGCGTGGTAGTCGTCGTAGAACAACGGCGCGGTGGTGTGTATCTCCACCCGTCCGATCTCGTTGAGTGCAAGTGACCTGACGTCGGCTTCGCGATGCAGGGTGGAGATGTTCAGCCGGTACAGCACGTTGGTAACCTTTGCGCGAGCCGACTTGGTGGTGTGTTTGATCGCGTAGATCTTGTCCGGCTGGAGGGGTGCGGCATCGTCCATCCAGCACAACATGGCCTCGAGCGACTGTCCCTGGCGCGGGCGGTTGTTGGGGCGACAGATCATGTCGCCGCGGGCAATGGAGAGGTCGTCGGCCAGCAGCAGCGTTGCGGAGTGTCCGGGTTCGGCTTGTACGAGCGGGCCGTTTGGTGAGTCGATTCCCGTGATGGTGGTGGTGAGACCCGACGGCAACACCATCACGTCATCGCCCACGCGAAACACGCCGCCGGCGACACGCCCGGCGTATCCGCGGTAGTCGTGGTGCTCGGCGCGCTGCGGACGAATCACGTACTGAACGGGGAATCGCGCATCCACCCGGTTGTCGTCGCTCGCGGTGTACACGTTTTCCAAGTGGTGCAGGAGCGTCGGCCCCTCGAACCACGTGAGGTTGGGCGACCGGCTCACCACGTTGTCACCCTGCAGGGCGCTGATGGGCAGGAACGTGACGTCGCGCAACGACAGGCGCGAGGCGAATTCCTCGAACTCGTCCCGAATGCGGTGGAACACCTCGGGCGACCAGTCGACGAGGTCCATCTTGTTCACGCAGATCACCAAGTGGGGCACACCGAGGAGCGAGGCGAGCAAACTGTGTCGTCGGGTCTGTTCGACGATCCCGGTTCGCGCATCCACCAGCACGATCGCCAGATCCACGTTGGAGGCGCCGGTGATCATGTTGCGTGTGTATTGGATGTGCCCCGGGCAGTCGGCGATGATGAAACTTCGCTTGGGCGTGGCGAAGTACCGGTAGGCCACGTCGATGGTGATTCCTTGTTCGCGCTCGGCTCGCAAGCCGTCGGTGAGCAGGGAGAGATCCACGTAATCGGTGCCGCGACGTTTGCTCACGCTCTCGATGTGTTCCAACTGATCTTCGAAGATGCTCTTGGAGTCGTAGAGCAGTCGGCCGATGAGCGTCGACTTTCCGTCGTCGACGGACCCCACCGTGGCAAAACGAAGGCGTTCCATCAGGCGTGTCCCGGCAATCCGCGGATCATCTAGAAGTAGCCCTGCTTCTTGCGGTCTTCCATGCCCGCTTCACTGATGCGGTCGTCGGCGCGGGTGGCGCCGCGTTCGGTGACACGAGCGGCGGCGGTTTCGGCGATGATCTGCTCGAGCGTGGTGGCCGTCGACTCGATGGCGGCGGTGCACGTGGCGTCGCCCACCGTGCGGAATCGAACCAGTTGTTCGCTCACGGGTTCGTCGGCATCCGGGGAGAGGAACGGAGACTCGGCCATCCACATGCCGTCACGGCGGAACACTCGGCGTCGGTGCGCAAAGTAGATGCTCGGGAGGGCGATGTCGTACTCCTCGACGAATCGCCAGATGTCCAGTTCGGTCCAGTTCGACAACGGGAAAATCCTGAAGTGCTCACCCGGTTTGTGGCGCCCGTTGTAGATGCCCCACAACTCGGGGCGCTGTGTCTTGGGGTCCCACTGTCCGAACGAGTCGCGGAACGAATACACCCGCTCCTTGGCACGGGCACGTTCCTCGTCCCGACGGGCTCCGCCGAACACGGCGTCGAACTTGTGTTCAGCAATGGAGTCGAGCAGGGTGACCGTTTGCAGGGGGTTGCGGCTGGCACGGGGTCCGGTGACGTCCTGGATGCGGCCGGCGTCGATCGACGCCTGCACCGACCCCACGAGGAGCTGTACATCCAACTCGGCAACGGTGCGGTCCCGGAACTCGATCACCTCCGGGAA
>JALRBT010000120.1 GCA_023262255.1 Ilumatobacteraceae bacterium
GCATCACCGATCACCAGGTGAGTTGGGCCCATCTTCGGAAACACCGAACCACCCATCGGAATCTTTCCACTCGTTGCGCGGCATTCCGGTGAGGTCGGATCGATTTCCCAACGATCGGCGATCATGTGCGCGTAGGAGTCGAGCAGGTGCGTGGTGTTGACGTCCTTGAACTTCTTGAACGTGGACAATAGACCGACTCCAACGTTGATGGTGCCGTCGCCAACCGGAAATATCCATCCGTAGCCGGGCATGGAGTTGCCGTTGCGATCCTGCACATCGAGTGCGGACTCGATCCATGGTTCGTCGTGGCGTGGGCTCTTCCAATAGGTCCGAATCGCAGTGCCGTACGGCCAAGCCTTGGTGCGTGCCGTACCCAGTGATCTTCCAAATCGGCTGTTCGCGCCATCGGCGACCACCACGTACGGTGCGCGGATCGCGACCCGACGGTTTTCGTCGAGGTCGTTGACGATTGCACCGCGCACGCAGCCTTTCTCCATCAGTGGCTCGACGGCTTCGTGTCCCTGCAACAACGTTGCCCCCGACTTCTCGGCATTGAACGCCACCATCGCGTCGAGTTCCCGGCGACGTACCACGTAACCATGTCGCGGGTATGTGGGATGCGTCGGCCACTGCAATTCGAGTGCCTTGCCGTGCGCCGTGGCACGTAGACCCTCGTAACGATGGAACTGTTTGAGGTGATCACCCAATCCCATGTCGTCGAGCTGTTTGACGGCACGTGGTGTGAGACCGTCGCCGCACGTCTTTTCGCGCGGAAAGTGTTTGCGTTCCACGACGGTGACCGAATTGCCGTGCTGTGACATCCAGAAACCCATGGCGGCTCCGGCTGGTCCACCGCCGATCACCAGAACGTCGGTGTCGCGAGTCGGCATCGAGCCGATGTCCGTTACGTCCATGGAACCTTCAGCGTAAGGAAAGGAATCGCCGGCACTGCGACGCAGCGATGTGGCAGGTGGCTACGTGTAGCGGCCACCGCGACGTGGCAGGTGGCTACTTACTTGCTCGGGGTTGTGTGCCGATCTCGCGAGGTGGCGTCTCGAGCATTGAGAACGTCTCGGCGAGGGTGTCGAAGTTGACCGCACCCGACTGCAGTGCTGCAAAAATCTCCGAGTCCTCCGAGCACCACGTGGCAAATTCCGCTGCCCACTGCTCGCTCTTGGGGTCTGCGCCGCCAATCGCGTAGCGCTCGTGGCACACGACGCCAAGAATCTCGTAATTGGTAAGTCCGCCGCCCCACGTCTCGCCCTGCGACGGCATTGCGTTGCCGTTGTAGGAGAGCGGAGCATGTGCTCCGCCTTCGCGTGTGGGGTCTCCGTACACCGCGAGTCCTGCCGAAACGAACGGTTGACTGCCGGTGTACACGTAATTGAGCATGTCCTCGATGTGCGGGAACGTCTTCAATACTTCGCCTTCGTGGAGGACGCGTCCGGCACCACCCTGTCCTGCAGCACCGTGACAACTTGCGCAGGCTCCGTACACGGCCTCGCCGATGGCCATCGGACCGGTTGCCTCGCGCTCCTGCGGGCTCACCGCCAGCAGATAGAAGAACGCCCAGACCGGAAGCAGGCTGAGGGTGGCCATTGCCCAGAAGGGAATCTTCTTTCGAGTCTTGGCGGCGACAACATACGCGGGATCGGGTTTCGGCGGTGGCGGTGGTGCCACTTCGGCGGCCATCGCAGGTGCCGCCGACGATGTTGCGGTCTTTGCGACTTCCTTCGACGCCGTCGGTTCGGCGGAAGGTGTTCCACCCGAGAGCACCGCACGACGATCCTTCGATCGTTTGAGGAGATAGTCGGGTATTTCCGTCAACGTGGTGCTCCGGCGATAGCGGTTACGACAAACATGCCCGTTGCAAGACTAATCGCCGCTCACCTGCACGACCGGCCGGTGCGCCAGCTGTCGGGAGGCGAGGCCCAGCGGGTCGCCCTGGCCCGGGCGCTGGCACCACGGCCGGACCTGCTCCTCCTCGATGAGCCGCTGTCGGCACTCGATGCCGGCACCCGCACCGTGCTGCGGTCAGAGCTGCGTCAGGTGCTCGTCGAGCAGCGCATCCCCACCGTGGTGGTCACGCACGACCGCACGGAGGCCCTAGCACTGGGAGACCGGATCGTCCTCCTCGTCGACGGACGCGTGCGGCAGGCGGGCACTCCCGAGGAGGTGTTCGACCGGCCGACGGACCCCGCGGTGGCG
>JALRBT010000121.1 GCA_023262255.1 Ilumatobacteraceae bacterium
GTGTCACCCGCGACCTGCACCAGGAACGAGTAGCCCCCTTGGTACCGAATGCAGCGTGCGTCGATGTTGATGCTCTGCCAGCCGGTCGGCACGATGCCGTCGCAATTAATACCGCCTGTCTCGATCAGGAACTCGGTTGGGAGCTGGTCGGCAACGTCGACCAGCACGTACTGGTCGCTCGCCGTGACCTGTTCGCGGTTGTCGTAGTACCTCCGGAACTCTCGGCCGCCGCCGTGCTTCTCCCACTCGTATCCGTCGTCCACGGTGGTCACGGACCGAACGGCGGTGAAGGACGTCCCCCTGCTCTCGAACGTGAGTTGCAACATGATTCGATTGCTGTTGTAGGCGGGGTCTAGGCCGCAGGACCAGTTGATGCTGAGGCCGAGGGCGCCCCCTCGTCCAGCGGGGAGCTCCGCCAAGCAGTCGCCGACATCGTGGTCATAGATGACGTCGCCAACCTGGGTGGAAATCGTCACGCGAACCGTGCCGCTCGGCCGCACGCCGATTCCGTAGATGCGCGTCCAGGTATTTCCAGAGCGGCCGTAAACATACGGACTTCCGGGAGCGGAAGGGATGTCATCGCTGACAGTGATGACCTGCGACACTCGCCCGATCATCGCCACGTGCATGATGTAGGCGTCGATCCTGTCGTAGAAGCTGCAGGTGATAACGGCCTCAACGACAGCTTGCGCAGCGTCGGTTTCGTCCCCGCAGCCGGGAAGCGGATCGTAGGTCGTGCGGATGTAGTCGTATCCGTCGGTGGTCCACAACGCCGGGTTCTCAGGCGTTCCGATGTACATCCAGCCGATTCCGTCAGGAGTGAAGTAGACGGTGCCGGGTGGCGGGTCATCCGGCGGGCATTCGAGAAGGCCGCAATGCTGAGCGAATCCCGGCAGCTGCCACACCTCCCGCACAGGGTCGCTGCCGTCCATGGGGTACCACGCGTCGACGCCGCGCGCCCACCTCATGTTGTTCCAATCGGTATACAAGTAGATCTCGCCGCCGTTCTCGACTGGACAAGGGTTGCAACCGGGGAAGTCGTTGATGCTGGCGCGAGCGCTTCCGTCACTCGCTAGCCAGTAGGAGGCTCCCTGCGTCGCGGTGAACACATAGAGAACGCCGTCGGCATCGACCACGAACTGCGAGAAGTTCTGGGCACTGTGCGGGGGGCACTCGGGGTAATAGGGGCAGTCCTCGGACGGGTTGTACGCGTCGATGAAGTCCTGCAGGAACCTCTGCAAGGACTCGGGAGTCGTGGTCGAGGTGGTCGACCCCGAGATCCAGACTTCTTGGACTGGGTCGTAGCGCCACCGGTCGCCGTTCGGGTCGACGATCGAGGACGGAAGGGTCGACATGTATTCGTGGAACGGGCACGGAGCGCACGGGTCCACCGGGGTCTCCGGTGTGTTGAGGTACTCGAGCACGGGCAGGAGTGCCCCGACGAAAATGCTGGAGCCCTGGTCGCGCAACTCCTGCAACTCAGGGAGTTCTCGCGAGAGGCGGCCGTCTTGGGATCGCCAGGCGCCCTCGAGGAAGTCCCAGTACTGGACCTCGCCGTCGACCACTCGAGTTCGGGTGGCGACATCGCCATCCCCGTTGCCCGGGTCAGGAGGGCAGGGCAGGCAGTCATCGGTGTAACCCGGCAACTGCCGGCTGTCGCCGATCGGCGGGGTACCCGGGTTGGTGACATCCACCCAAGCGCCGTCTTGGTGCACCCATCGGTCGCCGTAGGTGTCGCCGGTCACGGGATCGAGCGGAGGACATGGCGGCAGGCAGTAGTCGTCGGTCGGACCCCACTGGGTCACCTCGCCGTCGTCGAGTGGGTCGGGGTCGAACTCGCCGGGATACTCCTCGCTGAGATCGACGGGCTCGACCTCGTCTCTCAGGCTGGAGTCGTCGGGGGTGTAGGGCCGTCCCTCACCGTCGTACTCGTACGTGCGCGATCCCGGTGGACACGGATCGCACTCCTCCTGGTAGCCGGGTATGTCGAAGGCGTATCGGTAGTAGTTGCCTTGGCCGTCAGTCCAGTAGCTGTCCCACCCGCTCGGTGGATTCACCGAGAAGTCGACCTCGTGCACCCATCTCGTGCCGTTGCCGTCGATGAACGTGGCGCCATCGTCCTCACGGGAGTAGGCGTCGGGTGGAC
>JALRBT010000122.1 GCA_023262255.1 Ilumatobacteraceae bacterium
CTTGTTCATCGGCGTGGTGAATGCATTCGACGATGCCGTGGGAGTGGGATTGGACATCACCGACGGCCAGCGACGCTCATACCCCGAGGTTGCCAAGCGATACAGCGCGGCCGGCATTCGCTGGTGTGCAATTGGCGACCAGAACTACGGCGAAGGATCATCGCGCGAACATGCAGCCATGGAACCGCGCTACCGCGGTGGCGTGGTGATCTTCGCGCGCTCGTTTGCCCGCATTCACGAAACCAACCTCAAGAAACAAGGTTTGGTGCCGTTGACGTTCGCCGATGGTGCCGTGTACGACATGATCGGCGAAGGCGACCGCATCAGCGTGCTCGGCTTGCCGCCCGTGCCCGACAAACCGGTTTCTTGTGTTCTACACAAGGCCGATGGTTCGACCGTTGCCTTCGAGACCACGCACACGTTCAGCCCCGAACACGTGGAATGGTTTAAGGCCGGCAGTGCACTTAACATCGTGCGCCAGAAGGTTGGCGATCACCAGCACATTGGCTGACTAAAGCACGCTCTTTGTAGCGAATTGCCGAGACTTCGATGATCGACTACCTCAGTGATCTACTAATGGCACTTTGGGCAGCAAAGAGAGCCTCGGCCTCGTCAGGCGCAATTTGAGTTTCGACGACAGTAGTCCAGCCGCTCTGGCCGATAACGGTTGGCACGGCAATTGGGCCCGTCAAACCACCCATCTCGCCCTCAAGGATTATCTGGGCAGGACACACCACGTGATTCCCATGCGCGATTACCTCGACGAGATCAACCACGGCATGAGCAGTGGCCAACTCGGTCGTTCTACCGGCGGTGAAGTGTGTGAAAAATGGTTTCACTGCTGCGCGAATGTCGGCAGGTTTTTGCTGAATGAAGTCGAATGCTTCCTCAATCTTGCCGTCATTTACCTTCGCCAGGACCACTTCCCGAACGTCGCCGATTTCTCCCGCCAGTTCAGATAGGGCTCGGCCCTCTCGCGCCGCCCCAATCACATCGGCGAGGCGTTGCTCAGCGACCCCCCGTACACGCACCTTGCTCCAGATCGGGACCTCATGGTCCCCGTGCTGGCCCCAGACTTCAGCACTAACCATGCTTCGCCGAACACCGAGGTCGCGCGCAAGCTCTCGTCGAAAACGGAGAGAATCCGACCACGCGCCAGCGCCAATAATTTGTTGGCGCGGGAGTACTTCAGCGAACGCATTTACAGCAAGTTCGACCGGGTTTGATTGAACCACAACAATTACCGACTGCGAGAGCCGCGAAACCCCTTCAGCGACTTCCGCAAAAATTCGCCTGTTGATATCCGCAAGTGCGGCACGATTCTTCGTTTCCTTCGTAAGGGTTGCCCCAGCCATCATGACCACCAAGTCGGCTTCGGTCTCTGCGACGTCGAATCCAATCTCAATCGACACAGCGTGGTCAAAAAATGCGTCATTAAGGTCAGCTCGGAGCCCCCAGAGCTCATCGCGGTGCACACCGCTCTCATGACCCACCAGGTGAAGCCTGAGATTCTCACCCAAAACACCACGATCGAGGAGCTGAGCAGCAACCTGCCGACCACAGCTCCCCGTAGCTCCCACCACCGCAATTTTCACGCTGCTAGCCACCTCTCCGTCGACGGGTAATCTCGCTAGAAGTCATCGCAAAAATTTGCGCAATGAATCGGGTTGCACCCTACTGACACCACTGTCGGGTCTCCGGTTACGGGGGTGGCGAGGCGTGAGCGGCCGTGGCTAGGAAGATTGCTAGCGGGGCGTCAGTCGGAGCCGGGGCGGCGGGAGAATTCGGCGTTCGGATCGCCCGTGTAGTTCGACGGCAGCGTCGCACGAAGTTCGGCCTCCGTCGGTTCACGATGCTCGCGCGCCTCGGGCGGCAACAAATTGACGATGGCCGACATCATTCGCTTGGTGTTGTCGTCGGCGAGCGCGTCGGCGGCTTCGGTGAGTGCATCAGCGGCGTCGCGGCGCAGCGCCACCTCAGGCCCCACCGTTACCGACACCTTGGGCGGATTCGCCACGTTCCACAACATCGGCACCTGCGAGTTGCGTGGCCATACCTTCTCCGTGCCCCACAAGCCCATCGGAATCACCGGTGCACCCGTGCGCACGGCGAGGCGTGCAGCACCCCACCGCCCC
>JALRBT010000123.1 GCA_023262255.1 Ilumatobacteraceae bacterium
AGTTCGCCGACGTAAGTGACGCGCAAGGCGGTGACCCTCGAGTAGCCGACCTCGATCTCGCGCGCGGTGAGGTAGGGGAAGGCCTCCTCGGACAGATCATGGGGACTCACACGCTGCAACAATTCGCGCGAGTTCGGTCCTTGGATGGTCAGCAGACAGTACGCCGCCGTCATGTCCGTAACCGTGGCGAACTCGCCCTCGCGCACCTCATCGCGCAGCATGCGTTCGACTCGGCGATGCGTAACATCAGACACGATCACCATGAATCGGTCCTCAGCCATTCGCGTCACCGTGAGATCAGCCTCGATACCACCTCGCTCATTGCACCACTGGGTGTAGGTCACGTGGCCCACCGGACCAGCGACAGCGTTCGCGCTCAGTCGATCAAGGATCGCCGCAGCGTCTGGGCCTTGCACGAGGAACTTGGACATCAACGTCATGTCCATCGCACCGACGGCCTCCCGCACCGTGCGGTGCTCCTCGGCAACCCATGGAGTCCAAAAGCCGCGAGACCAGGTCCAGGGAATCTCCTTCTCCGACTCGCCCTCGGGGTAGAACCACTCGACGAACTCCCAGCCGGCCGAGTCCGCGAAGTGCGCACCGCGAGCCGCCCACACATCGTGGAGTGGCGAGCGGCGGATGCCACGTGCCGTGTGATTGTGAAAGGTCGGGTACCCACCATCACCGAAGAGGACGCCGAGTTGCTCAACGATGCGCTCGGATCGGAATCTCTGGGAGTTCTGAAACGGCAGACCTCGTTCGACGGTGTAGCCCGCGATGTCAACCGGGCACACGCCATCGGTCATCCACCGCGCCATGATGCTGCCGACGCCCCCACCCAGCAGGATGCCCACGGAGTTGAGCCCCGCCGCAATCCACAGGCCATCGACCTCAGGCGCCGGACCGAGCATGGGTGCGGCGTCGGCCGTGAAGCTCTCCGGGCCGCAGAAGAAGGTGCGCACACCCACATCGGCCAAGGTGGGAATGCGTTCCATGGCACGTTCGAGGAAAGGTGTCATGCGCTCCCAGTCCGGCGGGATCGTGCCGAAGGCAAATTCCTCCGGTGCTCCCTCGGGGTGCCAGCCAGCCGCCTCGGGCTCGAAGAGTCCCACCAGCATGCCGTCGCCCTCTTCGCGGAAGTAGCCGTAGCAGTCGAGATCCTCGATGATCGGCAAGTCACGATGGACCCCGGCCATGGGTTCGGTCAGCAGGTAGTAGTGCTCGGCGGCCTGAAGCGGCACATCGACGCCGACCTTGGCGGCCAACTGTCGAGTCCACAGGCCCGCGGTGAGGACCACGGTCTCTGCCGCAACATCGCCGGCGTCGGTAGTGACCCCGGTTATGCGATCCCCCTCGTGCAAGAACCCGGTGACGCGCACCCCCTCCACGATGGTGGCTCCGCCCATCTTGGCGCCCTTCGCCATGGAGGTTGCCACTCCGACGGGATCAGCACGCCCTTCATCCGGCACGTAAGACCCCCCCACGAGATCGTCTACCTTCGCCAGCGGGAACAGTTCGGCGATCTCCTCCGGCGTCACGATCTGATTCGGAACGCCGAAGCCGACCTGGAAGTCGCGTTCGCGGATCAACGTCTCCATGCGCTCGGGGGTCGTGGCCACAGAGAGGTGACCGACGGGCCGAAAACCCGTCGAATGACCAGTCTCTTGCTCGAGCCGCTCATAGAGATCGCGGGAGTAGCGACACATCCATAGTGATGTCTCGTCGTGGAAACCAGCGCTGGTAATCAGGCCCGCCGCGTGCCAGGTTGTTCCGGCCGTCAGCGCATCCTTCTCGATGAGGAGAACGTCACTGATCCCGAGCTTGGTGAGGTGGTAGGCGATCGAACAACCAATCACGCCGCCGCCGACGATGACGACACGGGCCCGAGCCGGTAGCGATGGCATGGTCTCTCCTTGTTTGAAATCGGATTTCGAGATCTAGATCTGGCTAGCGATTGCGCCGATATCCGTCCCGCGCTCACCGCGGTTAAGTCGGCGATAGAGCAGCCATCCCAGAATGATGACCACGGTCGAGACCACCAGGATGATTGTTGCCATGGCATTGAGTGCGGGCGTCGGCGCCGCTCGCGCTGTCTGATAGATGCGCAT
>JALRBT010000124.1 GCA_023262255.1 Ilumatobacteraceae bacterium
GGAGGACACGGCCAGGGATGATCCCCGTCAACTCCAGTTGTTGCAGGCGTTGGTCGCCGCGTCGCGCTAGTCCCTCGGTGGGGTGAAGGGACAGACGACATCCAACGCGGGAACCACGCCACTGAGGAGGAAGTCGCTGACCGTGTCATTGATGCACGCGTCTTGCGCGAGCCCGAAGGTGCCATGTAGTCCACTCGGCGACGTCACCATCCGCATGCTCGGGTATGTACGGGCCATGTTGACCGCCCACTGATAGGGAGTCTCGGCGTCCCGCGTTGAGTTGACGACGAGTCCGGGGACATTTGGCCCGTAGGCCGTCGGCCGAGGCACGGGGGATGCCTTGATCCGGCCGTAGCCCGAGCAGGCCGCAAGGAAGTCCGCTGCGAGGACACCGCCGTAAAGTGGACCTTCCAAGACCGCAGTGTCCATGGTGGACCTCTGCTGTGCTCGACCGGGTCGCCCGGCGAAGTCCTGGCACAGGATGGCCGAGAATACGCCGGCGTTGCTGTCCGTTGAGGGGGACCTGAAACGGGCCCCTTGGAGAGCGGCGAGAGCGGCCGCCTGAGTCTCGCCCGTCGCGAAGATGGCGTCGTAGCTCGACTCGATGGCGTCACGAGCTGTCGGCCATCCGTCGACGGCGGCAACGTGTCCCGCGACGGTGTCCAAGAGGTCCCATCGCGTGTAGGGGGTGCCGCCGGGGATGGTGATCGCGCGCTCGTTCAAGTACTCCCGAACGGCGATGAACTTCGGCTCGAGTTCGGGAAATACTTCGAAGTAGTAACCGATGGAGTTGTCCGTGGCCGAAGCTCCCCAGGACAGCCGAAGCAGGCCAATTTGCGGGTCCATGTTGCCGTCGAGCACGAGTGCTCGTACGTTCTCGGGAAAGAGTTGTGCATATGTCGAGCCGAGCATCGTGCCGTATGAGATACCCCAGTACGTCAGCCTTTCATCACCAACGGCTGCACGCATCGCGTCGAGGTCGTATGCGCCGTCGACGGTCCCCACGTGATTGATGAGTGAAGCGTTCTGGGCGTAGCAGCGACGATTCACAGAGCCGAGGTAGCGAACTCGACCGCGGAGGACCTGCTGCCAGTCCACGGGTCCCGTTGACGGGCGTTGAGGCATGGCAGCGGTGCAGTCCTTGATGGCTGGCGTGGAACTTCCGATGCCCCGCGGGTCCCACGTCACAAAGTCAAAAGACTCACGCACGTCGTTGGGAAGGCCGGCGGAAGCATAGGGGGCAGCCTCGACTCCTGACCCTCCAGGCCCACCGGGATTCATGAACAGCGTGCCGACGCGTTGCTCGGGCGTACCGCTTGCGGGCAGCTTGACCATGGCGATCTGGATCTTCGCGCCGTTGGGACGAGCCCGGTCGAGAGGGCGCTCCAGGATGGCGCAGGTGAACGCCTCCAGATAGCTGTCCTGACATGGGACCCAGTCCAGGGCAGGCGCACTCTCGGTGCTCTGCGCTGCACTCATGGGCAGCGTTGCGATGGCAAGGGCGGATGCCGCAGAAACGGTGAGAAGTCGTCGCAGTCCCATCCCACGACCCTAATCACTCCAGCGGCGGCTGGCTAGGAAACGTGGTGCGTGACGATCCACTGCGCCATCGCCAGGCTCGACGTCCAGGCAGGCGAGACGGCGTTCAGCACGTGGGTCGAGCGCTCACCGTCGCGCACGACGAAGTCCATCTCGAGCTTGCCGGTCGGTACATGCAGCAACTGCGCGCGCACCCCGGGTCGGCCACGCTCGCGGAAGTCCTTGGCTCGCACGCTCGGCACCAGCGCTGCCGCCTGATTGACCAGGTAGCGCCGTGAATACTTCGGGAGTTCGGTGCGCACCAATCCCGGTACGTCGTGATGCGGACTGCGCGCGAAGCGCGGATACAGACCAGCAATCTGTGCACTTTCCCTTACGTCAAATCCACGCAGGCCGCCATAGTCCTCGCGCCACAGCGACGGGATCGCGGTCGGTCCGACCTTGGTGCGGCCCTGCACCGTCACCGTGAGGTGAACGCCGAGGAAGGGGTTGCGCGGATCGGGGACTGGATAGACGTGTCGCTGCAAGGTGCCCGCAGGCC
>JALRBT010000125.1 GCA_023262255.1 Ilumatobacteraceae bacterium
ACGGCGCGCGTTGGGGCTGGGTCAATCCCGCCACCGGCAAGGCCGTGGGCGATGCTCCACAACGTGGCACGGAAACCAAGACTCGCACCGTGACCAAGCCGTCGGTGTACGTGGCCACACCGGTCTTCGACGGTGCACGCTGGGACGAAACGTCGCCGACCTATGAACACCCCACCATCCAGGCGGTGCTCGGTTCGGTGAACCCCGAGAGTGTCGATGGACAACGTCTGGTTGGCACCGACGGCAAGGTGCGTCTGCGCAACGGTCGAACGGGGGAGTACTACGACAGCCCCGTCACCGTCGGATACATGTACATGCTGAAGTTGCACCACTTGGTGGACGACAAGATCCACGCCCGTTCGACCGGTCCGTACTCGATGATCACCCAGCAGCCGCTCGGTGGTAAGGCGCAGTTCGGTGGTCAGCGCTTCGGTGAGATGGAAGTGTGGGCGCTCGAGGCCTACGGTGCGGCCTACTGCTTGCAGGAAATCCTCACGCTCAAGAGCGACGACGTGTTCGGTCGCGTGCACGTGTACGAAGCCATCGTGAAGGGATCCAACCTGCCGGAACCCGGCGTGCCGGAGAGCTTCAAGGTGCTCATGAAGGAAATGAAGGCGTTGTGTCTCGACGTCGAGGTGTTGCGCGAAGACGGTCGACCGGTGGAACTTGCCGACCTCGACGATGACATCTACAAGACCCAAAAAGAACTTGGTATCAACCTCACCCGCCCCGAGCGCGGTTCTGACGCCGACGATCGTCTGCGCCAGAACACGTTCTAACGAGAAGGATCACGACGACAATGACCGACACCGCAGCACCAGCAGTAGTTCCGGCGACGGAAGTCAACGACTTCCGTCAGATGCGCATTGGTTTGGCCACGGCCGACGACATTCGCTCGTGGTCGTTCGGCGAGGTGAAGAAGCCCGAGACCATCAACTACCGCACGCTCAAGCCGGAGAAGGACGGCCTGTTCTGCGAGAAGATCTTCGGTCCGACCAAGGACTGGGAGTGCTACTGCGGCAAGTACAAGCGCGTCCGGTTCAAGGGCATCGTCTGCGAGCGCTGCGGGGTCGAGGTCACCCGGTCGAAGGTCCGGCGCGAGCGCATGGGCCACATCGAGTTGGCGGCGCCGGTCGTGCACATTTGGTACCTGAAGGGAACGCGTTCGTGGTTGGCCTATCTGCTCAGCGGTCTGGAGCCGCGCGACGAGATGAAGGCCAAGCAGTTGGAGAAGGTCATCTACCTTTCCGCCTGGCTCGTGAGCTCGGTGAAGACCGATGAGTTGCACGAGATGTTGCCCGAGTTGGAGAAGGAATACCTCGAGGACAAGGCGGAAATCGCCAAGCGTCGCGATGCGTTCGTGAAGCAGCGCCAAAAGGATGCCGAAGCCGAACTCGCACAGCTTGCGGCCGATGGCGCCAAGGACACCGAAATCAAGAATCGTCAGAAGCAAATCGAGAAGGATCTCGAGTCGTTGGTGAAGACCAGCAACGACGAGATCGACTTGCTCGATCGCGCATGGACCACACTCGGGGATCTGTACCCGCGAATGATCATCGACGATGAGAACCTCTGGCGCGAACTCGTCGATCGTTACTCGGACTACTTCAACGGTGGTACCGGTGCGGAGGCAATCAAGGCGCTCATCGACACGTTGGACTTCCACCAGGATGAAATCGAACTCCGCGACGCCATCGCCAACGGCTACAAGGGCAAGCCGCTGTCGGCACAGCGCAAGACCAAGGCCATCAAGCGACTGAAGATCGTCGCATCGTTCAACAAGCGCGACGACAACGGCAAGTTGGTGAACAACCCGAAGGCGATGATTCTCGACGCCATTCCGGTGATTCCGCCCGACCTGCGCCCGATGGTGCAGCTCGACGGTGGTCGTTTCGCCACGAGCGACCTGAACGACCTCTATCGCCGGCTCATCAACCGCAACAACCGCCTGCAGCGTTTGTTGGAGTTGGCAACGCCGGAAATCATTCTCAACAACGAGCGCCGCATGCTGCAAGAAGCCGCCGATGCGTTGTTCGACAACGGCCGTCGTGGCCGTCCGGTGACCGGCGCGGGCAA
>JALRBT010000126.1 GCA_023262255.1 Ilumatobacteraceae bacterium
AAGACCGCCTGGAAAGAATGTCAAGAAACTCTCGTTGCTCTCGGGCGGTGAGCGTTCGTTAACCGCACTTGCATATCTATTCGCAGTGTTCCGTAGTCGGCCTTCTCCGTTCTACGTGATGGACGAAGTCGAGGCGGCCCTCGACGACGTGAACCTGCACCGCTTCCTCGGACTCATTCAGGAGTTCCGTCAGGAAGCGCAGTTGCTCATCGTTAGCCACCAGAAGCGAACGATGGAAGCAGGCGACAGCCTGCTCGGTGTCACCATGCAGCCCGGCGGTTCGTCGCGCGTGGTGGTGGAGCGCGTCGCCGCCAAGTCGGCGTGAACGATCTCTGGCTGTACGTCGCCATTGCGGCGACGGTCGTTGTCGTTGGTGGTGGGGTCGTCGTTGCGCGACGCTCACGCCGCTCGGCACCAGCGGTCGTGCCTGCGCCAACCACTGCACCAGCACCGGTAACTGCGCCAGCCACACCTCCGCCGCCCGTCGCGCCTGCGCCAACGGTGCCGCCGGCACAGGCTGCCGTCGAGACGCCACCGATTCCCGTTGCCGCTCCGCCGACCTTTCGCGATCGCCTCTCACGGGCGCGAGGCGTGTTTGCCAACGCCACTACCGGCGTACTTCGCCGCAGCGCCATCGACCAGGCAACGTGGGACGACCTCGAAGAGGCGATGTTGCGCGCCGATCTCGGGGTGAAGGTAACCACGGCACTGCTCGATGGTCTACGAGCACGCGTGAAGCAGCGCGAGATTACCGACCCCGTCGCGCTCGTCGCCGCACTGCGCAGCGACATGGCGTCACGCCTCGACGGCGCGGATCGCTCGTTGACCTTCGATCCTGCTCGTGGCACACCGAACATCTGGATGATGGTCGGCGTCAACGGTGCCGGAAAAACCACCAGCCTCGCCAAGATTGCTGCACAACAGATGGGGCTCGGGCGCAGCGTGCTGATGGCGGCGGGCGACACGTTCCGCGCCGCAGCCGGTGAGCAACTGGAAACCTGGGCAACACGTACCGGCGCATCGATCGTGCGCGGTGCGGAGGGAGCCGACCCATCGTCGGTGGTGTTCGACGGCGTACAGAGTGCGGCAGCCCGCGGGATGGACCTGGTTCTCGCCGACACGGCCGGTCGATTGCAGTCCAACACCAACTTGATGGACGAACTCCGCAAGGTGCGGCGAGTGGCCGAGAAGGCCGCCGGAGTCGTCACCGAGGTGTTGCTGGTGATCGATGCAACCACGGGTCAGAACGGTTTGGTGCAGGCGAGGCAATTCGCCGACGCCACGCAGGTAACGGGAGTGGTGCTCACCAAGTTGGACGGTTCGGCGAAGGGGGGCATCGTGTTCGCGATCGAAACCGAACTCGGCATCCCCGTGAAATTGGTTGGTCTCGGCGAAACCGTCGCCGACCTCGCACCGTTCGAGCCGCACGAATTCGTCGACGCCCTCTTCGACGAATAAATTCGATTCGCCGCGCGACCGGTACGGCCATGCGCGATTGGCACGGCGGGTGCACCGACGTGCAGCGGTAGATTTTCGTTCTCATGTTTGACTCGCTGAGCGACCGCCTCGGTGCGGTGGTCGGCAAGCTTCGCAATCGTGGCCGTCTGAGCGAAGCCGATGTCGACGAGATTCTCGCGGAAATCCGTACGGCACTCCTGGAAGCCGACGTCAACGTCACGGTGGTGCGCAACGTGTTGGCCCGCATCCGTGAGAAGTCCGTCGGCGAGGCGATGTCCAAGGTGCTCGACCCCGCACAGCAGGTGGTCAAGACGGTGCAGGCCGAACTGATAGCGCTACTGGGTGGCGAAACCGTCAAGATCACCTACGCCAGCCAGCCACCCACGGTGGTGCTCATGGCAGGTTTGCAGGGTTCCGGAAAGACCACCAGTGCGGCCAAATTGGCGTCGTGGTTCAAGAAGCAAGGTAGACAACCGATGTTGGTCGGCGCCGACCTGCAGCGCCCGGCGGCAGTGGAGCAGTTGCGAGTGCTCGGCCAGCAAGTTGGCGTGCCGGTCTTCAGCGCACCAGGCGACCCGGTGGAAACCGCTCGCCTCGGTTTGGAGGAAGC
>JALRBT010000127.1 GCA_023262255.1 Ilumatobacteraceae bacterium
GCGTGCCGCCGCACCGGTCGTGCGCGTCGGCGAGCGTGACGAGGTGGTGTCGCTGTCGAAGATTCGCAAGGCGACCGGTGCTCACATGGTCATGTCGAAAAATGTGAGCCCTCATGCGTTCAGCGTGGTCGAGGTCGACTACGCCAATGTCGACACCGCCCGTTCGAAGTCGAAGTCCGAATTCAAGGAACAAGAGGGATTCAGCCTCACCTATTTGCCGTTCATCTGCCGGGCCGTCATCGATGCCTTCGCCGACTTCCCACACATGAACGCGAGTATCAGCGGGGACGATCTCGTCGTGCATCGCTACGTCGATCTGGGCGTGGCGGTCGACCTCGATTACCAGGGTCTGCTCGTTCCGGTCGTGCGCAGTGCCGAAGGCAAGCGCCTGCGCGCCATCGCCCGCGAGATCAACGATCTGGCATCACGTGCCCGCAGTCGCAAACTTGGTCCCGACGAGATTTCTGGCGGCACCTTCACGGTCACCAACAACGGTTCGGCCGGGTCGGTTCTGACCATGGCGATCATCAATCAGCCGCAGGTGGGCATCCTCTCCACCGATGCAATCGTGCGCAAGCCGGTGGTGGTGTCGCACGGCAGCGGCGACGAAAGCATTGCGATTCATCCGGTGGGCAATCTTGCACTCACTTGGGATCACCGCGCCTATGACGGCGCATACGCGGCGGGTTTCCTCGTGCGCGTGAAGGAGATCCTCGAGACAAGGGATTGGTCGGCCGAACTCTGATCATGGCTGCGCAACGACCACTCCGGGTTCGGTGGCTCGGAAGAGTCGCGTACCGCGAGGCGTTGGCACTCCAGCACGGCTTGTTCGAGAACGGAACTGAGCAGCACCTGTTACTGCTCGAACATCCGCACGTGTTCACGTACGGGCCTCGAGCCGATCTGGCCACCAATCTGAAGTGTGATCCGGCCGATGTCGGAGCCGACTTCGTGAAGGTGAAGCGCGGTGGAGACATCACGTATCACGGCCCAGGTCAGCTGGTGGGTTATCCCATCTTGTCGATCGACAATCGCATCGGGGCCTCCGATCACGTGTGCAACATCGAAGGTCTGATCATCGATGTACTGGCTGAACTCGGTGTGACGGGTGCTGGCCGACTTCCCGGTTTCGCCGGTGTGTGGCTCGATCCCGGCACCGAGCG
Source organism: Ilumatobacteraceae bacterium (assembly GCA_023262255.1). Classification (GTDB taxonomy): domain Bacteria; phylum Actinomycetota; class Acidimicrobiia; order Acidimicrobiales; family Ilumatobacteraceae; genus F1-60-MAGs027. The sequence goes on from JALRBT010000127.1 coordinate 1,164, forward strand.
CGAACGAAAGATTGCGGCCATCGGTGTGCGCCTGGCCAACGGCCGCACGATGCATGGGTTGGCGCTCAACGTCTCGACCGATCTCACCTACATGCGCGAACACATCGTGCCTTGCGGGATCGGCGACCGCCCGGTCACCTCACTTGCCGAAGAAGGCGTGTCGGTCGACATGTCAACGGTGGTCGATCTGGTAGCTCGTCTGGCCGCTGAACGGTGGACGGCAGCTGAGGTCGAGCGCCAAGATGTGGCCTGGATACATCGCCCTGAAGACCTCTCGCGTTTCTCGCGTGGTGAAGGGCCAGGCGAAAAGGTTCGCTTGCTCGGACGACTGAACGATGCTGGTGTCACCGATGGACTCGATGTCGCCGAGCGCAAGCCCGAATGGTTGCGTCCCAAGGTTCGTCTCGGGAACGAAGTGCTCGGCGTGAAATCCACACTGCGCGAACTCGGCTTGGTGACGGTGTGCGAAGAGGCCGGTTGCCCCAACTTGTCGGAGTGCTGGAAGGACGGGACGGCTACTTTCATGGTGCTCGGCGAGCGATGCACGAGAGCCTGCGGTTTTTGTCTGGTCGACACTCGTAAGCCGATGCCTCCCGAGGCCGACGAGCCGACCCGTATCGCTGAAGCAGTCGACCGTATGGGTTTGTCGCACGCCGTTCTCACGATGGTTGCGCGTGACGACCTCGACGATGGTGGCTTCGCCCATGTGGCCGAATGCGTACGAGCGATTCGTGCTCGCCGACCCGATACGCGAGTCGAGACGCTGGTGTCCGACGCCAAAGGAGACGAGGCGTCACTCGCGCGCCTCTTCGAGGCGCGACCCGATGTGTTCAACCACAACATCGAGACGGTGGCCCGGCTGCAGCGTGCCGTGCGACCGTCCGCTGGTTACGCGCGCAGTC
>JALRBT010000128.1 GCA_023262255.1 Ilumatobacteraceae bacterium
CCACTGGTCTTTCGTCGGCCAACTTTTCGGCACGACCCGCCAACACGAACGACAGGTTCGCGCAGCGCGTCAACCGACGTTGGTGCGAACAAGAAGGCGACGAATCCCGTGGAGACCATTCCGAGGAGCGAGCGACGTGAAATCTTGGCCATCACCACACCCTAGATGTGTACGCTGTCGGTCGTGAAGCGCTCGAGGGGAATCTTCGTGGCAGCTCTTTGCGTCTAGCGGAACTCGTCGGAGGAGTACTGCCCGATCCGGTCGGCGCGATGGCGCGTGTCGATGGTGCGTATGGTGCCGCTGCGAACACGCATGACCAAACTCTGCGAACTCGCACCGTACGCGTCGTACCGCACACCGCGAAGGAGGTCGCCGTCGGTCACGCCGGTGGCGGCAAAGAATGCATCGTCGCAACGAACCAGGTCGTCGGTGGTGAGCACCCGATTCATGTCGATTCCTGAGGCTTTCGCCAGGATCCGATCCTCCTCGCCACGCGCCCAGAGCAACCCCTGAATTTCGCCACCCAGCGCCTTGATGGCGGCCGCGGACGTCACGCCCTCGGGTGTTCCGCCGATTCCCATGAGCGCATCGACACCGGTTTGTGGCCAAGCGGCCGCGATGGCGCCGAAGATGTCGCCGTCGGCGATCATCTTGATGCGACAGCCCGCCGCACGAATCTCCCCAACGAGGTCATCGTGGCGCGGCCGATCCAGGACGATGATGGTGAGCTCGTTGAGCGTCTTGCGTTTTGCCCGGGCGATGGAGTTCAGGTTGTCACGCACCGATTTGGTGATGTCGATCGCACCGCGCGCCTCGGGGCCCACCGCAATCTTGTTCATGTAGACGAACGGCCCCGGGTTCAACATCGAACCACGCTCGGCAACGGCGATGACACTCAGGGCATTGCCGCGTCCCAGCGACGTGAGCGTGGTTCCGTCGATCGGGTCGACTGCAACGTCGGTGACGGGTTGGTTGCCGTTGCCGACGTGTTCGCCATTGAACAGCATCGGCGCCTCGTCCTTTTCGCCCTCACCAATGACGACGATTCCGTCCATGTTGACGGTTTCCAGGAGATTGCGCATGGCGTCGACGGCGGCACCGTCGGCGGCATGCTTGTCGCCGCGACCAACCCATTTGGACGCCGCAAGTGCCGCCGACTCGGTCACCCGAACGAGTTCCATCGCCAAGTTGCGGTCAGGTTTGTGGGTGAGTGGCACCGACCCCAAATTACCCCATCTGCCAGCCACTAACCTTCGTCGCATGGACGAGTGGGACCCGCGGAATCCCGAATCCCCGACGGTGCGATACGACCTTGCGGATTGGTCGTTGGAGGAGCGCGTGGAGTTGGTGGAACTGCTCGCAGAGGCCGATATTCGTCACGACTGGGACGGAACGGAATTGTTGGTGCCCGCCGCCGCCGAGGCGTCGGTTGATGCCATCTTGGACGAGGTGGAGGATGCCGAGGACGCTCCGTCATCGTTGACGGGAGAACTCGAGGAATTCGAATTGGAAGAGTGGACCACCGCCGACCGGGTGGAATTCGCCGCCGTCCTCGTTGATCGTGGCATCGGACACCGCTGGGAGGACAATCTCCTGCTCGTGCGAGTGGATGACGCCGACGCAGTCGAGGATTTACTCGACGAGTTCGACCGCTGAGCGACGCATCTCAGTAGCGTTGACCGGGTGACCGACTCATCGTCACAGTTGCTCGCGGAAGTGGAGATCTTCCACTCGCGCACCCAGTCACCGACCCGCCGTCTGTCGCTCGGCAACTTGGTGCTTCCGGTGGACCCGGCCCCGGGTTTGGGTGGGCTGTTGCTGGGTGGAATCATCGCGGCCCATCTACACGAGGTGGAGGAGGAGTTGGTTCCCGACGTTCATCGCTTGGTGCTGCAGGTGGATCGCGGTGATCGTGTGGTGCAGCCACGCTTGTTGCACCGCTACCAAATCGACCGTCAGGGCCTGTCGCGCAGCCGACACCGTTTGGTGGGCGACGGTGAGCAATTGAGCTACGAGTTCGAGTCCAACGGCAGCGCGTTGCAAC
>JALRBT010000129.1 GCA_023262255.1 Ilumatobacteraceae bacterium
GTAGAGCCGATCGCTTAGTGCTTCCTTGGCGGCGCGAGCCCGCTCGACAAGCGCGGGATCGCTCGCCGGGGGGAGGTCACCGGGGCACTCCACGCCGCGTTCGGTGTCCGGGTCGGCGCCGTGACCGAGCAGCAACAGAGCCAACGGAGTGGGCGAGGGCTCAGTGAAGGCCATCCTCATATTGTGGCAGTTGCGCACGGGTGGGCCTCTGACGGGCTTGCACCTTCTCAGTCACGCAAGTGAGCAACGGCCTGTCCCCGACCGACGCGGCCGGCGATGATCGCACACATCACCGCGGATCTCCGCGGTGTCATGAGCCCTCGTCCAAGCCGGGTGCCCCCCACAGGGCGAACCAGCGCGAGGTGTCGGCATCCCAGGGGAGTTCCCCCTGAAGCAGATCGCGTATCTGGAGTTCCGTGATCGAATCGCGCTGCTCCCCCTCGCGCGGCGCGAAGGGATAGAAGGTGCCGCGCTTGAAGAGGTAGACCAGTGCCACCGTGTGACCATCCGGGCCGCGGAACGGAATGAGGCTGCAGAGCAGTTGAGGACCGAAGCCGTGATCGGCCAATGTCGCGTTGACGGCGTGGACGTCGGTCACCACGGCGCCCACATCCGGCGGATCGGTCGAGACGACGATCCAGGTGTAGCCAAAGCCATCGCTCACCACCTCGACGGGCGGGCCGCCGTCCGCGTCCAGCAGTGCGCGAATGTCGGCCTCGATGTCGGCGAAGGCGCGACCCTCGACCGGACGAAAGGCCACCGCGCCCTTGCCGGTGGGCAGCAGATCACTCGCGACCTGCAACGTGATCGCCGCATTGGGCACGGAGAAGAGCGCATCGAGGTTGGGCTTGGCCGGCCTGCGGCGACCGAGCAGTCCGTCGAGGAATCCCATCGGCTACCGCTGCCCCATCTCGGCAGCGATCTTTGCCAGTTGATCGAGGCGCTTCTGCAGCGGTGGATGTGTCGACATGATGGATTCCAGTCCGAATCCACCCGCGCGGCCCTTGGAGAACGCTGGCATGAAGGCAAAGGACGCGACCGGCTCCATCTGACGAAGGTCCTTGGTCGGTATCGATCCCATTTCCCCGGAGATCTTCTGCAGGGCCCGCGCCAAAGCCGCCGGCTGACCGGTGACGTGGGCCGCGCCCCGGTCGGCACCGAGTTCTCGATAGCGCGACAACGCACGGATAAGGACGAAGGAGATGACATAGACAAGGACGCTGACGATCATCACCGCAAAGAAGATGAGCGCGGTGTTCTGATCGCGACGATCACGCATCATCGACCCCCACATCGCCGAACGCACCATGAAGCCCGCAAGGATCGCGGTGAACGACGCGATCGTCATGACGGTGACATCGCGATGCGCAATGTGCGACAACTCATGGGCAAGGACGCCCTCGAGTTCATCCCGATCAAGGCGACGTAGCAGACCGGTGGTGACAACGACCACGCCTCGCTTCGCCGTACGACCGGTGGCGAAGGCGTTGGGCGCATCGTTGTCAGCAATGGCAATCCTCGGCTTTTCCATGTCCGCCATCACGCACAGTCGATCGACCAGACCGTGCAACTGCGGAGCCTGCTCAGGTGTGACTACATGCGCGCGCATCGCGGCCATGGCCATGGAATCGGAGAACCACCATTGGCCAAAGAGAAGAGCGGCGGAGATGCCGAGCACCCAGATGGCACCTACACCGAGGGCGTAGAGCACTCCGGCGAGGATCACGTAAAGGAGGCCGAGCCCAAACAGGGTGCCGACCATACGGGCGGTCAGCCCTCGATCGGTTCCGTATCGCGTGCGTGCCATGCGTCTCACGCGCTCCCTTCAGATCCCACTCGTCGTACGGCGAAGGCGTCGGCGGCGGGGGCCGGGGAACTACTTGGCGTCGCCCTCGATCGCGGGATTGCCACCGGAGCCGAGCTCCAGTCGCATCTTGGCCAACTCATCGTCGACCTGATGCTCGTTGGCCATCCGTTCCAACTCCAACGTGAGGTTGTCCTTGC
>JALRBT010000012.1 GCA_023262255.1 Ilumatobacteraceae bacterium
GCACGTCGCCAGCCTCGCGCTCGGGGCGGGGCATCGAGGCATACAGCTTGAAGTTCTCCATATAGATGTCGGCCAGGGCCTTTTTCTTGGCGGCGTCTTCCACCACGATGAAGTGCCATCCCTGGCTGTTGCTGCCCGTCGGGGCCTGCAGGGCGATCTCCAGGCATTCCTCCACGATGGAACGCTCGACGGGCTTGTCGAAATCCAGGCGCTTGCGCACGCTGCGGGTGGTCTTCAGCACTTCGTCGGCAGAGAGGTTCAGTTTCATGGCACCTAGTCTGACAGGTGCACGCCACCCATAACGAAAGGGAGCCAACCATGGCATCCGCAGCCGACATCGCCGCACGCGTGAGCGTGACCATGCACGAGGGAATCGCCCATGTGCGCCTCACTCGCCCCGACAAACGCAATGCGTTGGACGACGCCATGTTCCAGGCCATCGCCCAGGCCGGCGAGCGTGTGAAGCACGACACCAGCGTTCGTGCGGTGGTGCTCTCTGGTGACGGTGCCTCGTTTTGTGCCGGGCTCGACTTCGGCGGTTTTCAAGCCATGGGCAGTGGCAACTCGGGCGATGGCAGTGCCACCGCGGCAGGCTCCATGAAGGACGGCCGCATCACCCACTTGGCACAACAAATTTGTTGGGTATGGCAAGAAGTGCCGGTACCGGTGATTGCCGCCTTGCAGGGCCACGCACTGGGTGGTGGCATGCAGTTGGCGCTCGGTGCCGACATTCGCATTGCGCACCCCGACACCAAAATGTCGATGCGCGAAGTGCATTGGGGGTTGATTCCCGACATGACGGGCACGCTCAGGCTGAGCCGCCTCGTACGCGACGACGTGATGAAAGATCTGGTATTCACCGGCCGCATCTTCCCCGCAAGCGAAGGCGCCACGCTGGGTGTGGTCACCAGACTCTCGAACGACCCCGTGGCTGACGCCATGGTGGCCGCAGCCGAAATTGCCGGCCGCAGCCCCAGCGCGGTACGTGGCGCCAAGCAACTCATCAACCGACTATCTAACGCGGGTGCCGCCGAACACTTCGCCGCCGAACGCGAGATCATCTTTGGCCTGATTGGCAAGCCACATCAGGTGGAAGCGATTACCGCGAATTTTGAGAACCGGGCGCCGAATTTCGCTGACGCGAAGCAGTAGTACCTCTCACGGGCGTCGAGCCGCGTCGCTCAAATGTGTTCAAACACGCGTCGTGCGGTTTCGTAATGGCTGCGAACGATCTGCGGCGCAGGTCGAGCCTTGGCCGGAATATTCACCATGGAGACCTCGGGAACGATCGTTGCGGCCGACGCGGAGAACGACCTTGCACTCATCGAAATTGCCACGGAGCTGCCCTGGCTGAGCGAGAGCGAGATGTACGCCAAACGCGGATGGTGGACCATGGCAATGGGGAATCCGGGCGATCCCGAATCGGGGGCATCCCTTGATCGCTACGTAACGTTCGGATACATCGGCTACGTGCAGGACGAATACTGGAACTACACCTCGGCCACACTAAATCGAGGAAACTCCGGTGGTCCACTGGTGAACAGCCGTGGCGAACTCATCGGCATCAACACGCTGGCCTCGTCGGGTGACGAATATGGGGTGTGGAACATCGCCGTCGACTCCGCAGTGTTGTGCGAACGTCTCGTTGCGTGTGAGGACTAGCCGCTGAATTTATAGGGAGACGTTGGTTGAACGACTAACGCGTCACCGTGAGGTAGACGCCGGTTGCGTCGGCGGCGGTAAGTTCGACCTTCGCGTTGTTGTGGGTCAGGCTCTGGCCAACTTTTAGGAATCCGATCGTCTTCATCGGGCCGGCGCCGTGCCCGATGGTGCTATCCAGGTAATACACGTGCACGCCGGCGTAGGCGATGTATTCGGCGAATACCGCCTTGCCCGGTGACGTCGGGATCATCACCATCTTTTCGCCGTTGGCGTCGTTCGCCTGCACCACGTGATGGACGGTGTTGGTGGTACCAGCCGACACGCAGCGCACCTCGGAGTCGTAGATGAACCCGGCCAGCCAACGGTTCCACACCGTGAAGTCCTCACCGGATGCCATCACCTCGTATTTCAACGGGTTGATGTCGACCGTATCCCGCGTGCGGTTGAACGGGTGAATGTAGAGGTCTTCCATGTAGTACGCGGTGTGGCCGATGTTGTGGGGGAATTGCGCATTGGACGCTGGACCCGTTTGGTAGTACACGCTGTGCACGGTGCCCGATGAGTGCGTGTAGGTGACATCCAGGTCGGCACCACCCCAATAAACGGTGCCACCCGCAGCCACGATGAAGATGGAGTCGAACGTCTGCAGATTCTGACGGGTGATCATGCCGACCACGTCGGGGATGATGCGACGAAGATCGCTGTTGCGTGCGAGCACGAACCTGTCCCACGGATCGGCGATGTTCACCCATTGCGACTCCGACTCGATGGTGAAGGTGGGGGTGACGCGGCCGTAGGAATTGCGCTTGAAGAACTCCCGGGTCTTTTCGAACTCCGGCTCGTATTGCGCGCGCAGCTCGGCCTCGGTGATTTGCGTGTTTGCGTACCGCACCGGCAACACCAACACGTTGAGTTCGGCCTTGCCCGGTTTTGCCTTCCACGAACGGGGGAAACCCTGCGAGCCACCCGTGCTCGGTGTTTCGTCGGCGAGTTTGCATTCATTCACGTTGCCCGATGTCGACTCGGTGGGGCAGTCGGCGAGTCCCGCGCCGCACGTGGGCTTCAGGTAACCGGCGGGAACGGCAGTGGTGGGTGGCGTGGTTGCTCTGGTGTTGCGTCGCCAGACGTTCTTCTTTTTCGCCGCCGTGCACGTGAAGCGGCCTGCGGTGGTGGTGCGAACGTTGCCTACCTTCTTGCAGGTGGTGCCCGCGATGCTGGGTGCGGCCGGCGCCTCGTAGCGCTCGGGTGTGGCGATGGGCAGAATGCCGGTGAGCGCTGCAGCACCCACGGTGATGGTCTGACACACGATGCACATGACCAGCAGCAAAGTTACCCTTCGATTGGTGGCATGATGGTGCCAGGATGGACGTAGCGCTGGTGACCCGTGCTGCACGCAATGCCGCACTGTTGCGACGGCTCAACGTGGTGGTGCTGTGCGTGGCGGTGATGGTGTATGCGGGGGTGATGGGAATCGCCGCCTTCTATTGGGCGGGGCCGTTGGCGGTGTTCAGCACCTGCGTATTGTTGGCAGAACTGCTGGTGTTTCAGATCGTGCGAACGTTGAGCGATCATCTCGACTTGGTGCGAGCGTCGCACACGGTGGTTACCGATGGCTCCGTGTCCGGCGGTGCCGACTCGGGAGGTGCGGCGTGAACGAACTGACCTGGCCCGACGTGCTCGGCTTCATCAAGGGTGCGGGCTTGGGGCATCTTTCGACCACGTCGCTCGAGGGCGACCCGCACGTGGCGCTGGTGTTCGTGGTGCAACGCGGCGAGGAGTTGATGTTCACCATGCGCACGTCATCCAGTAAGGCCCGCAACCTGATGGCCAACCCCAAACTTGCCCTCATGTGGCAGGGAAACAACGCCGAGACGTATGTATGGGCGTCGGCGAAGATCGTGCACGACCAAGCCGTCAAGTCCGACTTGTGGAATGGTGGCTATTTTCCCTTCGATCTCGCCCATTTCTTCCAGCGCGAAGACGCTCCGATCTGGTGCGCGGTTCGCGTGGTGCCGAATCGTGCGGTGGTGATGGTGCAGGGCGAGGCGGGCCTCACGCGCCGAACGTGGTGGGCCTGCTAGTTCGTCGGCCGGCTAGCTCGAAGGCCAGTTAGGTCGCAGGCTTCAGGTCGGCGACGATGATCTTGCGCATCTGCATCATCGCGCGGAACGCGTAGTCGGCGTCGTAGCCATCCAGACCCTTCAGTGCGCGGCCGAGTGCCTCGGGGATGATCTGCCAGCTCACACCCCAGCGGTCCTTGCACCATCCGCACTGGCTTTCGGCACCACCAGAGTTCACGATGGTGTTCCAGATGCGATCGACATCGTCCTGTGTTTCGCAACTCACCTGAAAACTCACCGCTTCGCTGTGGGAGAAGGCGGGGCCACCGTTGAGCGCGGCGAAAGGTCGCCCGAACAGTTTGAACTCCACCGTCAGCACGCTGCCCGCCGGTCGTTGGGCATCGGCCCGGTAGTAGCTGACGTCGCCCATCTTGCCGCCCGGGAAAAGCTCGACGTAAAACTTCGCAGCATCCAGGGCCTCGGTGTCGAACCAGAGGTAGGTGGTGAGACCTGTCGCGGCCACGATCCGACGGTAGTTGCCATGCTGATCATCCACGAAGTTGGAACCACTAGGTTGAGCCCGTGACGCGATATCTGGTGTCGTTCGACGACGGCACCATGCACATTCCCGAGGGCGAGTTCGACGCCATCAGCGAAGCGGCCCACCGGGTGCTTCGCGATGCCAAGAGCGCCGGCATCTACATTTCCGGTGGGGGACTGGTGAGCCAGCAGGCAACCATTGTCGACCCCGACGGCAGCGTGCGTCTGGGCGACTTTCCCGAGCGCAAAGCGGTACTCGGCGGCTTCGTCATCCTGGAACTTCCGGATCGGGATGCTGCAATTGCGTGGGCGGCGCGATTCGCCGAGTCGTGCCGGTGCGCACAGGAGATTCGCGAGATGATGCACGACCCCGAGGCGTAGCGTGGCGGCGATGTCCGGCGCGTTCGACCTCACCTTTCAGCGAGTAGTGCCCGTAACTGCCGCACAGTTGTGGCAGGGATGGACGGATTCCGCAGCGCTCATGAAGTGGTTCACCCCCGCACCGTGGAAAACCATCGATGCAGAGATTGATCCACGGCCCGGCGGCATCTTCCGCACCGTCATGCAGGGCCCCAACGGAGAATCCGGTGGCGGCGGAGTCGGTTGCGTGCTCGAAGCGGTGCCGAATCGTCGGTTTGTCTGGACCACTGCGCTGGGGCCTGGTTTCGTTCCGAACGCACCGGTAGAGGGTGGGTTTCACTTTACGGGAATTCTCGAGTTTCTGCCGGTCGACGGCAACCTCGGTAGCAGTGCTACGAGTACTGGCGGCACGAACGGTGGTGGCACGTTGTATCGCGCCACTGGTCGCCATGCGACACAAGCCGAAGCCGATCAACACGCTGCAATGGGATTCGAAGTTGGCTGGGGTCTTGCCCTCGACCAACTGGTCGCACTGTTCACGTAGTCCGGTCGCCGAGGTCGCAACGAGTGATGCGCGAAGGGGAGTTCACCGTTCGTGGGAAGGTGTTCGAGTGGCGCGGACCAGCACCGTTTCACTTCGTCGCTGTGAAAGGTGAACAAGCCGAGGAAATTCGAGATCTCGCCGCAGCAGTCACTTACGGTTGGGGGATGACTCCGGTGACGTGTCGGATTGGTGACACATCATTCACCACATCGCTATGGCCGAAGGATGGCGAGTATTACGTGCCGCTCAAGGACTCAGTACGTCTAGCGGAAAAGGTTCGTCTCGGATCGCTGATCACCGTGCATATGGCATTACGACCGCGCTAACGGCCGGGTGATGGCAGCACCGTATCGCTAGGCGACGCCATATGCGGACATTGCGCTCACGAAGGAGTGCGGCAAGGCTCACACACCCGGCATCAAGAAATGCTGAAGCGCTACCGCTCGTGTTCCTGTGCGCGTGTCAAACGTTGCGAGATGTACACAGGAATGAGCGAAAGCAAGATCACCACGGTTGCCACAACGTTCACCACGCTGGCTTGGTTTGGACGGCCGACCTCCTTCAAAATCCACAATGGCAGCGTGTCGATGCCGGGAGGCGCAGTGAAGATGGTGACGACCACCTCGTCGAAACTCAGCGCAAAAGCGAGCAGTGCACCGGCAGCGAACGACGTACGAAACTGCGGAAACGTCACCAGGCGGAACGTTTGCCACAGCCCGGCGCCGAGGTCGGCCGATGCTTCCTGCAGGTTGGGGTTCATGCGGCGCAGGCGCGCGAACACGTTGTTGAACACCATCACGATGCAGAAGGTTGCATGCGCAACGATCATGCCGAAGTAACCGATGTTGAAGCCCGCAGGTGTCAGGAAGTTGGAGTATGTGTTGCTGAACGCCACGCCCGTCACCACACCCGGCAGGGCGATGGGCAGCACGACGAGAATGTTCACCGTGCCACGCCCAAAGAAGTTGAATCCCTTCATCGCAAACGCCACGAGTGTGCCGAGGATCGACGCGAAGATCATCGCGCCGGTTGCGACGAGCACCGAGTTGAGCAGCGCATCCCGAATCGGTTGGTAGTTGCGGGCGAATGCCCACCACTTGGTGGAGAAATTCTTGATTGGCCAGCCGGAAATTTGCGACTCGTTGAACGAGTTCAAAATCAACACGAACAGCGGCACGTACATGAACAGCAGAATCAGGCCAACGATTGCCATCAAAGCGAGTCGAGCACCGCGGGAGAGTCGCAGCATGGCTACATTCGCTCCAACGATCCGGTTCGGCGCGCCACCGCTAGGTAGATGACGACGAAGGTGATCGGCACCATCGAATATGCTGCGGCAACGGGGGGATTGAGGTTGATGTTGGCGGCGATGATGCTGCCGATCATCTGGGTGGCACCACCCGTGAATCGGGCCGCGAGATAATCACCCAGGCTGAGGGAGAAGGTGAACACCGAACCGGCGATCATCGCGGGCACGATCAGTGGTATCACCACGCGCCACACGGTGGTGAATCCCTTGGCGCCCATGTCACTTGATGCATCGAAGAGATTCGGGGGAATCTGGCGGATCGCGGTGTACACCGGAAGCGCCATGTACGGAAACCACAGATAGGTGAGCGTGAGAATCACGATCGGTACCGAGAACCCGGGGCCACGAACGCCGATCGGCGACATCGCCCAGTTGAAGAAGCCCTCCTCGGTGAACACCAATCGCATCGCGATGATCTTTACGAGGTAGCCCGCCCACAGCGGGAGCGTTATGGCAACGGCCAGCGCGTTGCGCAACCACGGTCGCGCGATCTTGGCCATGAAGATGCCAAGCGGCACAGCAAACATGATGCACACGAGCGTGACCGTCAGTGCGATCAACAGCGTGCGAACCGACGTTGCGATGTACGACGGATTGGTGAGCACGAGCGAGAAGTTCTCGAGGTTGAACCCGGGGGACACCAACGACGTGAACGGGTCCACGTTCCAGAATGCGGTGATCAGCAACAAAAACAGCGAAAAGATATAGACGCCGATGATCCACGTCATCGGCAGGGCGAGCAAAGAGAGGAGCCGCAGCTTCGGGCGGCGCAGGAGGTACGACGACACGGGTCGCGAACGCCGCACGGATCGTGGCTGGCTGTTGGTCGTGATGTCGGACATTGCTACCTCACTGCATGAACGTGGGGACCGATTGCTCGGTCCCCACGCCCATGTGATTCGTTTTCAACGTGAGCAACGATTGCTCGTCACTCGCGTGGCTGGATCAACCCTTGACGGTCGCCCAGGCGTTGGTCCAATCCTGGAAGCTCGTGCACATCACGTCCTTACGTCCATCGACGCAGGTTTCGATCGGTGTCGTCCACGGCCACACCTGCTTGAAGAACTCTTCGTCCTCGGCAAAGAATGTGTCGCAGTGAGCCTGAGCTTCTTCGCTCGACTTGCAGAACGCCGTGTTGGCTGGAGCCATACCGAAGTTCACGGCGATTGCACCGTTCACTTCTGCTCGGCTGGTGTAGTCCATCCAGGCGTATGCACAGTTGATGTTCGGTGTCGAGGAACTGACGAGCCACGAGTCGAACCAACCGGTTGAGCCTTCCTTGGGAAGGGTGGTCTTCAGGTTGTCTTGCGCGGCGAACTTACGCAGAATTTCCCACGACGTGCCGACGACGGTGTTTCCACCGACGAACGATGTGATCTGTGCGACCGGGTCGGACCAGTACTCACCGATGATCTGGTTCTGCTGCTTGAGCAGGTCGATCGCGGCGGCCAATTGGTCCTTGTCCAGTGCGTACGGGTTCTTGATGTTGAGTTCCGGCTTGTGGTACATCAGGTACACGGCGGCGTCAGCGATGTAAATCGGTGCGTCGTATGCCGTGATCTTGCCCTTGTACGGACTGTCCAGTTCCCAGACCACGTCCCAACTCTCGGGTGCGCCACCGGTGACGGTGTCGTTGTACTGCAGCAGGTTGGCGCCACGGCCAATCGGCACACCGTACGGCTTGCCGTTCACGGTGTCGTACACGTTGCCCTTCATACCTTCAGCAATGTCGTCGCTGAAGTTCGGGATCAACTCGATGTTCAACGGTTGTACGTCGCCGCCCACGATCAGGCGCAACGCAGCGTCGCCCGATGCCGAAACGATGTCGTACTGACCGGTTCGCATGAGGGTAACCATCTCGTCGCTCGTGCCGGCAACGCGAGGGTTCACCTTGCAGCCGGTGTCGGCGGTGAACTTGTCGGTCCAGGCTGGCTCAACGAAGCCCGACCAGTTCACGATGTTCAATTCGCCCTCAAAGTCGCCCATTGCTTCGTGCATTGGAATTTCGGGCACCTTGATTTCGACGTCTGCGCTTCCGTCACCGCCACAGCTGGCGACGAGCAACGCCGCAGCCGAGATGGCGCCGACCAGCGCATGTTTCTTGATTCTCATTCGTATTTCCCCCTTGCCGATGTGTGTCGGCGCTCTGCGGGTATCTCTGCGATGTGGCGGTCGTGCCACACCGCGAGCACCCGATCACCAGGGGCAAAACGGTTGTCGTGCCCCGGAGATTGTGTGTTTGTACTGCTTATGCTTAGCCGAACGCCGTCCTCGGTGTCAACGATGTAGAGGGTGTTCGCCCCGACGAATGCCGCCTCCTTCACGGTGGCCGCCACGGCAATCTCACCGGTTGCCGCCGAGTACGCGACCGGCTGCAAACGCAGTCGCTCGGGACGGATGCTTACCGTTGCCGTGCGACCAAAGATCTTGCGCGCCAGCTCGCCGGTGACGATGTTGGAGGCGCCGAGGAACCCGGCGACAAAACGGGTGGCCGGTCGTTCATACACCTCCTCGGGTGTACCCACCTGTTCCACCCGACCCTCGTTGAAGATGACGATGCGGTCGCTCATCCGCATGGCTTCTTCCTGGTCATGGGTAACGAAGATGAACGTGATCCCGGCTTCGCGTTGGACGGTCTTCAACTCCACCTGCATTTCCTCTCGAAGTTGGCGGTCGAGTGCTCCGAGTGGCTCGTCGAGCAGCAACACCTTGGGGCGCAGCACCATAGCGCGAGCCAGGGCGATGCGTTGACGTTGTCCGCCCGACAGTTGGTGCGGCAAGCGGTCGATGGCGTGCTCCAACTTGACCGCCGCGATCGCCTCGCGCGCCTGTTGGGCTCGTTGGGCTTTGGGTACCTTGCGGGTTCGCAATCCGTACTCCACGTTGTCTTGCACGCTCATGTGCGGGAACAGGGCGTAGTCCTGAAACACCGTGTTGACGTCGCGGTCGAAGGGCGGCAGGTGCGTGATGTCGACGCCGTTCAACGTGACGGTGCCAGCGTCGGGTTCCTCGAACCCCGCGATGATGCGCAGCACCGTGGTTTTGCCGGAGCCCGACGGGCCGAGCAGGGTGATGAATTCGCCGGACTCGATGTCGAGCGTTACGTTGTCGGCCGCCGTGACCGTGCCGAAGGACTTGCAGATGCCGCGAAGTTCCACCAGCGCCACGGCGAAACTTTACCCCATCGAGACCGTGGTTCCATGGTGAGAAAGACATGACGTCCTCGAATCGCCGATGGCCCTAGTAGAAAGTGGGAGGAATCGCGACATGGTGTGGGGGACTGTATGCCGATAAGGGTTCGCGACGTTGCCTACGTGCGGTTCAACGCACCCGATCTAGATGTAATGGAGAAATTCGCAACCAGCTTCGGTCTGCAGTTGGCGGCACGTGACGAAAACACGTTGTACATGCGGGGCACCGACGATGACGGTTTCGTCCATGTCACGCATCGTGCCGAAACCCCGGGATTTGCGGGCGTTGCCTTCGTGGCCGACTCGGTTGATGACCTCGATGTACTCACCCGCGAATACGGCTTTTCGCCGGTAGCCGAACTCGCCGGGCCCGGCGGCGGGCGAGTGGCGCATGCAACCGACCCGAACGGCCATCGAGTGGAGGTGGTGGCGGGACGAGGGTCGATTGGCGCGTTACCCAGCCCGACCCCCATGCCCCGTAATGCGGCAGGAGTATCGCCACGTGCCGGTGCCATGGTGCGACTTGAAGCCGGACCCTCGCACGTGAAGCGTTTGGGACATTGCGTGCTCGACGTTCTCGATTTTCGAGCCAGTGAGCAGTGGTACAAGGCGCGTCTCGGATTGGTGACATCCGACGAAATTGCGCTCGATTCGAGCACGTCAATCGGTGCGTTCATGCGCTGCGACAAAGGTGCAGAGTTCGTCGATCATCACACGCTGTTTCTCATCGGCTCGGGCAAAGCGGCGTTCAATCACGCGGCATTCGAAGTTGCCGACTTCGATGACTTGATGCGAGGTAACACGCATCTGGCCAGCGCTGGCTATGCGCATCAGTGGGGCATCGGCCGCCACATTTTGGGAAGCCAGATTTACGACTATTGGTTGGATCCGTGGGGACACATGGTGGAACATTGGACCGACGGTGACCTGTTCAACAACCAGACACCGCCGAACATCGCATCACTCACGGATTTGATCGGCTCGCAGTGGGGGCCTACCCACGGCGGCCCACCGAGGTAGATGGCGGCTCACGCCGAAGACATACGTGCGTTCATCAACTTCTTGAGGAGCGTGCGTGACAGCGGTTTATCGGGTGGAACATGCAACGCACTTTTGGTCGTCGAGTAGTTGCGCAGCTCGTGGGGAAACAACTCGAGTACCGACCCGCTGAACGGGTAGTAGCCCACATGCCGTTTGGCAGCCAGTAACCCGCACACGATGACTCCGTTCACCTTGAATGCTGCGATGCCGTAACTCACCACTTCTTCGGCTTCTGGTGCAATCGTGAGAATTCGCTGGCGCATCTCCAGCATGGTGGCGCGATGGGGTTGCGGAGCTGTCCGGTAGATGGCCGCGACGGTTCTCGGAGGAGTAGCGGAGTGTCGGCTTCGTCGCTGCGCCACCGGTCGGGTTCGGCGTTTCGCCGTCGGACGGGTTCGGCGGCCGGTCATCCTGCCAAGTTAGGCTGATGGAGCGGGCCAACGTCGTCCCGGTGCTCACCAACAGGTGAGTGCACCAGCAGGTACGACTATTGATAAGGACAGCCCGAGTGAACCGCGACTTGCCGTCGGCGCACGGCCTGTACGACCCGCGCTTCGAGCACGACGCGTGTGGCGTGTCGTTCGTGGTGCACGTGAAGGGCGAGGCCAGTCATCGCATCGTGCAAACCGGTCTCGGTGCGTTGTGCAGTATGGAGCATCGCGGCGCCACCGGTGCCGAACCCGAAACGGGTGACGGTGCGGGCATTCTCCTGCAGGTGCCCGACACGTTCTTGCGCAAGGTTGCGGCGACCGAAGGCATTGGTGCGAGTGGCTCCCGCGGTTTCGAACTGCCTCCCCGCGGTGCATACGGCGTTGGTGTCGCGTTCCTTCCCGCCGATGCGTCGCACGCCACACACGCGAAAGCGGCGATCGAGGCAATCGTTCGCGAGGAAGGTCTCAGCGCACTCGGCTGGCGCGAGGTGCCGGTGGAGCCGTCGTGCCTCGGCGCGAGCGCACGCCGCGTGATGCCGTCGTTCGCGCAACTGTTCGTCGCCGCGCGAGACGAAGCGCCTGGCTCGTCGCGCGACGGCGCAGCGGGCACCGTGACCGGTATCGCACTCGACCGCAAACTTTTCCTCGCACGCAAACGCATCGAACACGAACTCCCCGAAGAGCAGCGCACCTACTTTCCGTCGCTCTCATCCCGAACGCTCATCTACAAAGGAATGCTCACCACACCAGAGTTGGGAATGTTCTTCCCCGATCTGTCCGACTCCGACATGGAATCGGCCATGGTGTTGGTGCACAGTCGCTTCAGCACCAACACGTTTCCGTCGTGGCCGCTTGCGCACCCGTACCGCTACATCGCGCACAACGGCGAAATCAACACCGTGCAGGGCAATCGCAACTGGATGCGCACCCGCGAAGCGCTGCTCTCCACGCCGCTGATTCCGGGGTTGGAACGGGCATTCCCGATTTGTACGCCCGAGGGCAGCGACTCCATGAGTTTCGACGAGGTGCTCGAGTTGTTGCACCTCTCCGGACGCGAGCTGCCGCACGCCGTGTTGATGATGATTCCCGAAGCATGGGAGAACCACGCCACGATGCCCGCTGACAAGCGCGCGTTCTACCAATACCACTCGTCGTTGATGGAGCCATGGGACGGGCCGGCGAGTGTGGCCTTCTGCGACGGCACGGTGATTGGTGCGGTGCTCGATCGCAACGGCTTGCGCCCGAGTCGATACTGGGTCACCGACGACAATCTCGTCATCATGGCCAGCGAAGTTGGCGTGGTGGATGTTGCCCCGGAGCGCGTGGTGCGCAAGGGTCGCCTGCAGCCCGGCCGAATGTTGTTGGTGGATACCGCGCAAGGCCGCATGGTGAGCGATGAAGAAGTGAAGGCGTCACTCGCATCGGCCAAGCCGTACGCGCAGTGGCTTGCCGATGGCATGGTGCAATTGCCCTACCTGCCCGATCGCGAGCACGTGGTACACAGCCACGAAAGCGTGCTGCGTCGCCAGCAGGTGTTCGCCTACACGCACGAAGACATGAAGGTGATCATCGCACCGATGGCCAAAGCCGGCACCGAACCGATCGGCTCCATGGGAACCGACACACCGCTTGCGGTGTTGTCGTCGCGCCCACGCTTGTTGTTCGACTACTTCAAGCAGTTGTTCGCACAAGTCACCAATCCGCCACTCGATGCGATTCGCGAGGAGGTGGTCACCTCCGTGGGTTCCACGCTCGGGCCCGAAGCCAACCTGCTCGATGCAACACCCGACAATTGCCGACAGTTGGTGTTGCCGTTCCCGATCTTGGACAACGACGAGCTGGCCAAGATCATCCACATCAACGACGACAACACCATGCCGCACTTGCGCAGCGTTGTGGTGAGTGGCTTGTATCGCGTGGCCGACGGCGCACACGGCATGCGTGTGGCCATCGAGGACATTCGCAACAAAGTGAGCGATTTCATCGACGACGGCGCACGCATAATCGTGCTTTCCGACCGCAACAGCGACTCGGTGTACGCACCGATTCCGTCACTGCTCCTCACCAGTGCGGTGCACCACCACCTGATTCGCGAACGTCAGCGCACCAAGGTGGGCTTGGTCATCGAATGCGGCGACGCGCGCGAAGTGCACCACATGGCGTTGCTCATCGGGTACGGCGCAGGTGCAATCAACCCGTACCTGGCGTTCGAGTCGATCGAGCACATGATTGCGGCCGACGAGGGTCGTGGCATGCACGGCCTCGGTGGCATGGACCCGAAAAAGGCCGTGCGCAACTACATCAAAGCCGCCGGCAAGGGCGTGCTCAAGGTGATGAGCAAGATGGGCGTTTCCACGGTGGCCTCGTACACCGGCGCACAGATCTTCGAAGCAATCGGATTGTCGCGCGATGTGGTGGACGAGTTCTTCACCGGCACGGTGTCGCGCCTGGACGGCATCGACCTCGATGTCGTTGCCAGCGAGGTTGCCGCACGCCATGCAGCTGCGCATCCGTCGCGACCCGACCAACGCGCACATCGTCAACTGGAACTCGGCGGCGAATACCAGTGGCGCCGCGAGGGCGAGCACCATCTCTTCAACCCCGAAACCGTGTATCGCTTGCAGCACTCCACGCGTGCGGGGCGCTACGACTTGTTCAAGCAGTACACCGCTGCAGTCGACGACCAGAGCAAGGTGCTCGCCACGCTGCGCGGCTTGTTCGCACTGCAACCGGCCGCCACACCGGTGCCGATCGACGAGGTGGAGCCGGTGAGTGAGATCGTCAAACGATTCTCCACCGGTGCGATGAGTTACGGGTCCATCTCCGCCGAAGCGCACGAAACGCTCGCAATTGCGATGAACCGCATAGGTGGCAAGAGCAACACGGGCGAAGGCGGCGAGGACGCCGAGCGTTACGTGTCGATGGCCAACGGCGACTCCAAACGGTCGGCAATCAAACAAGTGGCGTCGGGACGCTTCGGTGTCACCAGCGAATACCTGGTGAACGCCGACGACATTCAAATCAAGATGGCCCAAGGTGCCAAGCCGGGCGAGGGCGGACAGTTGCCCGGGCACAAGGTGTATCCGTGGATCGCCAAAACTCGCTACAGCACACCCGGAGTGGGGCTCATTTCACCGCCGCCACACCACGACATCTACTCGATCGAGGACTTGAAGCAACTCATCCACGATTTGAAGAACTCCAACCCCGAAGCTCGCGTGCACGTGAAGTTGGTGGCCGAGGTGGGTGTGGGCACCGTTGCCGCCGGCGTCAGCAAAGCCAAGGCCGACGTGGTGCTCATTTCGGGTCATGACGGTGGCACGGGTGCGTCGCCGCTCACCTCGCTGAAGCACGCAGGTGCACCATGGGAACTCGGCTTGGCCGAAACACAGCAAACGCTGATGCTCAACGGATTGCGTGATCGCATTGTGGTGCAAACCGACGGGCAAATGAAGACCGGTCGCGACGTGATCGTCGCTGCGTTGCTCGGTGCCGAAGAGTTCGGCTTTGCCACAGCGCCACTCGTGGTAAGTGGCTGCATCATGATGCGCGTGTGCCACCTCGACACCTGCCCAGTGGGTATCGCCACGCAGAACCCGGAGCTGCGTAAGAAGTTCAGCGGTCAGCCCGAGTTCGTCGTGAACTTCTTCGAATTCATCGCACAAGAAGTTCGCGAATACCTGGCGATGCTCGGATTCCGCTCGGTGGCCGAAGCCGTCGGTCGTGTGGATCGCATCAACGCACAGGTTGCCGTCGACCACTGGAAGGCAAGCGGGCTCGACATCGCGCCATTGTTGGCCGTGCCACAGAACCCGTACAACTCCTCTCTGAGTCACTCGGTGGCGCAGGACCACGGTTTGGCCGACGCGCTCGACAATGAATTGATCGCTCGTTGTGCGCCAGCGCTTGAAGATGGTCATCGCGTGGAGGTGACGCTTCCAATTCGCAACGTCAATCGCAGCGTCGGCACCATGCTCGGCAGCCGTCTCACCAAGAAGTGGGGTGGTGCAGGGTTGGCGGACGACACGATCACGCTGCGCTTCACGGGTTCGGCTGGGCAATCTTTCGGTGCGTTCGTGCCGCGAGGCATCACCATGATGTTGGAAGGCGACGCCAACGACTACCTCGGGAAGGGTTTGTCGGGTGGACGCATCGTGGTGCGACCCGATGGTCGTGCCACGTTCGCCGCGGAAGACAATGTGATCGCCGGAAACGTGATTGGCTACGGCGCCACGAGTGGCGACATCTTCCTGCGCGGTGTGGTGGGCGAGCGATTCTGTGTGCGCAACAGCGGAGCCACTGCGGTGGTGGAAGGTGTGGGCGACCACGGATGCGAGTACATGACCGGTGGGCGAGTGGTGGTGCTCGGTGCAACCGGCCGCAACTTTGCTGCCGGAATGTCGGGCGGTATCGCGTATGTGTTGGACGAGTCTCCTGCGGCGACCGGATCGACAGCCGGCGATTTCGCCTCCCGCGTGAACACTGAACTCGTTGACATCGTGCCGCTCGACGCCGACGATCGCGAATGGCTGCTCGCCACATTGCGACGCCACTACGAGTTGACCGAATCGGCGGTGGCTGCGCGACTGCTTGGGCTCGGCGCTGCAGGCGGCGCCACCGCTATCGGCGGCAACCCGCTTGCCAACTTCCGCAAGGTAATGCCACGTGACTATGCGCGTGTGCTGCGCGTGATTGCCGACGCAAAGTCCGCCGGGCTCGACGAGGCGGCAACGTCGCACAAAATCATGGAGAGCGTCAATGGGTAACGAACTCACCGCTCGGGCGGTCGTCAATGGGTGAGCCAACCGGGTTCCTCAAGTGGGGCCGCACCTCACCGAAGCGGCGCCCAATTCCCGTGCGCATCGCCGACTGGCGCGAGGTGTACGAGCCGTTCGACCAAGGCAAGCTACGCGAGCAGGCGGGACGTTGCATGGATTGTGGCATTCCGTTTTGCAACCACGGGTGTCCGCTCGGCAACCTGATTCCCGACTGGAACGACCTCGTCTATCGCGATCATTGGCGCGACGCCATCGAGCGTTTGCATGCCACCAACAACTTCCCGGAGTTCACCGGTCGACTGTGTCCGGCGCCGTGCGAATCCGCGTGCGTGCTCGGCATCAACGCCGACCCCGTGTCGATCAAACAAGTGGAAGTGGAGATCATCGATCGCGCATGGCGTGAAGGTTGGGTAACCCCGCAGGTGCCAAGCGTGCGCACTGGACATCGCGTGGCAGTCATCGGTTCGGGCCCCGCAGGCCTGGCGGCCGCGCAACAACTCACGCGTGCGGGTCACGAGGTGATCGTGTTGGAACGCGCCGATCGCCTCGGTGGTTTGTTGCGTTACGGCATTCCCGAGTTCAAGATGGAAAAGCAGCACATCGAACGCCGTATCGAGCAAATGAAGGCTGAAGGCACCGAGTTTCGTACCAATGCCATCGTGGGCGACAACGTGGATGTCGAAGTGTTGCGTGCAACCCACGACGCCATCGTGTTGGCATGTGGCGCCACTGCATGGCGCGACCTGCCGGTTCCGGGTCGCGAGCTGAAGGGCATCCATCAAGCGATGGAGTACCTGCCGATCGCCAACAAGGTGCAGGAGGGCGACTTCACCGAACCCGGCATCACCGCCGCCGGCAAACACGTGGTGATCATCGGCGGTGGCGACACCGGCGCCGACTGTTTGGGCACCGCACATCGTCAGGGTGCTGAATCGGTGACGCAGCTGGAGATCATGCCGCGTCCACCCGAAGTACGCAGCGGTGACAACCCGTGGCCGCAATGGAGCCTGGTATACCGCACATCATCGGCACACGAAGAAGGTGGCGAGCGAGTATTCAGTGTGTCCACCGAAAAATTCGTGGGCGATGCCGACGGCAACGTGCGCGCTCTGGTGCTTAACGAAGTGCGCTTCGAATCCGGCAAATTCGTTCCGGTACCCGGCACCCGAACCGAACTGCGCGCCGATTTGGTGCTGCTCGCACTCGGCTTCGTCGGGCCCGAGAAGGGTTCGTGGCTCGACCAACTCGGGGTGGCGCTGGATTCGCGCGGAAACGTGGCGCGCGGCGACGACTATCGCACCAACGTGGACGGCGTGTTCGTTGCCGGCGACATGGGTCGCGGGCAGAGCCTGATCGTGTGGGCGATCGCCGAAGGTCGCGCGGCTGCTGCGTCGGTCGACAAATTCCTCATGGGAACGTCGTCGTTGCCGTCGCCCATCGTGGCCTCGGCACGCCCGCTGGCATAAGGGCAGGCGTGACGTCTGCCGCTCGGGCGTCACCCATTCGCCTGGGGTGCGACCGTAAACTCGTCGCAATGCGTTCGCGATGGTTGCTTCTGACTGTTGTGCTGTCGGCGTGTGGTGTGGATGCTGCCGGTTCGGCCACCACCATCGTGCCGATTGGCCCCACGGACTTTGCCACCATTCCGCCCGCGGTCACCACCATCGCGCCAGTGGTCACCACGCTTCCCCCCGGGGCAGTGGGCGTTGAGCAGATCTACGTGGTGCAAGCCGGCGACTCGCCCATCAAGGTGTCGAACGCCTTCGGCATCTCGGTGGAGCAGTTGTTGTCGTGGAACGGTCTCATTTCCACCTCGCAATTCCCGTATCCGGGCAGGCAATTGAAGATTCCACCGAGCGCGCAGGTGACCGTGAACCAGACGCAACAAACCGTGGTGGCCAACCCCGTCGGCAAACCCGGTTGCGGCAATCGCCCGGCCGGCACGTACGAGGTGCAAGCAGGCGACTCGGTGTCGGCGATTCGAACCAAGTTCTGTGTGTCGGTGAACGCGTTATTGGCGGCCAATCAGTGGCCGAGTGTGAACGTATTCTTGTATCCCGGTTTGAAGATCAACATCCCCGCCGCCGGCAGCTGACCCGCTTCGTTTAGCGGTGAGTGTTGCGGAATTTTGCGCGGCGCTCGTGGCGCTCGAGTGCAAGTTCGATGAGTTCGTCGATGAGTTCGGCGTAGGCAACCCCCGAGGCCTGCCACAACTTGGGGTACATAGAAATCGGCGTGAAGCCCGGAATGGTGTTGATTTCATTGCACAGAAATCCGCGGCCCGTGCCGCCGTCGGCGCGCGTTGCTTCATAGAAGAAGTCGACGCGAGCCATGCCCTCGGCCCGCACCGCGCGAAACACCTGCAACGCCATATTGCGAACGGCGGCTGACTCGGCGTCGCTCAGCGGGGCGGGAATCAGCAACGTGGCGCCATCGCCGATGTACTTGTCTTCGTAGTCGTAGAACTCGCGGCCCGGGATGATCTCGCCGGCCACCGAGGCTCGCGGCTCGCGATTGCCGAGCACCGCAACCTCGATCTCTCGGCCTGTGACGGCTTCCTCGAACAACACCCATTCGTCGTAGGCGAGTGCAGCGCGTGCGGCGGCAATGGCTTCGTCGAGCGACTTTGCCTTGGCGACACCAACCGACGAGCCCATGTTGGCCGGCTTCACGAAGAGTGGGAGACCGAGTTGTGTGACAACGTCGGCGATGGCGGAGTTGTGGCCGGCCGAGCCGCTTGCGGTGACTCCGGCAATGTCGTCGGCGCGCAGCGCGACGAACGTCGGTTGGGGGATTCCTTCAGCCGCCAACACACGCTTGGTGGTGGCTTTGTCCATCGACACGGCACTGCCCAACACACCGGCACCGACGTAGGCAACGTGGGCGAGATCCAACATGCCTTGTACGGTGCCGTCTTCGCCCATCGGACCGTGCAGCAAGGGGAGCACCACGGTGCGAGTGGCGCCGGCAGCGCTCGCCATTACTTCGCCCAACGAGGACGCACGTCCTGCTGCTTCGAGCCGCTCCGGCAACGTATCGCGTCCGCGGGCAAGAGCGGCCATTGCGCCCTCGGCCAGCATCCATTCGCCACTGCGGGAAATGGCCACGGTGGTCACCTTGTATCGCTCGGGGTCGAGCGCACGCAAGACGTGTGCCGCAGTGACGCAACTGACATCATGCTCTGCCGACTCGCCACCGAAGATGACGATCACATGGGTGCGCGAGCGCGAATTCACTCGTCTCCACGGTACTTGGCTCGTACGCTAAGTAGTCGTATGCGCTTCATGGCTTCCGATGTTGCACATGCGGTGAGCGGCGAATTGCGCGGCAAGAATGCACACCTCTCCGGTGCCACCTTCGACTCGCGAACGCTGGTGATGGGGCAATTGTTCGTGCCGATCGTTGCCGAGCGTGACGGGCACGATTTCATTCCCGATGCGCTCGCACGTGGTGCGGGTGCCTACCTCACGTCGCGGGGTGGTGCGGGAGTCGGCAAAATGCCCGGCACGGCCATCGTGGTGCCGAACACGCTGGAGGCGCTCCGCACACTCGGCCGCTGGGCTCGCGAATCGTTGAGTGATCGCGTGGAGCACCGCGTGGTGGGTATCACCGGGAGCGTGGGCAAGACCACCACCAAGGATTTGGCGGCGGCCGCCATCGGTTCGGCGCTGAAGGTGTCGGCGAGTTCGCGTTCGTTCAACAACGACCAGGGCGTGCCCATCACGTTGTTGAACGCCCCCGACGACTGCCAGGCGCTCGTACTGGAAATGGGCATGCGTGGCCACGGTGAAATCACCCGCCTGGCCGAGGTTGGTCTCCCGCATATCAGCATCGTGACCGCCGTTGCCGAGGCGCACAGCGCACTGCTCGACAACCTGGATGGCATCGCTCGTGCCAAGGGCGAACTCATCGAGGCACTGCCGTCGAGCGGCGTTGCCATCCTGAATGCCGACGACGAGCGAGTGATGGCAATGCAGTCGCGCACGACGGCGCCCATCATCACGTTTGGTGAAGCTCCCACCGCAACGGTGCGGATCACCAAGGTGGAACTCGACCATCGCGCACACGCCACCGTGCATCTCGCCACACCGTGGGGCGAGGTGTCGTTTGCGCTGCCAATCGCCGGGCGTCACAGTGCCAGTAATGCAGCAGCCGCCATTGCCGCGGCCGGCGCGTGCGGTGTGGACGTACACGCGGCGGCCGCCGCAATCACCTCGGCCCCGATGTCGCCGAATCGCATGCGGGTGCACACCACCTCGCGCGGAGTGGTGCTGATCGACGATTGCTACAACGCCAACCCGAAGTCGATGGTCGCCGCGTTCGACACCCTGGCAGCCATTCCCGCGAAACGACGCTTCGCCCTGGTGGGCACCATGGCGGAACTGAAGGACCCGGACATAGCGCATCGCGCCGTTGCGGCGCTGGCACGGCGGATGGACATCCACCTCATCGCCGTCGATACCAACTTTTACGGGGAGTCAGCCGGCTCCGGAGATCCGGCGCTCGGCCCCGAATCGGCCGGCTCCAGCCTCACGTTGCAAGCAGCAATCGACCACATCGACATGTTCGGTGAAGGTGATGCCGTGTTGGTGAAGGGCTCGCGGGTCGCAGGACTCGAGCGACTGGTTCACGCCTTCGGCTGAGCGACCGCTGGGAAGCGCTCGTCGAGTGTGCGCGTGTCGCACCACCAGGCAAGAGCCAGTGCCCACGCGGCACCGACGAACAACAGCCATCGTGCGCCATATCGATCAACTAGCGGACCAAAGAGCACGTTGCCGATCGGCACCGTTCCGCCGAACGACATGAACCACAGCGCCATGGTGCGGCCACGTTCGTGCGCAGCGAGGCGCCCTTGCAATACGGTGCTCATGGCAGTGGTGGTGAAGAAGTAGGAGACGCCAACTGCAAAACCCATGATGAATGCCGGTACCGCCGATCGTGATGCGGCAAACCCCACCATCGCCACGGCGTTGGCGGCAAATCCCCAGCGGATCATCACCCGAGGATCTCGTCCGACGAAGATTGTGCCGAGCGCCAACCCGCCGAGTGCGGCGCCGAGAGCCCACGTTGCATACAGCCACTTGTAAGCGGCACTGGCATCGTCGATGCCGAAATTCAGTTCAGCAACGGCGGGAAACAAGCCGATGTATGGCAACGAGATGAGTGAGTACAACGCCAGCGTGAGGATCAGGCGACGAACCACCGGTCGATCGCGCGCCACCCGAAAGGCAAAGGTGAAACGTTGCCATCCACGCGACGAGTCGCGCTGATGAGTGGAGACGGTGGTTCGTTGCAGCGCCCACACCACCAATAGGTATGTCGCGGCATTGAACACGAAGAAGTGCCACGCCTGCGCTCCGAGTGGAGAAAACAGCGCCACGAGAATCGGCCCGATGACCCGCGAGCCATTGATGAGCGTGGAGTTGAGCGACATCGCGCCGGGGAGATCGGCGGGTGGTACCAATGACGGCAGCAACGCCGACCAGGCCGGCATGTTGAGCGCACCACCGATACCCACGCCGAGTTGTGCGAGGAACAACGCCCAGATCGGCGCGTCGATGCGTGCCAGGGCCGCAAGCACCAGGGAGAACACGAGCATGACCGTCTGCATCGAAGACAGCCACGTGCGACGATCCACCGAGTCGGCGATGACCCCGGCCGGAATGGCCAGCAACAACAAGGGGCCCATCTGGGCGAGGATCATCAGGGCAACCACCGATGCCTTGCCGGTGCGGTTGTAAATATAGATGGGAAGCACCACGTTTTGAATCCAGGTGCCGATGTTGGAGCCGAACGAGGCAACGAATATCCGACGGAATTGTTCGTGCGACATCGCCGAACGAACACTGCCCGGACGCGTGATTGGAAGTTCGCCGGTTTCCGTGGCCAGGGGAGAAGTATCTGTCATCTGCGAACCGCGGTGTTCTAACCTAGGGCGAGCATGGAGTCACAACGCAGTTCCGACACGATGATTGCGTCACAAGCCCAGGCGTCACCCGCTGAATGCTCCACACGATTCGCCATCTTTTCCGAATGCCCGCAATGCGGACACTCGTTGCACGCCGAGCACGCGCACTACAAGTGCGGTGGCTGTGGTTGGCGCGACAGTTGCTGCGACTAGCGCGCTAGGCGCAACGCATCACCCCACCTATGAAGAAGAGTCGCGGCTAGGCCAACAGATCGGCGTACATCTGTAGGAAAGCGGCGGGTCCTCCCACCAAGAAGGTGGTCACCGCGGTTTCCTTCCACTTCGGCAGTTCGCCCTTGATCTTGTCGAGTGGGCCGACGAGTGCGACGTCCTCCACCATCTCCAGCGGGATGAGTGCCGCTGCTTCCTTCTTCTTGCCTTGCAGGTACAACTCCTGCACCTGGTTGGCGATGTGCTCCCATCCCATGCGAGCGAACACTTCGAAGTGGAAGTTCGCGCCCTTGGCGCCCATGCCGCCGGCATACAACGCAACGAACGGCCGAATCATGTCGGCGCACTTTTCCACGTCGTCGCCAGGTACCACGAAGAGCGACGCCACCACCTCGAACTCGGCTTGCTTGGCCGGGTTGCCCGCCTTGGCGAAGCCCTCGTTCAAACAGCGGCGGTAGTGGGCGTCGTCCTTTGGCGAGTAGAACAACGGCAGCCAACCCTCACAAATTTCCGCCGCGAGCGCGACGTTCTTCGGGCCCTCCGCTGCCAGGTAGATGGGGATCTCCTTGCGGAATGGATGAATGGTGCTCTTCAGTGCCTTGCCGAGTCCGGCGCCGCCCTGCAGCGGCAGGTCGTAGAACTCGCCGTGATGCTCGAGTGGTGCCTCTCGTCGCACGATTGTGCGCACGATGTCGACGTATTCACGAGTGCGCGCCAGCGGCTTGGGATACGGCTGACCGTACCAACCTTCCACCACCTGCGGGCCCGATGCGCCGATGCCGAGGATCATTCGACCATTCGACAGATGATCGAGCGTCATCGCCGACATTGCGGTGGCGGCCGGGGTGCGCGCGCTCATTTGCATGATGCCGGTGCCGAGTTTGATGTTGCTGGTTTGCGATCCCCACCATGCAAGAGGAGTAAGCGCATCGCTGCCGTATGCCTCGGCGGTCCACAACGAATGGAAGCCGAGCTTGTCGGCTTCCTTCACTGCTTCCACCACGCCGGCCGGTGGACCAGAGCCCCAGTAGCCGGTGTTGTAGCCGAGTTTCGCCATGACGATTCAGTCTGTCACACGCCATCGGGATGCGGCGGGGCGGAGCAGCGTTACGCGCGCAGTGCGGCGAGCGGTTCGACGAAGTCGCGACCCAGCGCCTCGGCACTCGGCTTGTTGGTGAGCACACCACCAACGGTGTTCACTCCGAGAGCCATTGCATGGTCGTGCTCCGCAGCACCACGGGCGCCGTGGATTGCCAACTGCAATTGGTAGGGCAACGTGGCGTTGGTGAGCGCGTACGTGCTGGTGTTGGGCACCGCACCGGGCATGTTGCCGACCGCGTAATGAATGACGCCGTGCTTTTCGTACACGGGGTCGGTGTGGGTGGTTTCGCGCATCGTTTCGATGCAGCCGCCCTGATCGATGGCAACGTCCACCATCACCGCGCCACGTTTCATGGTCTTCACCATGTCCTCGGTGACGACGATCGGCGCACGCGCACCGGCCACCAACACGGCGCCGATCACCAGGTCCGCGTCGACGACACTGCGCTCGATGGCACCGCGGTTGGACGCGATGGTGACCACGCGACCACGTTGAATCTGATCCACGAAACGAAGGCGATCGAGGTTCTTGTCGAGCAACAGCACCTCGGCTTCCATTCCCGCGGCAATCCACGCCGAGTTCCAACCCACGTTGCCCGCACCGATTACCACCACCTTGGCGGGTCGCACGCCTGGTGCGCCACCCATCAACACGCCGCGACCGCCGTAGGGGCGCTGCAGATAGTGCGCGCCGGCTTGGGTTGCCAGGCGCCCGGCCACTTCGCTCATCGGTGCAAGGAGCGGCAGCGAGCCGTCGTTGAGTTGCACCGTTTCGTACGCCACACCCGTGGTGCGATGCTTCAACAACGCGTCGGCAACCTTGGGGTAGGCGGCCAGATGCAGATACGTGAACAGCGTGAGATCCGGGCGCAGGTAGCCGAACTCCTTCTCGGTGGGCTCCTTCACCTTCACCACCATGCTTTGGCTCCAGGCGTCGGCGGCCGTGGGCACGATGGTGGCGCCAGCGGCGACGAACTCGGCATCGGAGATGGACGCGGCAGTTCCGGCGTCCTGTTCCACGAACACTTCCACGCCGGCACGCTCGAACTCGCGAACACCGTCGGGGGTGAGGGCCACGCGACCCTCGAGCGTTTTGGTTTCCTTGGGGACGCCAAGGGTGGCGTGCGCCGGCTTCACGCAACTGTTCTACTACACCGATGGGGCGGTCGGGTCGAGGGGCTCGGCGGTGGGCGAGACGCCGCGTTGCGGGTGCTCGTGGTAGAAAAACCCTATGAAAAAGTTCCAAAATTTCATCGATGGTAAACACGTTGACGCAGCTGACGGCAGCACCCTCGACATCATCAACCCCGCCACCGGCAAGGTGTACGCCACCTCGCCCAACAGCAAGCAATCCGACATCGACGCCGCGATGAATGCGGCGCAGCGCGGATTCGAGGTATGGAAGGAGTCCACGCCATCGGAGCGTTCGCTCGCGTTGTTCCGCATCGCCGATGCCATCGAGGCTCGTGGCAGTGAATTCGTGGCGATGGAAGTCGAGAACTGCGGCAAGCCGGTGGCGATCACCACGGCGGAGGAGATTCCACCGATGGTCGATCAGATTCGTTTCTTTGCCGGCGCGGCACGAATGTTGGAAGGCAAGAGTGCCGGCGAATACATGAAGGGTTTCACCTCCATGATTCGTCGCGAACCCGTCGGCGTGTGTGCGCAAGTGGCGCCGTGGAACTATCCGATGATGATGGCCGTGTGGAAGTTTGCACCGGCAATCGCCGCCGGAAACAGCATCGTGTTGAAGCCCAGCGACACCACACCCGCTACCACGGTGCTGCTCGCCGAGATCGCAAACGAATTTCTGCCACAGGGAGTGTTCAACGTGGTGTGCGGCGACCGCGACACGGGTCGTACCATGGTGTCCCACCCGACGCCATCGATGGTGTCGGTCACCGGTTCCGTTCGTGCCGGAATGGAGGTTGCCGAGGCCGCGTCGAAGTCGCTCAAGCGGGTGCACCTGGAATTGGGCGGCAAGGCACCGGTCATCGTGTTCGACGACGCCGATCTCGAGGCGGCAGCCGCACAAATTTCGATGACCGGCTACTTCAACGCCGGACAAGACTGCACCGCAGCAACGCGCGTCATCGCCGGGCCGAAGGTGTACGGCGATTTCGTGGAGGCGCTCGCAGCCGCAGCCAAGGGCACCAAGACGGGTCAACCTAACGACGATGTGTTGTACGGCGCACTGAACAATGCCAACCAACTTGCACGCGTGACCGGATTCGTGGAACGAGCCCCCAAGCACGCAAGGGTGGTGGCCGGCGGCAACAAGATCGGCAACGACGGTTACTTTTTCGAGCCAACGGTGGTGGCCGATCTCAAGCAGAACGACGACATGATCCAGCAGGAAATCTTCGGGCCGGTCATCACCGTGCAGAAGTTCAGCGACGAAGCCGAAGCCTTGACGTGGGCCAACGGCGTGGAGTACGGCCTGGCATCATCGGTGTGGACCCGCGACTTTGGCAAGGCAATGCGCATGGCCAAATCACTGGATTTCGGCTGCGTATGGATCAACACGCACATTCCCGTGGTTGCCGAGATGCCCCACGGTGGCTACAAGAAGTCGGGCTACGGCAAGGATCTTTCGGCCTATGCACTCGACGACTACACGCGCATCAAGCACGTGATGGCCAACATCACGATCTGATCGACTCACTAGCGTGAGCGACGGCACGAAAGGAGTGGGATGACCGACGAGAAGCGATCCGTCATCGAGCTCGATCACGTGCGCAAGCAGTACGGCGATTTCGTGGCCGTTCACGACGCCAACTTCTCGATTGCCAGCGGTGAATTCTTCGCCATGCTCGGGCCGTCGGGTTGCGGCAAAACCACCACCCTGAAGATGATTGCCGGGTTCGAGCAACCCACCAGTGGGCGAGTGTTGCTCGACGGCGAAGACGTGTCGTCGGTTCCGCCGTACCGCCGCAACGTCAACACCGTGTTCCAGCAGTACGCGCTGTTTCCGCACATGACGGTGTTCGACAACGTGGCGTTCGGTCCGCGCAGTGCCAAGAAGCTCGACGAAGCACGCATCAAGAAGGACGTCATGGAAATGCTCGAGGTGGTGCGCCTCGACAAGTTCGCGAATCGCAAACCGTCGCAATTGTCGGGCGGTCAACAGCAGCGAGTAGCCCTGGCGCGAGCGCTGGTGAACTTTCCCAGTGCATTGCTGCTCGACGAGCCGCTTGCGGCACTCGACCTGAAACTACGCGAAGCGATGCAAATCGAACTGAAGCGAATCCAGCGGGAGGTCGGCATCTCGTTCGTGTTCGTCACGCACGACCAAGGCGAAGCCATCACGATGAGCGATCGCATGGCGGTGATGAGCGAAGGGCAAGTGGAGCAAATCGGTACGCCCGAGCAGATCTACCGATCGCCGGCGTCGCTGTTCGTGGCCGGCTTCATCGGCTCGGCGAATTTGTTGCCCGCAACCGTGGAGTCGAACTCGGGACATCAGCTCCACGTTCGCACCACCGGGGGAGCGCTGCTCAACGTGCCGAAGGGCGACGCAACCTTCTCGGTCGGCGATCGTGTGTGCGTGATGCTGCGTCCGGAGCGACTGCAACCCGCACAGAGCATTGCCTCTGCCGGAAGCGGCGTGGAGGGCACGTTGACCGACCTCGTGTACCAAGGAGCCACGGCGCGGCTCATCGTTCGACAGCCCGACGACACCGAGTTGTCGGCACTGGTGGATGCCACCTCGCTGCCCGACTGGGTGCGGGCCGGTGCCGCCATCTGCCTGGTGTGGCCCAGTGATTGCCCGTACGTACTGGCTGGCTGGCCCGAGCGAGCCGGGGCCACCACCACGAACGTGGACCATGTGGAGGCCGCGCTCTAGATTTACTATGATTTTTGGAACCCGTAGTACTTGATGTACGAGGGGAGTCACTACCCGCAAGCAATTACTACCCGCATACCACCACGAGGGGGAAATATGAACAAGCCATCCACATCGGGCGCACGCCGAAATCCATGGACGCGTCGCGAATTCCTGCTTCGTAGCGGAGCACTGGGCGTCGCCGGAGCATCACTGCCGGCCTTGCTCGCAGCCTGCGGCGGTGGCGGAGGCGGAGCCAACGCCCTGTTGTTCGACAACTGGCCGTTGTACATCGACCCAACCGAGGACGGATTGATCGGTTCCGTGGACCGCTTCATGGAGGCCAGCGGCGTCGACATGACCTACACCGAGTCGTACAACGACAACGACGAGTACTTCGCCAAGATCCAACCGCTCTTGGGTGCCGGCAAGCGAATCGACCCCGACCTCATCGCGCCCACCTTCTGGATGGCCGGCCGACTCATCAACCTGGGCTGGGTGGACAAACTGCCGCTCGACAAGGTGTCGAACACGTCGAACCTCGAGGACAACTACGTGAAGCCACCGTGGGACCCCACCGGCGAGTACAGCATGCCGTGGCAGGCGGGAACCGCCGGCATCGCCTACAACATCGATGTGACCGGCCGTGAACTGAAGAGCACCGCCGATCTGTTCGACCCGGCGTTCAAGGGCAAGATCGGCATGCTCACCGAGATGCGCGACACCATGGGTCTCATCCTCATGTCGCAAGGCGTCGATATCACCAGCATTTCGTCGTTCGACCAGGCGGCAGGTGCATTCGAGCAGTTGGAGAAGGCGAAGGCCGACGGACAGATCCGTGCCTTCACCGGCAACGATTACATCGACGACCTCGTCAGCGGCAACTACGCGGCATGCGTGGGCTGGTCGGGAGACGTGTTGCAGCTCGGCAAGGACTCGCCGAACATCCGCTTCGTGGTGCCCGAAGAGGGCGGAACGCTGTGGGCCGACGTCATGGTCATGCCGAAGGGAACCGAAAACACCGATGCCGTCGCCAAGTGGCTCGACTTCGTGTACGACCCGGAACAGGCCGCACAAATCACGGCGTACGTCCAGTACTTCTCACCGGTGAAGGGTGTGCGGGAAGAAGTGGCCAAGATCGATCCCGAGTTGGCGGAGAACCCGTTGGTGTTCCCCGATGCGGCAACCGCATCACGCCTGAAGTCGTGGGCGAATCTGTCGGAAGACGTCGACGCACAGTTCGCCGACGCCTTCTCGTCGATCACCGGCGCATAATCGGTACGCAACGGCGAATCGACACAACGGGTCGTGATGCTCGCACGGCGGGCTGACAACCTGGGTCTTGCTGCGCTCGCGGTTGCCGCGACGTGCCTGGTGGCGCTCGGCGCAGGGTGGTTCGACGGACCGCTCAATGCGCTGGTGCTGCTGGTGTTGCTCGTGGTGTTGGGCGGAGTTGGCGTGCTCGCCGCGTTCGGCGGGCCCGAGGCTCGCCGGTTGCTGGCGCCGTACGGGCTCATGAAGCCGGGGCTCTTGTGGATGGCGTTGTTCTTCCTTGCGCCGGTGTGGTCGCTGGTGCGCATCTCGTTGTCCACCAAGGAGAGCCGCTTTTCGGTGCAGTACAACTTCACCTGGGCGTGGGACAACTACTCACGTGCCTTCAGCGACTTCGGCGGCCAGTTTCAGCGTGCGTTCCTGTATTCGTTGATTGCCACGTTGTTGACGATCGTCATCGGCTATCCGGTGGCCTACGTGATTGCGTTCCGTGGCGGACGATTCAAGAACTTGTTGCTCGGTCTGGTGGTGATTCCGTTCTTCACCAGTTACCTCATCCGGACCATCGCGTGGAGCACCATATTGGCCGATCAGGGTCCGATCGTGTCGATGTTGAACACGCTCGGTTTGGTGAACGTGTTCGAGTGGTTGCACATCATGGAGAATGGCAAGTTGCTGAACACGCCGGCCGCGGTAATCGGTGGACTCACCTACAACTTCCTGCCGTTCATGTTGCTGCCCATCTACGTAAGTTTGGAGAAGATCGACCCCAATCTCGTGAACGCCGCCAACGACCTGTACTCCACTCCCACTGC
>JALRBT010000130.1 GCA_023262255.1 Ilumatobacteraceae bacterium
GATCATGGGCATGTACAACTACGACGAGAGCATCCGCAATTTCGCTCGCGCATCGTTCAACTACGGCTTGCAGCGCAACTATCCGGTGTATCTCAGCACCAAGAACACCATCTTGAAGGCCTACGACGGTCAGTTCAAGGACATCTTTGCCGAGGTGTTCGAACAGGAATTCAAGGATCAGTTCGACAAGGCGGGCCTCACCTACGAGCATCGTTTGATTGACGACATGGTCGCGTGCATGTTGCGTTGGGAGGGCGGCTACGTGTGGGCCTGCAAGAACTACGACGGCGACGTGCAAAGCGACGTGGTCGCGCAGGGCTTCGGTTCGCTCGGTCTCATGACCTCCGTGCTCACCACGCCAGATGGTCGAGTGCTCGAGAGCGAAGCGGCGCACGGCACCGTCACGCGCCACTATCGCGATCACCAGGCCGGCAAGAAGACCAGCACCAACCCGATTGCGTCGATTTTCGCCTGGACGCGCGGCTTGGCGCACCGCGGCAAGCTCGACAACACGCCGGAGCTCACCAACTTTGCCAACACGCTCGAGCAGGTGTGCATCGAAGCAGTGGAAGGTGGCGAGATGACCAAGGACCTCGCCGCGCTGATTTCCAAGGACACGCCGTGGCAAACCACGGAAGAGTTCCTGTCGGCGATCGACCGTCGCCTCCAGGAGAAAATGGCCTAGGGCCACACCCATGCGGGCCGTGGTGCTCACCGAGTTCGGCGAGCCCGACGTATTGCGCATCGCCGAGGTGCCGGTGCCCACACCCGCGCCAGATGAAATCCTCGTGCGTGTGCACGCCACCGCATTGAATCGTGCCGATTTGTTGCAACGTCGTGGGTTCTACCCCAATCCGTTTCCGGGCGAGCACGACATTCCGGGTATGGAGTTCGCCGGGGAGGTTATGACCGCGCCAAGCAGCGCCAGCGCCTCGCACGTCGGCGACGCACCCAGCGCCTCGCACGCTGCCGGTTCGCACGCTCGCGCCTCGCGCTGGAAGCCCGGCGACCACGTGATGGGCATCGTCTCGGGTGGTGCATACGCCGAGTACGTCACCATTCCGGCCGATCAGGCCATGCGCACACCTCGCGGGATGGCGCTGCACGACGCTGCGGCGATTCCCGAGGTGTTCATTACCGCATGGGACGCATTGGTGCTGCAGGGTGGTCTCACACCCGGTGGGCGAACGCTGGTGCACGCGGGAGCCTCGGGCGTCGGTACGGCGGCAATTCAAATCTGTCGCGCCATGGGTGCGTGGATTGCAGTGACCACCAGCACCAACAAGGTGCAGGCGTGTCGCGATCTCGGGGCGAACCTCGTGATCGACTACACCACCGACGATTTCGCCGGCGCCATCGCAGCCGCAACCGACGGTAAAGGTGTGAACGTGGTGCTCGATGTGATCGGCGGTAATTACACGGTGCGCAACGTGGCGTGCCTGGCGCTGAAGGGCCGCATCATTCAGGTGGGCACCATGGCGGGGCCGTCCACCAACTTCAACGTGGCGTCACTCATGCCCAAGCGTGCATCCATCACCGGCACCGTGTTGCGCGCACGCCCGAAGGAAGAAAAAATCGCGGTGTCCCGCGCCGTTGCCGACGCATTGCTGCCCGATTTCGACGCCGGCGTATTGAAGCCGATCATCGATACGCGGTATTCGCTCGACCACATCGTCGACGCCCACCGCCACATGGAATCCAACGCCAACATCGGCAAGATCGTGGTTACCGTCGCGTCGTAATATTGCACCAACCTCGCACGCCGCCACCCCCGCCCACCGACCATGCACGTCACCTACCGTCCACTTCGCGACGCCGACTATCCCCACCTCGCCCGGTTGCTCAATGAGGCGTCCGTCATCGACGGCCGCGCCCAGCACCAAACCGCCGACGAGATCCGCGAGGAGTTCACGTCGCACCCCGTTGATCTAAGCAATCACACGCTTGCCGCGTGGGACGGCGACCACCTCATTGGCGCGTTGTATGCGT
>JALRBT010000131.1 GCA_023262255.1 Ilumatobacteraceae bacterium
GGCGCTGCACGGCGATATGTCGCAGGCTGCCCGCGAAAAATCACTCGCCAAATTCACCGACGGAACCCTCAACGTGCTGGTGGCCACCGATGTCGCCGCCCGGGGAATCGACATCGACGATGTGGCGGCGGTCATCCACTACGAACCGCCCATCGATGTAAAGACGTATCTGCATCGCTCGGGTCGCACCGCTCGAGCAGGGCGCGACGGCTGGGCCATCTCCCTCGCCGAATACAACCAGCACACCACGTGCAGAATCATCCAGCGGGGCCTTCGCTTACAGCCTCAACCGCCGATCGAGGTGTTCTCCAACGACAAGCGCCTTGCGAATCTGGAGAGTTTCGTCACTCCACACGGCGCGTAGCGCCGGGCGAACATACGGCGCAGAGCGCCGGGCGAAGCGAGCGTCCGCGAAGGTCGGCCTCAGCGTTGTGCGAGCCACATGGGGCGACGGCGCTCATAGTCGCTGATGCGCGCGTCGTGCGACATCGTGATGCCGATGTCGTCCAGACCCAGGAGGAAGCGTTCCTGGGTGGAGGCGTCCAAGACGAACGGGTGACGTAGTCCGTGTGCGGGAACTTCCACGAGGAGTCGTTCCACGTCCACCGTTATCTCGGTGGTGGGGTCGGCTTCGATCACTGCCCAGAGCGATTCCACGACCTGGGCATCGAGCACCACGGGAACCAGACCGTTCTTGGTGCAGTTGTTGCGGAAGATGTCGCTGAAACTCGGCGCAATCACCACGTCGAAGCCGTACTGCTGCAGCGCCCACACCGCGTGCTCACGCGAGGAGCCGACGCCGAAACTGGGACCGGCAACGAGGATGCTGGCACCCGCGTACCGCTCGTCGTTGAGAACGAAGTTTCGGTCATCGCGCCAGGTGGAAAAGAGGCCCTTCTCGAAACCCGTTCGCTCGACCCGCTTCAGCCATTCGGCGGGAATGATCTGATCGGTATCGACATCGCTGCGCTTGAGCGGCACCGCACGACCGGAAACCACTCGAACCTGTTTCACGAGAGATCCTTCGGTGTGGCGAAGTGTCCGCAGAGGGCGGTGGCTGCGGCAACGGCGGGGGAGACGAGGTGGGTTCGACCGCCACGACCCTGGCGGCCCTCGAAGTTGCGGTTGCTGGTGCTGGCGGCACGCTCCTGTGGGGCGAGTTTGTCGGGATTCATCGCCAGACACATGGAGCATCCGGGCTCGCGCCAGTCGAAGCCCGCGTCGATGAACACTCGATCGAGACCCTCGCGCTCGGCCTGTTGTTTGACGGCGTGGCTACCCGGTACCACCATGGCCCGCTTGACCTTCACCTTCCGGCCCTTGGCGACGTCGGCTGCTGCACGGAGATCCTCGATTCGGCTGTTCGTGCACGAACCGATGAAGACCGTGTCGACGGCGATGTCACGAATTCGCGAGCCGGCAGTGAGACCCATGTAGTCGAGTGCCCGCGCCACGGTGTCGCGGGTGGTGGCATCGTTGAACTGGTCGGGCGACGGAACGACTCCGTCGATGGATGCGACTTGTGCGGGGTTGGTGCCCCAGGTGACGTGTGGGGTGAGGGTGGAGGCATCGATGACGACTTCGGTGTCGAAGCGCGCGCCGTCGTCGGTGCGCAACGTTTTCCAATCGGCAACTGCTGCGTCCCACTCTGCGCCAGTTGGTGCATGCTCGCGTCCCTTCAAATATTCGAAGGTCACCTCGTCTGGGGCAACAAGTCCTGCACGTGCTCCAGCTTCAATCGACATGTTGCAGATGGTCATGCGACCTTCCATTGACATTGCGCGAATTGCTGAACCGCGGTATTCGATGACATGACCGATGCCGCCGCCCGTGCCAATTTTTGCAATGACAGCAAGGATGATGTCTTTGGCGGTTACGCCTGGTGCAAGAGTTCCGTCAACAGTGACGCTCATCCACTTCGGACGCGACTGAGGAAGTGTCTGTGTTGCAAGAACGTGTTCAACTTCGCTCGTGCCAATTCCGAAT
>JALRBT010000132.1 GCA_023262255.1 Ilumatobacteraceae bacterium
ATGCCGGAGCGTGGGGTGTCATGAGCAGTTACAACAAGCTGAACGATCGTCATGCCGCGAACAATCGCACGCTGCTGCACGAGATCCTGCGAATTGATTGGGGCTTTGATGGCTTCGTTGTATCCGACTGGTTCGGTGCACATGACACCGTGGAATCGATTCGAGCAGGGCTCGACATTCCCATGCCTGGTCCCTCGACCATCTATGGCAAGAAACTGCTGAGTGCGCTGGAGCAGGGTTCGGTGAGCGAAGCGGAGATCGATACTCGCGTGGAGGCCGTGCTGCGACTCATTGAACGTACTCGTGCCGATGATTTTCCCGCATCGTCGAGCGAAACCACCATCGACGACGAACACGAGCGCGACATCGTGCGGCGAGCAGCAGTCGCCGGCACCGTGTTGGTGCGGAACGAGGGGCGTGCACTTCCGGTGACTCCGGGCAGCGTTGATTCGATAGCGGTCATTGGGCCGAATGCTCGAGCCACACGTACTCAGGGTGGGGGTTCGTCAAGTTTGCAGGCCGTTCACACCAGCACCATCCTCGATGGACTACGAATGCGATTCGGTGACGACGTGGTGTCGTGGCGTCGCGGTACGTCGATCGACAAACTCGCACCCATCGTGGAGGCGAATCAACTTCGCACCCCAGATGGTACGGCGGGGTGGAAAGTGGAATACTTCGACCGCGACGAAGTCAACACCGCACCGCGCCATATCGCCACCTCAGACAGATCCGCGCTCGTGTTCTTCGGTTCGGCGCCCCCCGGCGTGGATCCATTCGACTTCACGGTGGTGATGACGGGGGAGTACGTGCCCGAAGTTGACGGTACCCACGATGTGTCGTTGGTAATCACGGGAATGGGTTCACTCACGGTGGATGGTGAGGTCCTCGTGGACGACCCGCTAGGTCTGTTGCCTCGTGGTCGCGAATATTTCGGATACGGAAGCGAGGAGCAGGTTCACGGCCTGCCGATGCGCAAAGGCATGCCGGTGAAGTTCGAGGCTCGGATGCGAACACGTGCCGGGTTCAGTGCGCTACGAATCGGAATCGCAGCACCTCCCGATGAAAATGAACTGCGCGATGCCGTGAAAAGTGCTGAACGTGCTGATGCTGCAGTTGTTGTCGTGGGTACCAACGATGAGTGGGAAACCGAGGGTCACGACCGCGACAGCATCGCGCTGCCGGGAGCGCAGGATGAACTCGTCCGTCAGGTTGCTGCGGTGAATCCCCGGACCATCGTGGTGGTGAATGCGGGTGCACCCGTTGCCATGCCGTGGTTCGACGACGTGGAGGCGGTACTCATTGGATTCTTCGGTGGCATGGAGATGGGTAACGCGGTTGCGGCAATCATTGCGGGTGACGCCGACCCGGGCGGTCGTCTTTCGGTGGCGTATCCGAAGCGACTCGAAGATTCACCCGCCATGGGCAACTATGCCCCGGTGAGTGGTGTGCAACGTTACGCCGAAGGCGAGTGGTACGGATGGCGGGGGCAGGCACGAAACGGTGTGGATCCATTGATTCCCTTTGGATTCGGCTTGAGTTACGGCGAGTCGGTGTGGGGTGCGCCCCGCGCTCTGGTGAATCGTTCGTGGCCACGATGCGACGTGGTGGTACCGGTGAGTTGCGTCTCATCATCCCCGGCCACCGTGGTGGTGCAGTGCTACGTACGTCGAGCAGGTGACGTGAATCCGCCGCGTCTTGCAGGCTGGTGCAAGCAAACGCTTGACCCGAGTTCGTTTGCCGACGTTTCGGTGCACATTCCGTGGACCGCGTTTCGTCGTTGGAATTCGGCTCGTCGGGCGTGGCACGTCGAGGGTGGTCAGTGGGAGATTCTCGTTTCGCGTTCGAGTCTCGATGTGGAGTCGACACTCATCATCGAAATCGACGAATGCGAATCGGGCCCTTCGCGTGGCTCGGATCAACCACCTTCCCGCCCTGGGTGATCTGCACCCGTTCTTTCGCTAC
>JALRBT010000133.1 GCA_023262255.1 Ilumatobacteraceae bacterium
ACCGTCGGCGGCCAGACCGTTGGTGTGGCCAAAGCCGTCACGATCATTCCCATTCGTGTGTTGTCGTGTACGGGCAGGGGCAGCATCTTCAGTGTCATTGCCGGCATCAATTGGATGATCCAGGATCACACGGCGGGAGTTCCCGCCGTTGCCAACCTCAGTCTGGGTGGCAACCGCCATACGTCGTTGAATAGTGCGGTTGCCAATGCGGTAGCCGATGGCATCACCATGGTGGTGGCGGCGGGCAACAACCGCCGCGACGCCAGCACCATTTCCCCCGCCTCGGAACCGTCGGCCATCACCGTCGGTGCGACGGCGTCGAACGATTCGCGGGCGTCGTTCTCCAACTTCGGAACGCTTCTCGACATTTTTGCACCTGGTGTCAGCATCGTCTCGGCCGGCCATCGTTCGTCGATCGAAACCATCATGTTGTCCGGAACGTCGATGGCGGCGCCGCACGTGGCGGGCGCGGTCGCCTTGCTCCTGGAAGAGAATCCCGGCCTCTCGCCCGACGATGTTGCCAGCACGCTTGCCTCCTACGCGACACCCGATGTCGTCACCGATCCGCGCGGATCGGTGAATCGGTTGTTGTACACCCGTGCCCGCTGGACGCCGCCGGCCCCGGAGGCTCCGAGTAGCCCGCGAGACCTCACGGTGATTGCAGGGGTGGGGCAGGCCAACCTGTCGTGGAATGCTCCGACGCAGAACGGCGGCTCGGATGTGACCGACTACGTCGTGGAATTCTCCTCGGACGGCGCGAGCTCGTGGAGCACGTTCGATGACGGAGTCTCCACCGCGCTCATGGCAACGGTGACTGGTCTCACGAACGGAACGACGTATTCATTCCGGGTGAGCGCGGCCAATTCCGTCGGAGTTGGTGCGGCATCGGGATCGGCAACCGCGGTGCCATGGCAAGTCAGTGCACCGAGCGCGCCCCGGGATTTGGTGGTTACCTCCGTGATGACCACATCCATTTCGCTCGAATGGCGAAGTCCCGCCACCGATGGTGGTGGTTTCATCACCGGGTACGTCGTCGAGCAGTCCGTCGACGACGGCACGACGTGGGTCACGTCGCTGGTGACCGGCACCGGTGGCAGGGCGGGCGGCGTGTGGTTCACCACCGTTTACGATTTGTCGTCAGGACGTGAGTACCGCTTCCGTGTGCGTGCCACGAACTCGGGTGGCAACTCCGACGCGTCCAGCCCCACGGCACCCCAAGCGCCGGGCATCCCTGGTGTACCCGAGGACGTGCGCGCCACCGAGGCGGGTCCGCGGCGCATCATGTTGCGTTGGGAGAAACCCGTATCGAACGGTGGTAGTGGTTTGCGCGGATACACCATCGAGTATTCGACCGACGGTGGCTCAAGTTGGATCGTGTGGCCCAACAACACCGGCGTCGACGGATGCACGTGTCAGTACATGGCGCGTACCGTCACCGATCTCACCGATGGAATTCCTCACATCTTCCGAATAAAGGCATACAACGCTGTCGGCACCGGTCCAGCATCGGAGTCCACCGATCCCATGACGCCACTCACGCCTGCGGCTCCCGGACAGCCGCTCAATCTCAGTGGCACGGCGACGCCGGCACTCGTCGAACTGGACTGGGACGAGCCAACGAGCGACGGAGGAGCCCCAATCACGGATTACGTGGTGGAGTATTCCACCAACGCAGGATCATCCTGGACCACGGTCGCCGATGGTACGAGCACCGCCACGTTGGCGTCATTGCGTGACCTCACGGTTGGTGTCGACCACGTATTCCGTGTCAGTGCAGTGAACTCCGCGGGGGTTGGACTGCCGTCGTTGGCATCAAGCGTCATCGTGCCGCTTCCGGCGCTCGCAAATGATGCATTCGGCGGTGCCACACCAATTCTCTGCGCCGACGACTGTGCGTCGGGTACTTCGGTACGAGTCACGAGCTCGAC
>JALRBT010000134.1 GCA_023262255.1 Ilumatobacteraceae bacterium
GTCCTCGGCCAGGAAGGTATCGAGGCTCGCGATGTCGGCGTTCATCACGGCGAGGTACAACACGTCACCTTGCTGCACCAGCACATCGTCGCTCGCCAGCATCGCTTTTCCGTATCGGCGAAGACCCACCACCCTCGCGGGTCCGCCATCCAGCACGCTCGAGCGCTCGCCCACCCATGCGTCGCCGACGATTCGCTCGACCAGCACCATCTCGGCACTCGGGTCCGTCCATTCCACCGCGGGCCGATCCGCGACGATGCGTCGCATGATGCGCTCGGCCGTCCATTTCACGGTGGCAACCGTGGCGATTCCGAGTCGCTCGTAGATCTCGGATCGCTTCGGGTCGTAGATGCGAGCAACCACGCTCTGCACGGCGAATCGCTCGCGAGCAACCCGGGCGATCATGATGTTTGAGTTGTCACCGTTGGTCACCGCCGCCAACGCCGACGCTTTCTCGATTCCGGCCGCAATCAGAATGTCGGGGTCGAACCCAATACCCACGATCGTCTGGCCGCTGAAGTCGTCACCCAACCGCAGGAATGCGTCGGCTTTGCGGTCGACGACCGCCACGGTATTTCCGTTCGCGCAGAGTTCGCGTGCCAACGTCGAACCGACACGTCCGCAACCAACGATGACGACGTGCACGAACTACCATCGTATCTGCGACCGATTCTCCCGTCGTAGCGCAAGGACTCGTGCCGATGTCTCCAAAAACCAAGGACAACCGAACCGCTATTGCGCGGCTGAAGGGTGTGCTCATCGGCAAACCGATCGAGACGCACTTGGATGCACAACATCGACTGAAGAAGCGGGTTGCACTGCCCGTCTTTGCGAGCGACGCAATCTCCAGCACCGCATACGCCACCGAGGAAATCCTCATCGTGTTCCTCACGATGGCGGCGATCGGCCTCGCCGCGTTCGACAATC
This sequence comes from Ilumatobacteraceae bacterium, assembly GCA_023262255.1. GTDB lineage: Bacteria > Actinomycetota > Acidimicrobiia > Acidimicrobiales > Ilumatobacteraceae > F1-60-MAGs027. Next base: position 928 of record JALRBT010000134.1, read on the forward strand.
TCGTGCCGATTGCGATCATGGTCGTGGTTCTGCTCGCAATCGTGGTGAACAGCTACCGACAAACCATCAATGCGTATCCCCAGGGCGGCGGCAGTTACATCGTTGCCAAGGACAACCTCGGGAAGTATCCATCATTGGTGTCCGGTTCTGCGATGCTCGTCGACTACATACTCACCGTCGCCGTCTCGGTGTCCGGTGGCGTCGCGGCGATCATCTCCGCGTTCAACGGTCTGGCGCCGTACCGAGTATGGCTCTGCGTGGGTTTCATCTTCCTGATCACCCTTGCCAACTTGCGGGGCGTTCGCGAATCCGGTGCTCTGTTCGCGCCACCGACCTACCTGTACATCGTCAGCTTGGCGGCGCTGATTCTGATCGGCCTCTACCGCGTGTACTTCCAGGATCTCGGGCCAATCGCCCACGCCGGGGAAGTGGAACGCGAATTGCTCGAAGGTCAGAAGGCCCTCACGCTGTTCTATTTTCTGAAGGCGTTCTCCTCCGGTGCGGTGGCGCTCACCGGAATCGAGGCGGTCGCGGACGGCGTTCCGGCGTTCGAGAAACCGGAACCGAAGAACGCCAACCGGACGCTGCTGATGATGGCCGTCATCCTCGGATCGTCGTTCTTCGGTTTGAGCCTGCTCGCCAAGCACTTGGAGCCGCTGAAGGATGATGAAGGGGGCATCAAGGACACGGTGCTCGCCCAACTGGCAGAGCAGGTGTACGGCGGGAGGAACATCTTCTTCTTCATCACGCAATTCGCCACGTTCGGCATTCTGATCCTCGCGGCCAACACCGCGTACGCCGACTTCCCACGATTGTCGTCGGTGATTGCCAAGGACAGTTTCCTGCCGCGCCAATTCGCCAATCGTGGTGACCGCCTCGTGTTCAGCAACGGAGTGATCTTCCTTGGCTTGGCGGCATCCGGGCTGGTCATCGCCTTCGGCGGAATCGTCAACGCACTCATTCCGCTCTACGCCGTGGGTGTGTTCACCGGATTCACCAT
>JALRBT010000135.1 GCA_023262255.1 Ilumatobacteraceae bacterium
GCCGGAGGCGGCGAATGTCTTTACCTACGGATCGCTGATGTATCCGCAGGTCTGGGAGCGTGTGGTGCGCGGCCGCTACCGCAGCGCGTTGGCGGCGCTCGACGGATTCCGGCGCCATGCGCTCGCCGGGGTGAGCTATCCCGGGGTGGTTGAGCAGCCGGGCGCGCGGGTTCTCGGTCGGGTGTATTTCGATGTGCCGTCAGACGATCTCGCGCGGCTCGACGCATTCGAGTCCACCGAATACCAGCGGTGCGAGGCCGACGTGGCATTGCTGGATACGCAGGTGCCACAGGCATCGCAGCCGGTTCGCGCGCAGCTCTATGTCTACCTGCGCCAGGCTCGGCTGTTACAACAGGATTGGGATCAGGCCTGGTTTGAGCGCGATCACCTTGCGGATTTCGCGCGTTTGCATCAGGCGGATGTCGCGCGCGGGCTTTAGCGGTCGCGCCGCGCTTTAGCTCGCAGCGCGAATGCGCTGCAGCATGCGGGTTGTCGATTGCTGGTGCAGAAACGGAATCGAATGCACCGTGCCGCCCCAGCCACGCACCTGGCTGGCACCGACAATCGCCTCGAGCGCCCAGTCTCCACCCTTGACGAGAATTTCCGGTCGCGCGACAAGAATCGTCGACAGTGGCGTGTCTTCGTCGAACCAGGTGACCCAGTCAACGCAGCCAAGCGCAGCCAGCACCGCCATCCGGTCCTCGCAGCGATTGATCGGTCGATCGTCGCCCTTGCCGAGTCGGCGCACTGACGCATCGCTGTTGACGGCGACCAACAGGCTTGCACCCAGTGCGCGCGCCTGGGCCAGATACGTGACGTGGCCGCGGTGCAGTAGGTCGAACACGCCGTTCGTGAACACATCCGCACATTGCTCCTTCGTCGCCACCTTCTTGTACACGAAAACTCCGTTGAGGTACTTCTCGTTCAGAAAGTGGACTTTCATCTGGTAGTGCTTGGCACGCTTGGACTGCTCGGCTCCGTGCGCTAAAGCGATGGCCGCAACGTTGTCCTCGTAGACGACCGATGGCTCACGTTGCTCTTGACCCAGCTCACGGAGGAATAACCGCATATGCATGAGGTGTTTCACCGCCTCGGTCGCGGCCATGGTCTCGGCCTCGGCCGTGCTGAGCGCCACCGTCGCCTGAAGCTTCGAACTCCAGCTGACAACTCCTCCGTTCAGGATCATGCAGTAGCCCGAGGTGGACTTCCGCGTGAAGATGTCGCCCGCTAGGTCGGCGTCCGCGTACGTGCCCACGATATGGCTGTCGTTCGTCTTATCGTCGACGGCAACCTTGTTCTTCGTCGAATGCACGTACGTTTGCAGGTTCGCGTCGTACTCGTACTTGAGGTAAGGTGATCCTCCACTCGACTTGGTGAAGGTGATGCCCATCTCCTTCGTCGCGTACAGGTACTTGATTGCCTGCTTTGCCGCTTCCACATGGTCCCGTCCTGGGCACGCCATGAAGCGGCTCAGTACTCCAGCGCATTGGGCGACGTCGGGACGTGCCGTTAGCGCCAGGTACAGGATGCCTCCCACCGCTGAGGGGTAGTCGAACTCCTCCGACGTGATGATGTTCTTCTCGTCGGTCTTGGTCAACTTCAGCGTTGGGCACATGGGCACGTAAGGGGCCTTCCCCTCGCGTCCCGTTAATCCGAATTTGACGGCTAGCTTCTCGATGGCCTGCGGCTGGGAGAGGTGCAAGATGCCTTTGTCCCAGTCGCGCCGGATCTTCAAGTTGAGGATCCAGTCGGTCTCGCCTGAGGTCCACGGGCTCATCTCGAACTCGGCGCGGAGGGCCTTGTCGAACATGACCCTTGCTGCCTCGTTTTCGCGCGCACTCGAGAGTATGATGTCGTCCACCCACGTCGCGCAGACGAGCATGTCGCCGTTGACCTTGTTGAGGTTGTCGAAGAG
>JALRBT010000136.1 GCA_023262255.1 Ilumatobacteraceae bacterium
TGTCGGAGCGGCGCGTACCGCGACACAACATCTAGTTAATCAAGGTCACCGAGAGATTGCGAATCTCGATGAGATTGCGTTGCGGGTCGAAGTTGCTCATCTACATCTTCTTGCTCTTGGCCGAGCCGGGGTCGAAGGCGTCGCGCAAACCATCACCAATGAAGCTCACGGCAAGCACGGTCAACACCAGGGACAAACCCGCGAACATGAAAAGCCACGGATAGGTGAGCGCTGCGGCCGTGCCTTCGGCAATGAGCGTTCCGAGCGAAACATCCGGTGCCTGTACGCCAAAGCCAAGATACGACAATCCCGTCTCCGCGAGAATTGCGCCGCCAACGTTGAGCGTTGCAGCAATGATGATGATGGACGCCATATTGGGCAACAAGTGCCGAACGATGATGGTGAACGTCGGAACGCCCATGTACTTGGCCGCACGAACGAAGTCGCGCTCACGCAGGCTGAGCGCCATACCACGAACCACGCGTGAGGTGATCATCCAGTCGAACACCGTGAGGCCAACCACGAGGAGCAACCACGATTTCCCCTGGTAGTAGCGCGACAAAATCGAGAGAATCAGCAGGGTCGGCAATACCAAGAGAAGATCGACGAACCACATGAGGGATCGGTCGATGCGCCCACCGAGATAGCCCGCCACGGAACCCACGAAGGCCGACAGCGACGTGGAGAAGATGGCAACGAGAATGCCGATAATGAGGGACTTCTGCAGTCCACGCATGGTCTGGGCGAATACATCCACACCGGTTCCCGTGGTGCCGAACCAGTGGTCGCTCGACGGTGGAGTGAGTAGGTTGTCGAAGTCGTTCTCGTAGTAGTTCCACGGCGAAAAATACGGCGCGATGAATGCGGCGATGAAGATGATGACGATCACCGCGAGTCCGAACACCGCCGGACGATTGCGGATGAAGCGACGCCAAATGAGTGAGCGACGCGAGAGGCGTGCCGCCTCCGCTTGCGAGTTGACGACGGCGCTCGTCATCAGGATGTCCGCACTCGCGGATCGAGGGCAGCCAGCACGATGTCGGCGAGAAATCCAGCGAACAATACGAGGATGGCGGTGAATGTCACGATTGAAGCAACGGCATTGATGTCGTTCTTGCCCACCGACGCGATGAACCACTGCCCCATTCCGTACCAGCCGTAGATGGTCTCCGTGAATGCGGCTCCCGCAACCAGGAGACCGAAGCCGTATGCGAAGAACGTTGCCATTGGCGCAATTGCCACGCGCAAGCCGTGACGAAACAGCGCATCGCGCTTGGTGAGACCCTTAGCTCGAGCGGTACGTAGGTGGTCACTCGCAAGTACGTCGAGCATGGAGTTGCGTTGGTAGCGGGAGTAGAACGCCATACTTCCGAGCGCAATCGACAACGTCGGCAGCACCAGATGTTGGAGTCGATTCACCGCAAATTGAAACGTGGAACCTTCGAATCCTGCTGTGTACTCACCCTGGGTGTACAACAAACGGGTGCCGATCGCATCGTTGAATTCGATTGCGCCAAGTTTGAGGAAGATCGCCAGAAGAAACACCGGTGTCGACAGCAGGAAGTACGAGACGTAGCCGAACGTTCGATCGAACGGTCGGTACTGTCGCACCGCACTTCGCACACCGACGAGCACCCCGATACTGGCGCCGAGTACCGAGCCGATGATGAGCAACCGCAGGCTCACCCATACTCGGCGACTGAACTCGTCGTTAATGGAGTGGCCATCGAGATCCACCCCCAGATCCCAGGTGAGCACACCCGGGATCCAATTCAGGTATCGCTCGGTCACCGGCACCTTGTCGTTGACATTGGCTGCGTTGAGATAGATGTCGATGGTCTCCTCGGGGATCGGCGGATTCGCGAGTTCGAAGTTGGACCGAGGACTCAGTGCGGTGGAGGCGAGGAA
>JALRBT010000137.1 GCA_023262255.1 Ilumatobacteraceae bacterium
GGATTTGCCAGTGTTGGAGATTCATTTTGAGACTTGGTGCGGGCCGTGTCAGACTCTCAAGGCGGATTTGGCGGCACTGGGAGAGGCTGGCGTAACGGTGAAATGGGTGCGGTTTTCTGACCGTGTTCCGGCGTTGCGGTGGACAGGGCCGGAAGGAAAACAGGTCACGCAGACAGGCTACACGCGGGGCACGATTGGCAGCCTGCTGGAGCGGGTCAGAGCCGCGCATATTGCACGGGCAGGGAAAAGCGAGTAACATCAAAGGAAACCCGTAATTGACAACGCAGGTTGAGTCATGCGATGGACGAACGAAAAACACGGCAGCGATGATTCGGACGATGATCAGGAAGTCGTGCATTTTCAGATGCCCGGACTGTCCGTGCGAATCACCCGTTGGGAGCCCAATCATGCCATGGGCGTGGAACACATCGGATTGGTCACCGGTAGCGGGGTGTTCACCCTCACCGCGCTCGATGAATCAACCACGCGATTCGAGTGGACCGAGAAACTCACGTTTCCTTGGTGGCTCGGCGGCCCGATCGGCGCCTTCGTCGGAGGCAAAGTGGTATTGCGCTCCATCTGGCGAGGCAATCTGAGGCGACTCGCCGCCTTATGCGAGCGCGCGAACTAACGCAGTGGCGGCCATCGCTGCGACCACCACCACGATGAACGGCGCCTTGCGCCACACGGCCACGATCGCAACGACGAGTCCCACCGCACGAGCGTCCAAGACCAACTCCTGTGCGGTGGTGAACGTATCCTTTGCGACCAGAGCCGCCAACAAACTGGCGGGAATCAGTGCCAGGCACCGATTCAGTACGGGGGGCATGGTGCGACCTCCCACCACGACGAATCCCAGCACCTTGAGGCCGTATGCAGCACCCGACAACACGATGATGAGCAACCACAACTCGCCAGCGGACAGCGTGGCGCCGCTCACGATCGCACCCCGAACAGAATTCCGACGACGGCCACCAGGATTGCCACACCAACCGGCACGACCGGCGTCAGCACCACGCACACCACGGCTCCAGTCATTGCCGCCATTCGGCCACGACGCGTGCGGAGATGTGCCGGCAACATTGCCGCAAAAGCTGCAGGGAACGCCGCATCAAATCCGAGTGCGTACGTGTCGAGAACCGAACCGGCAAGCGCGCCGATCAGGGTGCCGAGGTTCCATGTGATGAACAACGAGAGCGCGGTGACCCAAAACGCGGTTCTGGCCAGTCGTGGCTCGGACTCCGCGGTCGTCATCGCCGTGGTTTCATCGATGACGAACTGCGCTGCCACGAGTCGCCGAAACAGGGGCAACCGACTTCCGTCGGCACCGTGCGACACCCTTCCGGCGAGCGCAACACCGTAGACGAAATTTCGTACTGCGAGCAGCGCTGCCCCACCGAATGCCGTCCACAGCGAGCCACCCGCGCCGACCACGCTCATCGCCGAGAATTGCGATGCGCCGGTGAACGTGAGGAACGAGAGCGCACACGCTTGCCACACGCTCGCACCCGACGACACCGCGGCCAAACCGAACGACAATGCGGTGATCCCGACGGCGGATCCCAGCGTGAGGCTCGCGCTCACCACCCGCTTGCGCTCGGCGTCGGTCGGGCTCACGCCGAGATTCCGCGCAGCATCTCGTCGGCGGCCGACCACGGATCCATCGCCCCCGATGCCACTCGTGATTCGAGACGTTCCCAGGCTGCGCCGCTGCACACTTCGCGCGCACGAAGCTCCAACCGACGTTCGACGATCTCTCGCAGCTCCTCGCGTCGACGAGCTTCCCGCCGTTGAGTCAACTCGCCGACACTCTCCATGTGCCGTCTGTGCGTGGAGACGGCGTCGAGGAGAGCCTCCACTCCCTCCCCGGTGGTTGCGACCGTCGTCGAGATGCTGGGCTTCCAC
>JALRBT010000138.1 GCA_023262255.1 Ilumatobacteraceae bacterium
TGGCGTGTGGCCACGCATCCGATTGACCTCAGCACCCGCGTTATCGATTCCGGCGTCGTCGACGAACGACTCAACCGCGTTGACGGTGATATCTGGGAACTCACCGACAACGTAGCCATGGTGGAGAGCTTCAGCCACTGCGTCACGGTGAACACCGGCGATGGCCTCATATGCTTCGACGCCTCCGGAACACAAAGCGGCGCAACGGTGGTGGAGGCGATTCGTACATGGTCGTCGGCGCCGATCTCCCACCTGGTGTACACGCACGGACACCTCGACCACGTGGGTGGCAGCGGTGCGTTCCTGGCCGATGCCACGTCGCGCGGCTCGCAGCGACCCACGGTGGTTAGCCACGAGGCGGTGCTCCCCCGCTTCGAGCGCTACAACGACATGTCGGACTTCAACAACTTGATCAATCGTCGACAGTTCGGCGGCATTCGTGCCGATGTGGGGTTGGGTATCGGTGGTGCAAGCGAACTGGCGCCCCCAGGAGGCGGCGCGGCGGATGCGCCTGCACTCGGGCGCTTCCTGCCCGAAAGTGCGCTCGCCCCCGACCACACGTTCCGCGAATCACTGTCGATGACCGTGGGCGACCTAGCCGTGGAGATGTACCACGACCGTGGCGAAACCGACGACCACCTGTGGGCGTGGTTTCCCGAGAAGAAGTGGATCGTGACGGGCGACTTCATCATCTGGAACTTTCCGAACGCCGGCAACCCGCAGAAGGTGCAGCGATATGCGGCGGAGTGGGCTCGTGCGTTGCGACGCATGGTGGCGATGGGGCCCGAATTGTTGTTGCCCGCTCACGGTTTGCCGATCGTCGGCAAGGAACGCATCGCCATGGTGCTCGGCGATATCGCCGGCGCGCTCGAGTCGCTCGTTACGCAGGTGATCCACCTCATGAACGACGGCGCCACGCTCGACACCATCGTGCACACCGTGAAGGTGCCCGATGCGGTGTTGGCCAAGCCGTACCTACGACCGCTGTACGACGAGCCCGAGTTCGTGGTGCGCGGCATTTGGCGGATGTACGGCGGATGGTGGGACGGTGCCGCATCGCGACTGAAGCCTGCGCCGGACGCCGTGCTTGGCGCTGAGATTGCCTCGCTCGCCGGTGGCGCCGACGTGTTGATTGCGCGAGCCAAAGGCCTTGCCGAGGATGGTGACATGCGCCTGGCATGTCACCTGGCCGATTTTGCCGGCTGGGCCGCCCCGGATGACCTTGCCGTGCACACTCGCCGTGCCGAAATCTACGAATTGCGGCGCAAGCAGGAACTCTCGCTGATGAGCAAGGGAATCTTCCGCGCCGCCGCGCGCGAATCGGAAGCTGTCGTCAAGCGACTGCAGTAACGGCCACCGGCTGATCGAGTAGCGGCGCGGTCATGCGGGTCCAGCGGCACCAACCACAATTCGGGGCCGATCGCGGCATGGTGCGACGCGTGATGAGTTTGACGGCGTCGGCAACGAAGTGCAGGAACGCTTCGTCGTCGCGCTCCACTTCCACCCACACGGCACTGGTGCGGTAGGCGTACTGCTTGGCTGCGGTATTGGTGGCTGCAGCTTGCTTGGTTGCGATCTTCGACCGTGCGGTGCCGTTTGAGGGAAGCGCGATCATGTCGTCGGGTGGAAAACAGATGAGCCCCATGCGCGACACCGGGGCAAGCGGCATCGCGTCACCTGCCGGGCGTTCCAGCGCAATGGCGTAGGCGTGCAACTGTCGTCCGT
>JALRBT010000139.1 GCA_023262255.1 Ilumatobacteraceae bacterium
CTTCGTGAGTTCACGTGGCGGCCCGCTCATGGCGTCGAGTGACTCCTTTTCGATTCGCCTCGTCGGCAAAGGTGGCCACGGCAGTGAGCCGTATCGGACCCTCGACCCGGTGCCGGCCGCGTGCGAACTCGTTCAAGCGCTGCAGACGATGGTCACGCGACGCATCAACGTGTTCAATCCCTCGGTCCTCACCGTCACCCAGTTGCGCGCTGGCACGGCCTTCAACGTCATTCCCGAAGTCGCCGAGATCGGCGGCACGATCCGTGCGATCAGCGAATCGACCCGCACTGCCGTGCACGACGGAATCAAGCGAGTCGCCGAGGGCATCGCCTCTGCGCACGGTCTCCAGGTGGAAGTCGATCTGCACATCGGATACGACGTCACGGTCAACGATCACGACTACGCCTCGATCGCGGCCGGCCTCGTCAAGAACGTGGTGGGTGCCGATCGCTTCATCGAACTCCCGAATCCCGTCATGGGTGCCGAGGACTTCGGCGTGGTGCTCGAACGAATTCCAGGTGCCATGGTCTTCCTCGGCGCCACACCGCACGATCGCAACCCGGCCACGGCCGCGCCCAATCACTCGAATCGCGTGTTCTACGACGAAGACGCCATGTCGACAGGTATCGCTCTCTACAGCGCGGCAGCACTACGCCATCTGCAGCCGGTCTGAATCCGTCGCACCGAACCTTTCGATCGCTCAGGCCGGTCCGGCCGGATACCGCTGATCACCGAGCACCATCTCCATGGCCGGTTCGATGTTCGGCCCGCGACGCAGGTGATGACCGCCGTCGATGCTGATGCACGTGCCGGTGATCCACGAACTCTCGGGGCCGAGCAGGAATCGCACCAACTGTCCGATGTCCTCGGTGGTGCCGACACGACCGAGTGGCATCTGCTCCATGTAGTCGGCGACGATCGTGTCGAGACTCATGAGTCCCTCCGTCGCGTCGGTGGGAACCAGACCAGGACGAACGGCGTTGGCACGAATGTTGCGACAACCCAGTTCGTCGGCCGTCTGACGAATCAGCATCTCGAGCCCGGCCTTCGACACGTCGTACGGTGTCATGAATCGGTGAGTCGACACTCCGGCGATCGACGACACGGCGACGATCGAGCCACCACCATTGGCGGAAAGGATCGGCACCGAGTGCTTGATGGTGAGGAACGCGCCCGTCAGATTGGTGCGCATGATTCCTTCCCAGTCGTCGAGCGACGTGAGATGGATCGGACCGCCGGTTCCGAATCCCGCATTGGCCACCACCATGGTGAGGCGACCCGCCGCCTGAGCAGCAGCACACGCTTCGGCAACACTCGACTCGGACGTGACGTCACATGCCTGTACGTGCACCTCGGCACCACCGTAAGCGACGGATCGAAGCTCGTCGGCCGCCGATGCGAGGCGATCGGTGTTTCGTGCCGCCAACATCACGCTCGCTCCGTCGCGAACGAGTTCACGCGCGCATCCGAGTCCGATTCCCGAACCACCTCCGGTCACGAGTGCGAGTTGGCCGGCCAGTGGATCGTTGGGTCGCGTCATGTGGCGATCCTGCCACACGAACACGAATCACACGATGGCGAGCGCGTTCGGTGGACTGGCCACGCCATGAGGAAGATTGAGTGGCGCCGACACGAAGAAGCACTCGTACCGACCCGTCGCCGCGCAGTGACCGGCCAGATCGTCGAGATT
>JALRBT010000013.1:0-20017 GCA_023262255.1 Ilumatobacteraceae bacterium
TCGGCAACTTCGCGAGCAAAGCCCATCTCGTGGGTCACCACGATCATGGTCATGCCCGAGTTGGCGAGTTCCTTCATTACGTCGAGCACCTCCTTGATCATCTCAGGGTCGAGCGCGGAGGTGGGTTCGTCGAACAACATGATCTTGGGCTCCATCGCCAACGCCCGCGCGATGGCCACGCGCTGCTGCTGCCCACCGGAGAGCTGACCCGGAAACTTTGCCGCTTGTTCGGGAATACCCACCCGCTCGAGAAGTTCCATTGCCTTTGCCAAGGCATCCGCCTTGGGCCTCTTGCGCACCCACACTGGGGCAAGGGTGATGTTGTCCAGCACCGTGAGATGCGGGAAGAGATTGAACTGTTGAAAGACCATGCCAACTTCCGAGCGGATTTTTTCGATGTTGCGCAGGTCATTGGTGAGCTCCACGCCGTCGACCACGATCGATCCTTCCTGGTGCGCCTCCAGCCGATTGATGCATCGAATGAGCGTGGACTTGCCCGAACCCGACGGGCCGAGTACCACCAGCACTTCGCGATCCTTCACCGTGAGGTCCACGCCGCGCAACGCCTGGAAGTCGCCGAACCACTTCTTCACACCACGACAGATGATGACATCGTTGCGCGAAGCGAGTTCCGTTGTGAGTGACTGATCGGCGATGGACATGATGATTGCTCCTCTGTGTTTGTTACCGAACGCGGCCCGCTTCGAGTTTTTTCTCGAGCGATTGCGCCGATTTGGACATGGAATACGTGAAGACGAAGTACACCAGCGCAACGAACAGCAGCGCCGGGCGCTTCTGGCCGAGGAAGTCGGGCTGATTCGGAATGGTGGAATTCGCAATCCGCAGAATGTCGAAGCCGCCGACGATGGCGATCAGCGACGTTTCCTTGAACGTGGCGATCGCTTGTCCGACGAGGTTGGGAATGGCAACACGGAGTGCCTGCGGCAGGGTGATGAACACGGTTCGCTGCACCGTGGTGAGCCCAAGCGCGTCGGAGGCGTCGAACTGTCCCCTGCGCACGCTCTGTAGGCCACCGCGCAGGTTTTCGGCCATGTACGCAGCGGAGAACAGTGTGTAGCCGGTGAACACCGCCGCCAGGTCGCTGATGCCCATGCCGCGGGGCAGGAACAGCGGCAACATGATGGAGAAGAAGAACAACACCGTGATGAGCGGAACACCGCGCACCACCTCGACGAAGCCCGTCGACAGCACCCGGAAGATCGGCAGTTTCGACGTTCGCGCCAGCGACAACAGCACGCCCAGCGGGAAGGATGCGAGCATCACGTAGTACGCGATCGTGATGGTGAGCACCAGCCCACCGATGAACGGTGGTGCACTGATCACGAGCGTGGATGGCGTGTTGATCGCGGTGATCAACCAGTGCAATACCACCATGAGTCCGATCCATCCACCGGAGAGTCGTAGCCGGGCCCTTCGCTCACCAGCGAACGTGGGCACCAGCAGCGCCGCGATTGCAAGCAACACGAAACTGATTCGCACCTTCTGCAACATCCCGTACCAGCCCGCGAAGCCGGCCACCCAGTGCAGGAGTGCAAAACCCACCAGCAGCGCTCCAACCACCCTGGCCAGATCCTCGCGACCAGGTCGTGCAAGCACGTAAAGCACGGCGCCACCACCGAGCGCGAATGCCGCAGCAATCGGCACGTCCACCGACCAGATTCGCGACCAGTCAAAGGCAGGGTCGCGCAACACGAGAAACAACACGAATGCTGGGCAGACCACCCACCAGGCGATGAGTGCAATCTTCAGTTGTTTGCGAATGCGAACCGCGATGGCACGACCCGCGAAGAAGGTGGCGACCAAAACGGCAAACAGCACCGTCCACGGCATCTTGGTGCTCGATGCGATGGTGACGCCTCGTTCCACCGCAATCGCTCCGTCGATGAACGAGTGTTTACCGAACGGAACCAACCACACGACTGCCATCACGAGTCCAGAGACCGCCACGAGCAGACGACCGAAGCCAACACTGCGCTCCCCTGCCCGAGGTATCAGGCGTCCCGCAGCCAGCCCACCCGCCACGAGCGCGCCGCCGATCACGAACATGCTTGTGCGCACGACCGCCGGCGTCGTACCCGGTGTAACAAGGCCGCAGATCAGCGCAAAGCATCCAAACCCGACCAGCGTCGTCAAGAGGCGCCGGAGACCAATCATCGGTCGCACATTCCACGTCGCGAACGACAAGCCCGCGGCGAAGAAGAACGCACCGGCCGACACCCAGATGCGAACGAACTGACCCGTCGGGTAGTTGTAGGCCATCAGCAGCCGAAGGTTCGTGGCGACCGACTCCCAATTCGATTCCTCGGCGAACGCCTGGCCGAGGAGCCATCGCAGAAGTCCGAGGATGATCAACGAAAAGACCACGGTCTGTGCGGAGTTGCCAACCGACGAGAACAGATTTTCTCGAACCCATCGCACGGGGGTGTTCCGAGTGCTCACGTCATCGCTCCACGATTGCCAGTCGGCGGTTGATGTAGTTGACGATCGCGGAAATTGTGAGCGAACACGCAAGGAAGAACATCATGTAAATGCTGAACACCGCCAGCGTCTGGGAGTTCTTGTTGTACACGGTTTGCCCCACCTGGACGATCTCCGAGAATCCCACGGCGATACCCAGCGAGGTGTTCTTGGTGAGGTTGAGGTACTGGTTGCCGAGTGGCGGCATGATCACTCGAAACGCCTGCGGAAGGATCACCTTGCGCAGCGCCTGACCACGGCTGAGGCCAAGCGCCGCCGCCGCCTCACCTTGACCCGTCGGCACGGCGAGAATGCCACCTCGCACCACCTCGGCGATGAACGCCGAGGTGTAGAACACCAGTCCGAAAAACAGCGACGCATAAAACACGGTCATCGTCAGACCGGTAGTGCCGTAGTTGACGAACCGACCGGTCGCCAGTGTGGGGCGCATCGCGTCGAGCGGGCGCGTGCCCCTTCCATCACCGAATTTGTCGCTGAGCAACCCGAAAAAGTCGCGACCGGAGTTGATGATCCAACTCGAGAGTCCGGGCCACACTCGCAGCACGATGACCGCCGCCACCACGGCAACCAGCGCGATGAACACCAGTCGGAACCAGTCGTCATCGGTGAGTTTTGCCAGACCCGCCGGTGTGCGGCGGCTGCGCAGGAATTCCCGCACCCGCATGGCCCCCACTCCAACGGCCAACGCAGCGAGTCCAACCTGCACGGCAACCTGTGGAATCGAACCCCAGGCACTCTCCAGTGACGCAAAGACCCCGCGAAGAAATGCCATCGGCGCATTTGCAAACCAACTCACCCCAAGTGCCACGACGACGAGTGCGGTAGTGATCGAACCTGCGTGCTGGTTTCCACCGAGGCGTTCTTGACGGGCAGCCAGGCGTCGCCGAACGAACCAGATTCCAACGGACAACAAAAGAAAGAGGGAGAGAAACTGGTAGAAGCCGTCGGCCAGAAAGACGCGCGGAATGGAAATGCCCTTCTGTGACACGATCACCCAGCCCTTGATCGGGCCGGTGTCGGGGGTGAGGGCGCCGATCGAACCGAGGATCGCCAACCACAGGATGATCTGCACGAGGACCGGCACGTTTCGCAGCATCTCCACGTAGACGGAGGAGGCGCGACGCGCAACGTAGTTCTTCGAGAGGCGCGATACGCCGACGATCACGCCGATGATCGTCGCAAAGATGATTCCGGCTATCGCCACGCGGAAGGTGTTTGCCATACCAACCCACAAGGCACGGCTCATCGTGAGTCGACGTTCGGGAGAGTCGACGGTTTGTATGCCTTCTCCAAGTTGGAAGTTGGCCGGATCGTCGAGCCAGTCGTACCCAACGGGAATTCCCCTGGCGGAGAGGTTGCTGCGGGCCTGCGTGATGAGGAACCAGAACGCGGCCAACACCGTGAGAAGCACGGCGACTTGAATGGTCCATTTGATCAGCGTCGTATTCCGCCAGAACGGCGGGCGGCGCTGACTATCAGCCGCGAGGGAAGTTGCGCGCGTTGTGGACGTCACCGTTGCCCGAGCCCTCCCGACCCATGTACCAAGTCAATGTATGTCACGCGATGTGTCCCGCGCTCTGAGTGCCCGCCTCGCAAGCGTTGCCGAGTACGGGAAGAGCGCCGCCCCGGTCGGATCCGAAGACCCGGCCAGAGCGACGCTCTCCGTAAAGAGTGTCGCTGAAACTCAGCGAGCCGGCGGGGCGTACATCAAGCCACCGTCGGTCCACAATGCGTTGGCCGAGCCAGTGCGCACGAGTCCCACCGGGGTGAGGTTACGGTCCCAGATTTCCTGGTAGTTGCCCACCTGGGAAATCACGTTGTAGAACGCGTCGGCCGACAGACCCATGACGGTCTGCAGTTCGCCTTCGCCGCCCATGAGACGGACCATCTCCGGTCCGAAATCACCGGCGAGCGCTGCGTCGACGTCACTCGAGGTGACCCCGGATTCATCGGCGATGAGCGTCACGTAGACGGTCCAGTTGACGACGTCAGCCCACTCGGAATCGTTCTGGCCGTACACCGGACCGAGCGGTTCCTTGGAGATCGGCGTGGCGGGGAAGATGACCCACTCCTCGCCGGCTGGCTGCTGAACGGACTTGCGTCCCACGAGGCCCGAACCGTCGGTCGTGATCACGTCGCAGGTGCCGGCGATGAACGCCTCGGTGACCTGGTCGTAGTCCTCGAACGTGGTGAGGGTGATGGTGATGCCCAGTTCGGATGCGAGTTCGGAGATGTTGGTCTCCGTCGTCGTACCGGCGTTGGTGCACACCACGGCTCCGTCGATCTCGTCTGCCGTCGATGCAGAGGTGAACCCGTCACTTGCGCGACCCATCAACTGCTGACCGTCGTAGTACGTGGTGGGACCGAAGTCCATGCCCACGTCGCTGTCACGGCTCTGAGTCCAGGTGGTGTTGCGCATGAGAACGTCAACTGCGCCGGTCTGCACGGCCGTGAAGCGCTCTGCAGCAGTCAGCGAGACGAACTCGACGGCATTTGCGTCACCGAGCACCGCTGCTGCTACTGCTCGGCAGTAGTCGGCATCGATACCCTGCATCGAACCATCGGCCTGGGTGTACGAGAAGGCGACTGCCGCTCCCGACACGCCACAACGCAGGACGCCGCGCTCTTGCACTGCTGCGAGAATGCCACCTTCCGTTGCCGACAATTCCACTTCTTCTGCTGCAGCCGTCGTCTCGGTTGACGTGTCGGCAGCGTCATCGCTTCCGCCACAGGCCGCCAAGACGATCGTCGATACAGCGACGATTCCTAGGGCGCGCTTTCGTACGCGCGAACCACTGAGTTTCATGAGTGCATTCCCTCACTTGTGTTGTATAGGGACATTGCGTGCCCCGACGCAGCGTCAAGAACCACAACATGGCCCCAACGTTGCCCGAACGGTAACACGACTCGCCTCTGTCCCACCCCGAACCCGGTGGTTGGTAGCAAAATTGTTACGCGCCGGGGGGGGGCGGCCGTCCGCCTACTGCACGGCCAGGCTGGCGCGAAACTCTGCGTCGGCAATTAACTCCCGCACGGCAGCGGATGGTTCGCTCAATCGTTCCAGGGTGACGCCATGGATCTGGCCGGTAAATCGGTAAATGTGCGGGTAATCGCCCACTGCTGCCCCGCTGTCGAGGCCAACATCGAATGTTTCACCACTGATCGAGAAGATGACCGGCACGGACCGCTCGATTCGAACATGACCAACCGGTCTTGCGTCGATGCTCATCACGGAGTCGCCGCCGGCACCAAAGCCACCGTCGTACGCGTGGTCGATCACAACCGTGCGTCGACCAGGCGACAACTTCTCGCACGCCACCGCCACCGAATGCTCGTGTCCGAACCAGTTGTAGTGGTATCGAGGCCTGCCGTCTCCTCCCACGTAGAGCGACCAGCCGGCCATGTTGCCGCCTTGCGCGACGATGACTCCTTCGCATCCGGACTCGGGCACATCGATCTCAGCAGTGATACGGAACGAACAGTTCTTCAGGTTCACCACCGAGCGTTCGGGCATGCGGATGTTCACGGTGGTGTAGGTCATCTTGGAAAGACCACCCAACGAGTCGGGTACCGCAAACGTGGGCCCGAATCCCTGGATCGGCTCCTTCAGCGGGTACACGTTGTTGCGACGCGCTTCTTCGTCGAACAACTGCTGCAGTTCCTGCAACTTCTCCGGATGGACCTGCGATAGATCGTTGCCCTGTGAGAAGTCGTTCCGAATGTCGTACAACTCCCACTTCTCTTGCGGACCGTCGAAGGGAACGGTGTCGAATCGCTTCCAGGGAACTCGCCCGTGGAAGCACGATGCGATCCAGCCGTCGTGGTAGATCGCCCGATTGCCGAACATCTCGAAGTATTGCGTGTTGTGGGCTTCGGACGCACTTGCCGACGTCATCGTCGGCAACATCGACACCCCGTCGATCGGCATCTGTGCCAGACCATTGACGTATTGGGGTGCCTCGATTCCTGCGGCCTCGAGCACCGTGGGAAAGATGTCGGTGACGTGATGGAAGTTGCTCCGTAGCGCGCCTTTCTCGACGATGCGCTTCGGCCACTGCACGGCCATGGCGTTACGAGTTCCACCGAAGTGCGATGCCACCTGCTTCATCCATTGAAAGGGAGCATCGAGTGCCCATGCCCAGGCCAGGTTGTAGTGGTTCTCGCATCGCGCCGTACCGAAGTCGTCCATATGCGAAAGGAGCCACTCGGGATCCTCGGGAAGTCCGTTCTGGAACGATGGTGCGCTCCACGCACCGTTCACCGTGCCCTCGGCGGATGCGCCGTTGTCGCCAGTGATGTAAATGAACATCGTGTCGTCGGTGACACCCATCGCGTCGAGCGAGTCCAACAAACGCCCGACTTGCTCGTCGGTGTGGGCCATGAAACCGGCGAACACCTCCATGAGGCGGGAGGCAACCGGCTTGTACTTGTCGGGGTACTCATCCCACGATGGCACCTCCGCGGGGCGAGGCGTCAACGTGGTGCCGGGAGGAATCACCCCCATTTCCAACTGGCGTCGATACACGCGCTCACGCAAGGCGTCCCAGCCGTCGTCGAACTGACCTTTGAAGCGTTCGATGTACGACGGCCACACGTGATGCGGGCAGTGCATCGCCCCCGTGGCGAGGTAGGTGAAGAACGGACGGTGCGGGTTGGAGGCGCGCTGCAACCGCATCCAGTCGATTGCCTTCGTGGCGATGTCCTCGCTCATGTGGTAGTCGTCGCGCCCCTCGTACGGCATCACCGGTGTGGTTTGGTCGAACATCGGCGGCTCGTACTGGCTCGCTTCTGCACTGAGGATTCCGTAGAAGCGTTCGAATCCGAGCCCGGTCGGCCAGCGATCGAACGGCCCGGAAAGTGATTGCTCGTGCGCGGGCGTGACGTGCCACTTGCCGAACGCGCCGGTGGAATATCCGTACTGGCGAAGAATCTCCACGAACGTGGCGGCTTCCTTGGGGATGATGCAGTCGTAACCGGGAAACGCACTGGCACCCTCGGGAATATTGCCCATGTGCACCGCGTGGTGGTTTCTGCCCGTCAACATCGCAGCGCGGGTCGGCGAGCACAACGCGGTGGTATGGAATTGATTGAAACGCACACCGTTGGCCGCCACGCGATCCAGTGCCGGCGTCGGCACCGGGCCACCGAAGGTTTCGCAGGTTCCGAAACCCACGTCATCGAGCAGGATCAGCACGATGTTCGGCGCATCCGGCGAAGGCAAGGCCACCGTCGGCCGTGACGGCACCGACTGGTCGATGAGCCGAGCGGTGGTACCTGCGAACGGCGCGGTGGCAAACGGAAGACTCGGCCCCGTGGGCATGGTCACCATGTAATCACCCCTGCAAGCCGGCGTGGTCGAAGCAGTTGCGGAAGGTATCCACCACCGATGTATCGCCCGTTATTGCAATGTCGGAAGCCGACCACGTTTGCTTGGCCGACAAGATTCCCGCGAGCGTGGTTCGCGTCATCGCCACTTCGACCGCTGCACCGAATCCATCCGTCGGGACGGCAACGCAGTTACGCAACTGCAATCCCGCGGACTCACCATCGATCACGAACCGTACGTGTGTCCGAACTCCTTCGGCGCGAGCCGGATCGAGCAACACCCGAAGCGTATGGATGAGTTCGGTTGCCGTCACGTGTGCGATGGTGCGCGAACTGAACGTGTGCCTCATGAAGCGATCCATCGGGGTTTGGCCGTCGAGGTGTCTGGCACGGGTGATCGCCCAGTTGCGGATGTTTGCGGCAGGTGTACGTTCTGCGATCAAGCGAAGACCGCGCGCCAGCAACTCCTTGTCGGTCGTTGTCGCCGCGCCGGACCGCGCGAGCCACGTGGCCAACTCCACCCCCCAGCGCACATCATCTGCATCGAACGCCGCGCTCGCCTGTTTGGCGACTTCTTCCCTGCCGCCGAAACCAGCGATCAACTTTTCGAATCGTTTCTCGGGGTGCAGGGGAAACAACTTCGACTCTTCACCGTCGAACCAGCCGCGAAGACCGGCATAGATCTGTCGAACATGGTGTTCGCCCACGCCGTAACGCTCGCTGGTGAAATGATCCTGGTCATACAACGAGGGCAGCGACACGTTCGCTGCGACTTGGTCCATGGTCCAACCTTTGTTGATTCCCCGAACGGTCTGGTCCCACAAGAACTGAATGGAGTCGCGATATCGCTCCGACGCCTCACGAATCTTCTCTCGCCCCGATAGCGGCGGACCGTGTGTGGCAATGAGATGTTCCGGCGCCCAGGCAATGATGTTGTCGATTCCCGGAATCAACACCCGGGGGTCCCGGTACTCTTCGCCGCGGATGGCGAACACGTTGAACAGCACCGGCCACACCGTGTTGTGAACACACAATTGCAATTCCGGAAAGAGGAAGTTGACGGAATCGTCGCTGTCGCTCGGCGAATGACGAACCCGTACTCGCGCACCCGCGATGGTGAGCTCACCTTCGTCGGGCAGTTCGTGTGTAACCGGCAAGAACCCCGGCGTTGCCGGAGCATGGGCGGGGTTGCGGTACGAAAAACCCAGGCCTACGTTCACCAATCCATCGACGCCGTCCGGCGGCATGACGATTGCGAATTGTTCGACGAGTCCACGTCCGTATGCGGGTGCGATTTCACCGGCGGTTCTGGACTTGTTCTCAGCAATCCGTGGATGTCCGTAAACGGGCAGAGGTTCGGCGTGATTGCCTTCGTCGAGGACCGCTCGTGTTCCCTCCACGTAGTGAAAGTGCGTGTAGACCACGGCGGCAATCGGACGTGTGGTGCGAGTTCGCAATTCCTGGAGCGCAACCGCCATCTCCTGCACGGATTCACCGGTGTCGAATGCGATGATTCCCTCTGGTGCATCAACGAAGGTTTGATTGGAAAGTCCGTTTCCAACCAGGCACCATGCGCCGGGGCTAACCTCGTAGAAATTCCGTCGAAGAACGTCGCTCTGGGCGAGGTGATCCACATGCACTCGGGCACCATTCGGCGCGACCACCGTGCGCCCTGAGTCGGATTCGAAACTGCGTGCAACCATCGCCCTCAGTTTGTCATCTTCGACGTGCGTGCCATCGGTCGGACACGTCGTGGCCACCGGTTGCGTAATAACGTTGTCATCGTGGGAGTGCGATCGCAGCGAAGCAATTTGCCCTCGTTCGCTCACCGGAGAGCCGAAATTTCTGGAATTGTTCGACGATCCCGCTCCGTGGTGGCAATTTCAGCCGCTGTTGGGGGCGTCGTCGGGGCGGGGGTTTTCGGACTCGAGGCGTTGGTGGAGTGGGGGTTCGAGACCGTATCCAATCAACAACTATGGGTGGTGGCGATCACTCCGGCGGTAGGTCTCGTTGCCGCAAACTTGGTTTTGCGTACTCGACGGCCCGTCTCCGCCGCCACATCCGACGAGTTTCTGCGAGCGTTTCATGGGCCAGAGAGCAGACTCCCCCTCCTCGCCGCTCTACGACGCTTGGCGGCATCGGTTCTCACGATCGCCTCGGGTGGCGCACTGGGACTGGAAGGGCCATCGATGTACGGCGGGTCCGCAGTGGGAACGGCGTTTCAGCGTCGGTTATCCCGCTATTTTCAAGGGGTTGACCATCGCACGCTCATGGTGGCGGGTGCGGCTGCCGGGATATCCGCTGTGTTCAAGGCTCCCGTAACCGGGACCGTGTTCGCCATGGAAGTGCCGTACCGCAACGACATGGCACGCCACATGCTGCTTCCAGCCCTCGTATCGAGCGCAACAAGCTACCTCGTGTTCGCATCTCTCACCGACACGTCGCCGATCCTCGTGCACGATTCGCTGGCAGGGGGAACCTTCTCGATCGTCGACGTCCTCGGAGCCATGGTGATTGGTGCGGTCTGTGCCGTGATCGCCCGCGCATTTGCGAAGATGATTCGATTCGCCAAATCCGCCCCCGGACGACTGTTGCTCGTGCGCGTGGGCTTCAGTGCAACGGGCCTAGCCGCACTCGTTGTGGCGAGCAACGCCCTCGTGGGAGCACCACTCAGCATCGGAGGGGGTTATCAGGTGTTCCGTGAGTGGTTGTTAGTGGAGAACGAACTCGCAGTCGGGACGATTGCGGCGATACTGCTGGTGCGCAGTCTTGCCACCGCACTCACGGTCTATGGAGGTGGTGCCGGCGGCCTCTTCGTACCGCTCGTCGTGAACGGCGGACTGGTGGGCCGTGCCGTGGCGGAGATTCTGCACCCTGAGCAAGCGTCGCTTTACACATTCCTTGGTGTGGCCGCGTTCCTCGGCGCGGGCTATCGAGTACCGCTCGCCGCTGTGGTGTTCGTGGCTGAGTCGACCGGTAGTCCGATCTACGTGGTTCCCGCGTTGTTTGCGGCGGTGATGGCCGACATCGTGATGGGTGATCAGTCGATTACCGCGTACCAGCGCGACGAGACGTAATCGCGAGTCTCAAACAGGGTCAATGTTGCAGATGGATCCTGCGAATGCACGAGGCGGCCTCGCCGACTTCCGAACTCCAACGGCTTGAGGCGACGTCGGGAATCGAGGGAGCATCGTTTGACCAACCACCCCGACTTCGCCGAACCAACCGCATGCCACAAGGGTTTGCAGTGCACCCTACGCAACCAGGGCAATGTCTACAGCTAGAACTCCCCTAGCCGCCGTACCAAATCCGTACCACGGGCTGCTCAGTCAAGTGAATTTGACTGCAGGAATACCGACTTAAATCACTGAGGTCGCTAGTCGCCGGGCTACTGCCTCCGACATCAGACGGCTACTACCGTTTGATGAGCGACAACCATGGGGCGAGCTCAGTGTTAGGTCCAAAACGTTTGGCGATTTTCGTCCTGGTCGGACTGTTGTTATTTCCCGCCAGTGGAGTCTCGTCCGCGGGAATCAACGGAACAAAGTGTCCAAAGCTGAACAAAACTCGCGCCAAATACGGCGTGAGATACGTCTGTGTCAAGTCCGGAAAACAATTGCGGTGGCGCGTTGTAAAGACCCAAGACTCCCGGCCCTCCAGCACCACATCATCAATACCAAAAGCGCAGGCCCCTGAAGCTCAGGTTGCGGCGAAAATCAATGACTCTGTGGAGCCGATGCGAAAGCGAAGTCAGCGAGTGCCATCGGTGGAGTATCGCTTCGGCCCGAGTGTTTCGAGCTCCGATCAGGCGTTGACACGAGAACTCACAGAGGCGTTCTTCAAATACGGGTCGTTCCCTCAACTAGCCAATTTCCGCAACGCGATCTCGGTTTCACTCAGCTTGGAGGAAGCGATACAGACAACCGCAGAGTTTCAGAACATCTCATCGTGGGGCGCCGTCGCTGGCGCTTACACCGGCACGGGTACGTATTCGCTCGTAATCCAGGACTTTACCGCACATCGCTGTGGCAACGGAACCCGACCATCAGATTGTGCCGCACGTGACAACGGTGGAGCAACAGGAAGATTCAGAGTGCGCGTCAATGTCCTGCATGAATTGTCGCATGGCGGCAAAGTTGCAGTGATGGGTTACGACCCCAGTTCGATAAACAATCACCTGAATCGTCTGCCGATGTGGCTGGCCTCCGGCATCAGCAACGTCCACGGTGCGATGGTTCTTGCAGTGATCGACAACAGCAGTTACTCGAATCTCGCCGTCACTGCATCCGATGTCGCCCGCTGTGCCAAGGTTCCCATCTCGCTCGCGAGCATGACCGACACTCCAGGTGAAGGCGGCTGGGGCTGCAAAGGAATGGGAACTGGGGACCTGGCGAATGAACTCCTTGTGGCTCGATTCGGACTTGACAGAGTGCTCGAATTCATCGCGAATCTACGGGATACACCGCCAAAAGACACCTGGACCCACTGGTCAGATCCCTGGGCGAAACAGTTCCAGGAAACGTTTCTTCAGACTCCCGCCGCGTTTGAGCGCGACGTAGAGACCTACAGGACCGCCGTGATTCAGCGGATGTCCCTGCCCGACGGATTCCTCGACGCGAAATCACGACTATGAGCAAATGCCTCAGACACGTGTCTGCAGTTGCAGCGATCACGCTGTTTGTCCTCTCGCTGCCTGTGCTCGCGGGTGCCAATGTCGAAGCAGTTTCCATAGTGGGAACGAAGTGTCCGAGAATCGGACTCACCAAGAAGGTGAAGACCTCAACGTACATCTGCAAAAAGACCGCCAAAGGCAACAAATGGAAACGCCGAACCCCAACAGACACGGCTTCCACCACCACAACCGCAACAACCCCTACAAATGGGCCTTGCCGATCGTCATCGGACATCACACAACGACTGCCGAATGCGCTCCAGACCCGAGAGTGGGAAAGAGTGGTAGCCGACCTCCAGCCGGACGTAGCAAGCGCTGATACGTCAGGAATGACAACAGCCGTTATTGACACATTCGAGGACAACCAAATTGGGAACCTGCTTTACGGCCGCTACTACCCGATGAATTACCCGTCCGTGATACCAGCAACACAGGGCAAATGGTGCGCCTATCTCGCCGCCGTCTTCGATGTATTCATTCGATTCACTGGGTCCGATAAATCTGACGACACTGCGAAACAGGGAATTCAAGCCGCGGTAAAGACATTGCTCTATCAATTTCTTCTCAAGCACACGAAAGTTGACGGATACGACGTCGACGTTGTACTTATTGAGCCATCGCTTGACTATTGCCCCGGACGAACCATCACGTCTCTCCGTACGATGTGTCCATGGAACGACTGGGGATTTCTCTACTTTCCCGTTTCTGAATTGACACCAGAGATTGTCGCAAAGACCGCTCAGTCTGACATCTTCTCTCTGTCCGTAAAAGGTGCAACATTCCCACCACGGCCGTTCACCCAGATAGTTGGAATCGGACCATCTGATAGGTCGATCAGCAAGGGTTCACTCTCTGACTTCGTGCCATCCTCAAACAAGTCCCACCAAGCCAGCACATACGTTGAATTCGGATCCAACACTCTCGAATTGGGACAGACGTTCACCGTTGACACCTCACTAAACGTCAGCTCGATCTCACTTCGGACTGTCGGCCACATCGGTACGGTCGACGGTCGACGAGTCTCGGGATCTGGACCCGCAATTCCTGCAACGATTCAAACCCGGATCTACAAGAACAGTGGATCCGATGGACTACCCCTGTCCATCCGACGAAGTCAGCTGACCGCGATACTCGACACCGCGCAAGCCGTGTCGTTCCCCCACTACTCAGAAATCCGCCTCAACCTCCCAGGTACACAAACTCTGACACCGGGGTCATATCTGGTGACGTTCACGATCTCTCAATGGAACCCCGATGGCTCCTATATCCGCTTGGAGGCATTTGCGGAAGGTGCGTCAGGTCAGACGGATGTTTACGCAGGAGGCAAGGCATACCTAGCATGCGATCGGAAAACCGGGATCGGATATCGACAAATCGACAGTCCTATAGCCCCTTGGATCGGCGCGGAGCAAACAGGTCGAAATTGCGACTACTTCTATCCAAACGTTTCAAAAGGCGAAAACCCGGCGAGACCAGCGCAACACACATGGGTTTGGGCCGACATGGCTATCTCACTCAATCCCTGAGTAAACCAGTCGACGGGTCTTTGACCATCGAAACGGAAATTTCGACGCACGAGCGACATTGGAAGCGCGAAGTAGGACCGTGCAGGTCTTCAAGAGAGGCGACGTCGGGAATCGAAATCCACCCTCAACATGCCAGTTCGTAACAAATAATCTCCCACTGGTGTATTACAGCCTCAATTCTGCGCCTCTTGGTCACCCGGAGTCCTGCTCGTCACCAGTAAAAGTGATTCGATCCGTACCAATTCCTTACCAAGATCCCGAATCTGAGGTAGGCGGAGTTCGGAGCGACAGTGGACCAATCGGCAACCTACTGTGGTCTCATGACTGCCCTTGTTGCAAGTCCCCTAGCGGTTGTCAATGCAATGATCTCGGCAATTGAAGCCAAGGACATCGATGCTGCTGTTGCCCTCATGTCCGAGGACATCTCCTACGAGAACATGCCGATGAAACCAATGACCGGCAGGTCAGTAGTTGCAAAAGTGTTGCAGGGATTTCTCACCCCCGCAGAAGAAGTCGACTGGCAAATCGTCTCGGAGATCGAGCGTGACGACATGGTCTTCAATGAACGCCTCGACCGCTTCAAGATCAATGGCCAATGGCTGGAGCTGCCGATAGCCGGAGTGTTTAAAGTACGCGAGGGCAAGATCGTCTTGTGGCGCGATTACTTCGACATGGCCACCTATTCAGATCAACTAAAAGTAATAACTCAGGTGAATCGAGAATTGCCAAACTTGGGATCAGATGTGGAGGCCCCGCGCAATTTCTGAGAGAACCGCGTTTTTGGAGGCGACGAGGGGTCGTTGCCTGTTCATATCTGTGCAATACCTATGTTTTGCGCCATATTCGATTTTCACACCGCTGGCGTGTGGTGTTACAAATTTGCGTCATTTCCGGTCTTCACACCGTTGGCCTATGTAGTTACTTTTTTAATCGAGCGCCGATGTGGCATTGACTCCTGCCGGCGTCTTCGAAAGGAGAAGTGCCATGCACCGAAGACTGTTAGCAGGAGCCTTCCTCCTCCTTTTGGCTGGACTGCTTGGCGTTCCGGCTCAGGCTGCATCACCCGAGGCGGTGGCAAAGAAGAAGTTCCCTTCATGCTCCAAGCTACTTAAGGCTTTTCCAGCAGGAATTGCTCGTGATGCATCAGCAGCAAGGTGGGCGAGTGCCGCTGATTACGCGGCACCGAACGTGTCCAAGGCTATTTATCGAGTGAATGCGCGCAAGCTCGATAGGGCAGGTCTTGGCGTGCTCTGCCCGCAACCGATTCCGGTGGTTGGCCCAGACGCACGCTATGCCGCCCTTGCCGAAACGCTTAGTGCGAGGGGCGTGACTTGCATGGTGGTAAGGAGAGACGGTCAGATCACCGGTGAGTGGTATTGGAACGGACGCACTGCCTCAACGCAGACCGTCGGCTTCTCCACAATGAAGACGCTCACTGGGTCATTGATCGCCATTGCCAGCGACCTCGGTAAGTTGACTCTCGATCAGCCTGCTTCAGACTTCATCACCTCTTGGAGAGGGACATCCAGCCAAACGGTCACCGTTCGCCAGTTGCTTGCCATGACCTCCGGACGGGCCTATTCCGACGCTGATGTGTACAACATGGTTGCATCGCAGATGTATGGCCAAGGTCCCACCGCCTATGCGATTGGCTTAGGACAGGCGGCCCCACCAGGAACTACCTGGGTGTACAGCGACAGCGCCGTACAAACACTCGCGGCGGTCATCACATCGGCAACTGGACAAGATGTGATCCCGTTTGCCCAGGAACAATTGCTCCGACCACTTGGGATGTCGTCGACCACCCTCACGTCAGTGGCTGGAGGTGGTGCAAATATGGCTTTTGATTTCACCACTACATGTCGTGACCTCTCAAAGCTAACTCAGCTCTACGTTGACTCTGGAAACTTTGGAGGACGTCAGGTGATCTCCGCTGCCTACACTCAGACCGCACGGTCACCTGCGTCCTCAATGAGGCCGAATTACGGTCTGCTTTTGTGGAACAACACACCAGGAGCAGAGGCTTCTACCCCGGGAACAGCCAGCGACTCATTTGAACTTGTAGGGGCATGTGGTCAGCGAAGTTATGGATTCCCGAGTACGAGGGCAACCATCACGGTCATGACGTCAATTAACTCTGTTACGGAATCGGTCGGTTGTTCAGACCTTGGTACGGACGCTCCCGCGCTCATTCGCCGAGCAGGAACGCCCTAGGGAGTGTGCGGACCCAGCTGAGCGGGATTTTCGAGGCTGGACTCGGTCTATCTCCGGCGACTGTGGCTTCGGAGGGGGTACTAAACGTGGTGTCGGAATCAATATCAGGTTGAGGCGACGTCGGGAATCGAACCCGATTAAAGGGCTTTGCAGGCCCGTGCCTAGCCAGTCGGCCACGTCGCCGCGTTCGCTCACGCGGACCTCTGCAGGCTACTGACGTGAGAGCCGCATCCCCCAAGCAATGAGTCCCGCACCAATGACTGCCGACACGACGAGTGGTGCCAACGCGCCTTCAGTGAGCGCGAACGACAGCACCACCGCCCACACGCCGGTCGACACTGCCGTAGCGGCAGAAGCGAGAACTTCACCGCGCCGATACGCCACGACGAAGAGCGATGCCGACAACGCGATGCCGACCACGGCAATCACGTCGCCCCCGTAGGAGTTTTGCAACCCGCAGCCGACTCCGGTGAGGATCAAAGAAACGACCAACGGCGGCAAACTCGGCTTGATGCTGCCGAAGATCGCCGCCAACGCCGCACCAACTCCGACCACGCACAGGATGATGCCGATGGTCTCCGACGAGAAATTGGCCCACTCACCGATGAAACCAACGAAGAACCCGAGTTCGCCGACGACCGCCGCGATGGCTACGCCCGAGCGAGTACGACTGAACCACAACACCGACCACGCGGCGGCCAGCAGAGCGCCCAGCGAACCCGCTCCCGAGTTCGGATCACCGGGCAATACGACAGCGAGCGCAACACCAAGGGGAATCCCAGCGAACGCGCCGATGATGCCGGCTAGGAACGAAAGCGGCTTGGCCCGACGCACGAGCCACGCCACTCCTTCGATGATCGCGCCGATGAGCGCCAACAGCGACGCCGCCAACAGTTGCGACGGGTCGTCGCCGAGTACCCGAATGAAGGTGGCGAATCCCGCCGCAAGCAGGAGGACCGCGCCGAGCACATAGAAGGCGATCCGCATCGGGAAACCTTGCCGTCGTTCGCCCCGCTCGAACTGCATTTCCGTGAGTTGTTGGTGCAAGTCGGAGTCGATGATCCCGCGATCGTGGGCGACATCAAGTCCGGTTTCCCACTCACCCACCGACGCTTACCGTGCCCTTCTTGGCCTTGTCGTCCACCAGCACCACGGGCTTGCCTTCGCCGCCCGGACGCCCGGAGAGTGGACTTGGCCCCTCGTTGGCCGACACCGGCACCGTCATTGCCACGGTCGATGCACACAGCACCAACGAGGCAACGACACGGTGAGCAAACGGGATGTTGGTAATGACGCGACTTATACGAACGAACTTACCGAATGGTGGCGGAATGCCCGAACGGGTCGCGGCGCGCTCTGCCTAGCCTGAAAGCGTGACGAACACCGGTCGCGACCAGGAGCCCGAAACCAAGGCGGTTACTGCCGGTCGAGATCCATCCGGCGCCCTGTCGCCGGCTCTCTGGGCATCCAGCACCTGGGACACGACCGACGTCGATGGCACGAATGCGGGAGCCAAGTCGGTTCACGCTTCGGGTTACTACTCGCGCTACGGGAACCCGACGGTGCAGTCCTTCGAGCACGCGATTGCCGAATTGGAGGGCACCGAAGCCGCGCTCGCCTTTGGTTCGGGCATGGGTGCGATTGCATCAACGATCTTTGCCCTCTGTTCGACGGGAGACCACATCGTGGCGCAACGCAACTGCTACGGCGGGACGCTTGCCTTCTTGGATGGCCCGTGCAGACGGATGGGTATCGACGTCACCTACGTCGACGGTCGCAGCGCCGACGAATTCGTCGCGGCGGTGCGGCCAGGTAAGACCATGTTGGTGATGGCCGAAACCCCCACCAACCCGCATCTCGACATCGTCGATCTTGCCGCGCTCGGCGCAATCACGGGGCCGTACACAATGGTGGACTCCACCCTCGCCACACCCTTGGGACAGCGGCCGTGCTCGTACGGCGTATCACTCACCATGCATTCGGCCACCAAGGGAATCGCCGGACACAACGATGCCACGCTCGGGGTCATCGCCGGCGAGAAGGATCTCATCAACACCATCTGGACGTACGCGGTATTGCACGGCGCGACCGCGTCACCGTTCGACGCCCTCAACGGCGTGCGAGGAATTCGTTCGCTCGGGGCTCGACTCCGTCAGCAAAGCGAAACCGCACAGCAACTGGCCGAGTGGCTCTCAACACATCCGGCCGTCAAGAAGGTGAACTACCCGGGTCTCGCCTCACACCCGCAACACCAACTGGCGAAGCGACAGATGCGATGGTTCGGTTCGTTGATGTCGATCGAACTCTGCGGCACCACCGACGACGCACGCCGCCTGAGTCAGCGATTGCGGCTGGTGCGAAGTGCGGTGACGCTGGGCGGACCGGACACGCTCATCTCGCACTCCACGTCGAGTACGCACATCTCCGTCGACCCGGCGGTCAAAGCGGCAACGGGAATCAGCGACACCCTCATGCGGGTGTCAGTTGGCCTCGAAGCCTTTGCGGATCTGCGCGACGACTTCGCTGAAGCCCTGGCGTAGCGGCCACTGCCGCGAGACACGCGCGGCACGGGCCGCCCGAGGTTTAGCGCTCTTCTTTGAAGATGACGTGCTTGCGCACGATGGGGTCGTACTTCTTCAACTCAAGTCGCTCCCGCGAGTTGACCTTGTTCTTGCGGGTGACGTAGGTGTAGCCGGTGTCCGCTGTGGAACGCAGTTTGATAATGGGTCGGCGGTCTTTGCTCTTGGCTGCCATGTCGATCTACTCCTCAGACCTTCTTGCCGTCGCGACGCATCTGAGCCACCACGGACTCGATGCCACGCTTGTCGATGGTGCGGATGCCCTTGGCGGAGACGAAGAGGGTCACCCAACGCTTCTCCGACGGCAACCAGAAGCGACGCTTGTGGGTGTTGACGCGCCACGAACGCTTGGACTTGATGTTCGAGTGCGACACGGAGTGACCGCGCGACGGCTTCTTATCGAGCACATCACATCGATTGGGCATTGGGTCAGTCTATGGGGCAGAAGGCCGCCGCCGCTACGCTGGTTCAGCCATGAAGAAAGACATCCACCCCAACTACCAGTTCGTCGTCTTTGAAGACTCCGGCGCGAACTACCGCTTTCTCACCCGCTCCACCATCAAGACCGATCCGTCCAAGACCATCGAGTGGACCGACGGCTCCACCTACCCGCTCGTGCAGTTGGACATCTCCAACGCCAGCCACCCGTTCTACACGGGTCAGATGAAGATCATCGACTCCGCCGGTCGCGTCGAGCGGTTCAACAAGCGGTACGGCGCCCGCAAGAAGACGGTCAAGAAGGCCGAGCCGAAGCCGTCCACTCGCACTCGCAAATAATCTCCCGCAGCGACGCCACGTCCGTTGCGCCGAGTAGCGCCATCGTTCGAGCGATTCCAGCGTTGAAGTAGTTGATCACCCACTCGACACCGAGTTCGCCCGCCGCCCCCATGCCGTAGAGGTACGGGCGCCCAAACATCACCGCACGTGCGCCGAGTGCGAGCGCCTTCACCACATCGCTACCCCGGCGAACGCCGCCGTCCACCAACACCTCGATACCGTCGCCGACGGCGTCGACAACCGCCGGAAGCAACTCGATGGGCGCCGGCGATCCGTCGAACTGGCGGCCACCGTGGTTGGAGAGCACCAGCGCGTCGACGCCCTGGGCGGCGATCCGGACGGCGTCGCCGAGCGACTGCACCCCCTTGACCGCGACCCGGCCCGGCCACTGGTCGCGGATCCAGGCGAGGTCGTCGTACGTGACC
>JALRBT010000013.1:20027-27589 GCA_023262255.1 Ilumatobacteraceae bacterium
GTGCACGCGTGGCGTCGGCAACGCTTTGAATGCCCTTCAACATGATGGGCAGGCCGGACTCACTGCGCACCCAGTCCAGGTCGCGCCACGACAACGACGCGTCGAATTGACTGTTCACGTAATCCGAGAGTGTGATGGCGGTGGAGCCATCCACGTCTCCCCGGCCCGCCACGGCGGAAAACGTGATGGGTTCGTGCGTGACGAAATCCAGCGTCCAGCGTGGATGACGGATGCCATCGATGACCGTCTCCAGTCCGATCTTGGGCGGGAGCGTGAAACCCCGCCGCACGTCGCGATCACGACGTCCGAACACCGCAGTGTCGACGGTGACCATGATCGCTTTGTATCCGGCGGCCTTGGCCCGTTGCACCAACTCCCGGGAAAGCCCGCGATCCTTCCACACGTACAGCTGGTACCACAGTGGCCCATCGGAAACCGCCGCTACCTCCTCGATGCTGCGGGTACCAAGTGTCGAGAGCGTGTACGGCACTCCGTGCTTGGCCGCCACTTTTGCAACAGCCAACTCGCCCGGCGAGCCGGCGATTCGCGTGAAACCCGTCGGGGAGAGCGCAAACCCGTTCGGCAACGTCTGACCCATCACGGTGGTAGCCGCGCTCACGGTCGACACGTCCACGAGCACGCGTGGCTGCAGGTGAACCTGATCGAACTTGGCGGAGTTGTTGGCCAGCGACCACTCCGTTTCGGCTGCACCGTCGAAATAGTCGAACACACCCGCAGGCAGTTGTCGCTTGGCAAGCAGGCGCAGGTCGTCGATGTTGCCGCAACGAGCCAACCGGCGACGTCGGGCATTCCAGTCGAACGTCCGCAGTGCAACCACGGAGCGGATCGACTTGATCATGGCGACACGTCGTTCATCGTGAGGAGACCAACAGGGAATCGAACAGCCTCTGCATCTGCACGGGATCCGTGCGCGGGTTCACCAGGCACATGCGCAACACGGTTTCGCCCTTGTGGGTGGTGGGCACCACGAATGCCGTGCCCTCGTGCAACATCCGATCGCTCCAGCGCCGATAGTCGTCGGGCTGCCAGCCTTTGCGGCGCACCACGATGATGGACAGCGACGGCTCCACCACCAGTTCAAGATGGGATGACGCCCGCACCATGTCTGCGGCGTCGCGCGTCACCTGCAGGGTGATCTCCATCGCCTCTTCGTAAGCCTCCGTGCCATGGGTGGCGAGACTGAACCAGAACGGCAACCCGCGGGCACGGCGAGTGAGATGATGTGCCAGGTCGGCGGGGTTGTACGCCTCATCGAGCGAGGTCGCGGCATCCTGGATGAGTACGTCGAGATACTCCGCCTTCTGGGTGTGTGCGGCCTTTCCGATACGAACGTCTCGGTAGACGAGCGCGCAGCAATCGTACGGACCAAACAACCACTTGTGCGGATCCACGATGAAACTGTCGGCCAACTCGATGCCCGCAAAGAGGTGTCGCACGCTTCTCGCGCACAGCGCAGCCGCGCCGTAGGCCCCGTCGACGTGGTACCACACGTCGTGCTCGTGAGCGAATGACCCGATGCCATCCAGTTCGTCGATGACGCCGAGGTTCGTGGTTCCGGCCGTCGCCACCACCGCACACACTCGCGCCCGATCATCCGGGCTCAAGGCACGAAACGTGGCGTGTACCGAAGCCGCCGTGAGGCGACCACCCTCGTCGACGGGTGCGGTCACCAGGTCGGCATCCATCGCGTTCGCGGCCAAGCCAATCGACGAGTGCGCCCCACCGGAGGCGATGATGATCGGTCGGGCACGATTCATCGCACCTCTCGTTTGCTGCCGCCACTGCCACCGCGCAGCGATGAGTGCCGACAAGTTTCCTGCGGTACCACCACTCACGAACACGCCTCCGGCCGTCGACGGCATGCCGGCCAAACCAGAAATCCACTGCAGCGCCTGATTCTCGGCGTATACGGCGCCCGCACCCTCGAGCCATGAACCCGCGTACACATTGGACGCAGCAACCACAAGGTCGAAGAGCACCGACGACTCCGTTGGTGCGCCCGGCACGAAGGAGAGAAACAATGGATGATCCACGCTGATGCATGCCGGTGCGAGTTGTTCGGTGAAGATCCTCAACGCTTCCATCGCTCCGAGACCTTCGGGCGTGATGGTTTGTCCGACGTCGCGCTGTAGGACGCTCAGTGGCTTGGGCGCATCGAGTGGCGGCGGATCGAGCCGTACCCGCTCGACTGCGTACGAAATGATGGCGTCGGCGAGTTTTTGGCTGTCTTCGTTGTGGTAGTGCATCCAATAGCCGTCCGACTCATCGGGGTATCGCGATGGCTGTTCGGTCACCGGAGAAACACTAGGACGCAGTCACGCCAGGCTCACGCGTCGCCCGTTACGCCAGGCTTACGATGTCCAGCCACGACTCGCTGTAGTAGTCCACTTGGCCGTCGGGCATCACCAACACCTTGGTTGGTGCGAGCTGTGCAACGAAATCGGTGTCGTGGCTGACGAGGACGATTGCCCCGTTCCACTCCGAGAGTGCATCTGCAACCGCATCGCGACTCGATGGATCAAGGTTGTTTGTGGGTTCGTCGAGGAGCAGCAGGTTGTTGCGCCCCACCATCAACATGGCCAACGCCAGCTTGGTCTTTTCGCCACCCGAGAGCGTCGACGACTCTTGAAACACCTTGTCGCCCGACAACCCGAAGGAGCCCAGCATGCCCCGCAATTGCGTCTCCGTGAGCCCCAAACGAACGGGTGCCATCTCGCGCATGTGGTCGATGAGCGATCGTTCGCCGACAAGGTTGTCGTGCTCCTGGGCGTAATAGCCGGCTTGCACCTGGTAACCGAACTCCACTTCTCCGTCGTCGGCCTGCGACTCCCCGGCGATGATGCGCAATAGTGAGGTCTTGCCCGCCCCGTTCAGACCGAGCACCAACAGTCGCTCCCCCCTTCCCAGGTCGAAGCTCACGTCGTGGAACACATCGGGCCCGCCGTACGTCTTTCGGAGCCCGGTTGCCGTCAACACCGTTTCGCCACAACTCGGGGCGTCCGGGAACTTCACGGCGATGGTGCGTTTGGAACGTGGGGCGTGAACTCGCTCGGCGTCGAGACGATCGATTCGCTTCTCGATGCTCTTGGCCATGGATGCCTTCGATGCCTTGGCGCCGAATCGGTCCACCACCTTCTGCAGGCGTTCGATCTCCTTGGCTTGCTGCGTGGCCATCTTTGCCGCCCGCGCCTCGTCGGCCTCCCGGGCACGCAGATACTGCGAGTAGGTGCCGCGATACTCCACGATGATTCCGGTATCCGCCTCGGAAGGGCGATCCAGGTGCAGCACGCGAGTGATTGCTTCGTCGAGTAGTTCAAGGTCGTGGCTGATGACGAGAAGTGCGCCCTTGTAGTTCCGGAGAAACTCGAGCATCCACATCTTTGCGTCGATGTCGAGGTGATTGGTGGGTTCGTCGAGGAGCAGGGTGTCGCTACCCCCGTAAAGAATCCGGCACAACTCCACCCGTCGACGCTCGCCGCCCGAAAGCACTCCCAACTGCAGATCCAGTCGATCCGCCTTCAGCCCCAAGCCTGCGGCGGTCGCCCGTGCCTCGCTGTTGGCCGCATAGCCGCCCTTGCGCTCGAATTCCTCCTGGGCCCGCGAGAACCGTGCGATGCTCCGTTCATCGGGTCGCTCTTCCATGGCGATGCGAAGCTTCTCCATTCGGATGATGTCGTCGTCGATACCGCGGGATGACAGGATGTGCGATACCGCGGTGCGACCATCGAATACGCCGGCAATGCGTGGATCCTGCGGAAGGTAGCCGAACTGGCCCCCTCGCGTAATCGTGCCCGACTTGGCTTCGTTCGCGCCACCGAGCACCTTGAACAAACTGGTTTTGCCCGCGCCGTTGCGACCGACCAAGCCCACCTTGTCGCGTGGCATCACCGAAAAACTCGCATCGCTCACCACCACACGGGCGCCCACTTCGACGCTGAGGTTGCGAACCTGAAGCACTCGACAAGGCTCGCACCGGTTTGACGAACTCACAACGCATACCGGACGTCTCGATGGAGCGTGCCGACAATCCCCAATGGGCGACCCGAACACGCCTACTCTCGGTGCGTGGCCGACACCTCAACCGTGCTTCTTGCCGCGTTCGTCACCATCGTCTGCTTGATGCTTGCGACGTGGTCGTTGTCACTGCTGCGACGAGATGCGTCCATCGTCGACATCGTGTGGGGTCTCGGCTTCGTCCTCGTTGCGTGGGCCGCCAAGTTCGTCACCGGAGCGTCCGGTTCGGGAAATTGGCTCCTGCTCGCCATGGTGACGGTCTGGGGCGGGCGCCTTGCGGGGTACCTCGCCAAGCGCAACCTCGGCAAGGGTGAGGACTTCCGCTATCAGGCCATGCGTCGCAAGCACGGCGAGCGATTCGCCATCGTCAGTCTGTACTCGGTGTTCGGGTTGCAGGGCGCGCTCATGTTCGTTGTATCGATTCCCGTCACCATGGGTCAGCGCAACACCGGCGCAGGTGCCGGATTCGTCACATTAATCGGATTCATCGTGTGGGCCGTCGGTATGTACTTCGAGGCCGTGGGCGACGCCCAACTCGCGCGCTTCAAGCGCGATCCGCAAAATGCCGGGAAAATCATGGACCAGGGACTGTGGGCACTCACCCGACACCCCAACTATTTCGGCGATGCCATGGTGTGGTGGGGTCTTGCAATCGTGGGTTCCTCGCAGGGGGCCGGCGTGTGGGCATTCCTCGGCGCAGCGGTGATGACGGTCCTGCTCGTGCGGGTTTCGGGTGCCGCCATGCTCGATCGCTTGCTCGCCAAACGCAAACCCGGCTACGCCGATTACATGGCCCGTACGAGCGGATTCATTCCGATGCCGAAACGGTCCGCCCGGGTTCGTACACCACGACGCGATCAGCCAGGGCATCAACGTCCGCTTGATCGTGGGTCACGACGAGAGCGGTGAGGTGTCGCTCGGCAACGAACGACTTCAGTAGTTCACGCAAGTGAGCGCGCGACGCTAAATCAAGCGAACTGAACGGTTCATCGAGCAACAGCAATTGCGGGTTTCCCGCGACTGCCCGCGCCAAGGCGATGCGCTGGCGTTCACCACCGCTCAGCGAACGGGTCTTGGCGTCGGCAAGTTCGCCGGCACCGACGCGTTGCAGCAACTCGCGTGCGAGGAGTCGGCGCGCGGATGCGTTGCCTTCGCGAACCGCCAGCATCACGTTGTCGAGCGGGGATCGATGGTCGAGCAGCGCAGCATGCTGGTACACCACACCCAACTCCCGGTCCTGCGAACGTCGATGGATTGCGCGGTCCACGTCGACGAAGACCGCATCACCGAATCGAATGGAGCCACGAGTCGGACGTACCGTTCCAGCAACGGCCGCCAGTGTGAGGCTCTTGCCGGACCCCGACGGGCCGGCGAGCACGGTGATGCCGGTTCCCACCGAGAATGCGGCATCCACGCCGAAGCCCGGAACGTCGACGCGTACGTCCAAGGCCAACAGCCTCATCGACGCCTCGCAAACACCTGCGTGACGAGTATCAGCACGACGATGGCAACTGCTCCGAGCAACAGCGAGCCCGTACGCGCGGTGGCGTCGTCCCCCGCTTGCACCGCGTCGTAGACGGCCACCGGCAACGTCTGTGTCTGTCCCGGAATGTTGCCGGCGACCATCACCGTTGCTCCGAAGTCACCGAGCGCCCTGGCGAATCCGAGCGCCACGCCGGCACCGATCCCGCGAGCGGCCAACGGCAGCGTGACCACTCGGGCAACGTGCCACTCCGATAACCCCATCACGCGTGCCGACTCCTCCACGCGTGCGTCAACGTTGTTGATGGCGGCGCGTGCCGCTCGAATCACGAACGGCAGTGCCGAAACGGTTGCCGCCACCACAGCACCGGCCTGCGTGAACACCAGCGGCGACCCGAAGACGTCCTGCCAGACGCCACCAATCGCCGAGCGTGATCCAAGCAACGTGAGCAGGTAATACCCCAGCACCGTCGGTGGCAAGACGATCGGCAACGTGAAGACCGCCTCCACCACGGATGCCCAACGCGAACGCCACTTGGCGAGCAGATACGCCAGCGCCACACCCACCACACCGGCGACGACGGTCGCAATGAGCGAGACCCGAAGCGACAGCCACAACGGAAACCAGTCGTTCATGACTTCACCGTAAAGCCGTACCGCCGCAAAATGGCCCTGCCTTCTGCGGACCCCAGAACCTCGATGAACGTCCGTGCGGCTGGATTGTTGCTCCCATGGGTGGTGATCACCAGGCTCTGTCGAATCGGATCATGCAGCGCATCGTCCACGAGCAGATGCGGTCCGTCCAACACCAGCGAAAGTGCAATGATGCCGGCATCGGCTTCCCCCGCCCGCACCACTCGCACCGCATCGGCGACGTTGTCTGCCAGCACCACACGTTGCTCGAGTGCACTCCAGAGCCCCAGGCGTTGCAACGCCTCACGCGCAGCCACGCCGTAGGGCGCGTGGGATGGATTCGCGATCACCAGCCGAGACGACGCACCAAGTTCACTCACCTCGCCCGGGAGCCCGATGCCATCCGCGGAGATCACGGCGAGTCGCCCCTCTGCGAACTCCCTGCGGGACTCGGGAACGCCGAATCCGGCGCGCACGACGTCGTCCACGTAGGCGTCGTTTGCCGAGACGTAGACGTCGTACGGTGCACCCGCGATCACCTGTTCGCGCAGCAATCCCGAGGATCCGAAGACGAATCCGACGTCCACCCCGAATTCCGCGTTGGCGAGTGCGGCTATCTCCGCAAACGCATCACGAGTGTCGCTTGCCGCCGCGACCACCACGTCGTATCGCGATTCTCCACCGCAGGCGACGAGCAGCGAGGCGGCCAGCACGAGGGCGGCGGCGATCGAGCCCAGGCGACGGAGCACGGGTGCGCGCGACACGATTCGAATGGAGCGGACGACGGGATTCGAACCCGCGACCCTCACCTTGGCAAGGTGATGCTCTACCAACTGAGCCACGTCCGCGTTAGGGGTTTGAGTTTAGCAACGGGTCGGCCGTACCCACCGTGTCGCTTCGTGTTCCTCGAATCGAGGCGGCACTGAGTATGACTCCTGCCAAACCCAACAACACCACCAGTCCTCCGAGCATCTGCATCACCGAGACGCCCTGACCAAGGAAGACGAACGCCAGTGTCGTGGACATCACGGGACCGCCGAGCGTGATCAACGACGACACCGTCGTGTCCAGGTATCTCTGCGCCCACGTCATGAGGTAATGCCCAATTGTTCCTGGAATCAGCATCATCAACACGAGGAACATCCAGTCCTTGGCCGTTACGGCGCCCAGATCATCGCTCGTCAACAACGCCCACGGCACGGCGATGACCACGTTGGTCAGACACACGCCGGTAAGGAACGACCAACTATTCACGCCCTCGTCACGGGCGCGCTTTGCCGCGATGACGTACACCGTCCACACCAGCATGTCTCCCAGAGCCATCGCATCGCCAAGAAGTCCGTGCTGGCCGGATGCACCCGCCGATTCAGACCCCACCACCACTCCGATGACACCCGCAAAACTGAGGAGCG
>JALRBT010000140.1 GCA_023262255.1 Ilumatobacteraceae bacterium
GTTCCACCGCCCGTGATCGACGTGGGTGTGGGCACCGGAGCAAAGTCGGACAGCGACAGTTCGTCGATGCGGCTGTAACGCCAATGCTCGGCATCGGTGGTGGGGAACGGTGCCGCAGCCGCCCGTTCGAGGGCTGGGGTTCGCACCTGCGACCAGGTGTTTCCCGAGCTGCGCACCATGTCGGGGGTCAACACGGGCACAGGTGAAATATTACTACCGAGATAGTGGAAATTCCCCGGCCCGAGCCGTCACTTTTTCGGCTTGCGACGAAAGGCCCGCTTCCAACGCGGCGTGGAACTCCACTCGCGCTCGGCTTCCACGTCGGCCATCATCTGTGCGCCAACGGCATTGATGATGTCTTCAGCCTGATCGAGGATCGCGGCAGCCGATCCGTCGTCGAGGCCAGGCGGCTCGTCGGGTGTGCGCGGCGTGACAAGTGAGCCGTAACTCCAGCCAACATCGGGACGGCGGTCGTATCCCGAGCAGTCATCCGGGCAACGCCAGGGCGCGTCGGGCGCGAGATCGAGATTGCACTTCCGCACGGTGTCGCCGTTCGGGTACGTGCGACTCTCGAAGTTCTTGCACTCTTGACGCATCGGCATGACTCACGCGACCTTAGCGTGGTGATCTGGTGAGGAAAATTCACGGAATGGGTGAAGATTACGCACCAGAAACTCGGGTCAGCCGACCGAGCCTTCCATCTGCAGTTCGATGAGGCGGCTCCACTCGACGGCGTACTCCATCGGAAGCGTACGGGTGACAGGCTCGATGAAACCGTTCACGACCATGCTCATCGCCTGCTCTTGCGAAAGGCCTCGGCTCTGCAAGTAGAAAAGTTGCTCGTCGGCAATCTTGGACACTGTTGCCTCGTGGCCGATCTCGGCGTCCTTCTCCCCCACCTCCATGTACGGAAGGGTTCGGCTCTCACTCGTCTCGTCGAGGATGAGCGCGTCGCACTGAACGTGGCTCTTGCAACCGTGCGCACCCTCGTCGACTCGCACGAGTCCGCGATAGGTGGTGATTCCGCCGTCTTTACTGATCGACTTCGACACGATCTTCGACGTGGTCTCGGGTGCCGCGTGCACCATCTTGGCGCCGGCGTCCTGATGCTGACCGGCACCGGCATAAGCGACCGATAACACTTCACCCGTGGCCTTCGGGCCCACCAAGTACACGCTCGGGTACTTCATGGTGAGCTTCGAACCGATATTGCCGTCGATCCACTCCATATGGCCTTCGGCTTCGACGCGGGCCCGCTTGGTCACGAGGTTGTACACGTTGGGCGACCAGTTCTGAATGGTGGTGTAGGTGACACGGGCACTCGGCTTCACGACGATCTCGACCACAGCCGAGTGCAGCGAGTCGCTCGTGTACACGGGCGCTGAACAACCTTCGATGTAGTGAACCTTCGAGCCTTCGTCGGCGATGATGAGCGTGCGCTCGAACTGGCCGGCGTTTTCGGAGTTGATGCGGAAGTACGCCTGCAGTGGCATATCGCATTCGACGCCCGGTGGCACGTAGATGAACGATCCACCCGACCACACGGCGGTGTTGAGAGCCGAGAACTTGTTGTCTCCGGGCGGAATGACCGTGCCAAAGTACTTCTTCACGAGTTCTGGGTATTCGCGAAGGGCGGTGTCCATGTCGCAGAACAGAATTCCCTGCGCTTCCAGATCTTCACGATTG
>JALRBT010000141.1 GCA_023262255.1 Ilumatobacteraceae bacterium
CACGCTGGCCCGATCCGCGTACGTCGTCGGTGAACCTCGGCTTCCCGCAGAACCGCTGAGGTATCGACATGGACATTGGCATCGTTTTGCAGACCACCCCACCCGCATCGCGGGTGATCGATCTGGCCAAGAAGGCCGAAATGTATGGAATGACGCACGTTTGGACCTTCGACAGCCACATCCTGTGGGAAGAGCCGTACGTGATCTACAGCCAAATCCTGGCGCAAACCAACAACGTGATCGTCGGACCGATGGTGACCAATCCGGCCACCCGCGATTGGACGGTGACCGCCAGCACGTACGCGACACTCAACGAGATGTACGGAAATCGAACGGTGTGCGGCATCGGCCGTGGCGATAGCGCGGTTCGCGTTACCAACGGGAAACCCACCACACTTGCTACCCTGCGCGAGAGCATCCACGTGATTCGTGAGCTCGCAAACGGACGAGGCGTGGAATACAACGGCTCCACCATCCGGTTCCCGTGGGCGAGCAAGAGTCGGTGCGAAGTGTGGGTGGCGGCGTACGGACCGAAGGCATTGCAACTAACCGGTGAAGTTGGTGACGGGTTCATCCTGCAGTTGGCCGACTTGTCGATTGCGGAGTGGACGATTTCGGCGGTACGCAAGGCGGCAAAGGACGCGGGTCGCGACCCGCGAAGCGTGAAGATTTGCGTTGCAGCTCCCGCGTACGTGGGCACCGACATCGCGCACATGCGCAATCAATGTCGTTGGTTCGGCGGGATGGTCGGCAATCACGTGGCCGACATCGTGGCGCGATACGGCGACGACCCGTCCGTGCCGAAGGCGTTGACCGACTACATCAAGGGTCGACAGGGATACGACTACAACGAGCACGGCCGCGCCGGCAACAGTCACACCACCTTCGTTCCGGACGACATCGTCGACCGGTTCTGCATTCTCGGTGCCCCGGAGGATCATGTTCGTCGCCTGAAGGAACTGGAGGCGCTCGGTGTGGATCAGTTCGCCATCTACCTGCAGCACGACGGCAAGGACCAAACGCTCGAGGCCTACGGCGAACGCATCATGCCCGCCATTGCGGAGTTGGCTCGCGCCAAACAATGATCCCGCTCGCTCGCCGCGCTGCATACAGGACGGCGATGTTCCTCGTCGCACTGGCGTTGGTGGTGGTGATCTGGGAGACGTACAAAGGACTCGGACCCGCTGACGGGGGGAAGCTGCTCGGTGTTCGGATTCTTCCGCGCACCAGTGAGTACGCAATGCCGCACGTGTGGGATATGTTCTCACGATTCGGTCGTCCCGAAGTTCGTGGCTCGGATCGAACGGTTTTTGCATCGGTGCTGTCCGGTGCGTGGTTCTCGTTCCGGTTGAGTGTCGCAGGGTTCGTGCTGGGCGGCGTGATCGGTGTCGGCCTCGCAGTGGTGATGGCGCGCTTCAAGTTGGTGCAGCGGGGAGTGTTGCCGTATCTCGTGGTGTCGCAGACGGTGCCGCTCATTGCTCTGGCGCCGCTGGTGGTGAGTTGGGGCGGCAAGTTGGAAGTGGGACCCTTCGTGTGGCCACGTTGGCTCTCCGCCTCCGTTCTCGGGGCATTCTTGGCGTTCTTCCCAATCGCCGTCGGGACGTTGCGGGGTCTGGCTGCCGCGCCGGCGGCGTCGGTCGAGTTGAT
>JALRBT010000142.1 GCA_023262255.1 Ilumatobacteraceae bacterium
GCCGGTGATGCAGCGACGTACTTCGTTTCTCGCACCGGCACCATTCATCGATTCGTCGACGGCACATTCGCACCGGACGCGGTGCTCGACGTCTCTGACCTCACCGAGGGCGACGGTGAACGCGGATTGCTCGGCCTCGCATTTTCCGGCGATGGTGCGACGGCCTACATCAACTACACCGATCGCTCGGGTGACACCACCATTGCATCGCTCGCCGTCGACCCCCGCGGAGCGTTCAATCGCGATTCATTGCGCACGATCCTGACCGTTGAACAACCGTTTCGTAACCACAACGCCGGCGACATCGTGGTGGAACCCAGCGGGATGCTGCTCGTCCCCATGGGCGATGGTGGATCGGCGAACGACCCCCTTCGTGTCTCGCTTGACGACTCATCGCCGCTTGGCAAGGTTCTACGCGTGGACCCACGCGATGGTGCGACGACGATGTTGGCCAAGGGCTTGCGCAATCCGTGGCGCGTGGATCTCCACGATGACCGCTTGTGGCTTGCCGATGTCGGCCAGAACCAATGGGAGGAAGTCAGCGTGCTCGACAGCGTTTCCCGGCGGCGTGGCATGCCGTTGTCGGGTTCGAGTAATACCTCATCAACCGACACGGACCCCACGGCAACCGATGTCGCCAATTTCGGTTGGAGCGCCTACGAAGCCAACGACCGTTTCAATATGGATCAGTCGAGTCCATCCCACATTGGTCCGGTGGTCGCGTATCAGCACGGCGACGACGGCTGTTCCGTGAGCGGTGGCGCCGTCGCGATGTCGGGTGCACTGCAAGGCCGGTACGTGTTCGCCGATTATTGCAGTGGTCTTGTGTGGTCGATTGCAACCGACACCGCATCACCAACGATGACGCTTCACTTCGACGGGCTCGACTCGCCGTCGGCCGTGGTGCGTGCCAACGACGACCTGTACGTCCTTTCGCTCTCCAGCACCATCTGGAAACTCGATGGGTAGTCCCGGTTCAGTGAATTCCCGATGCCACGTTGGGGGTTCCATGCACACAGTCCCTCGGGGCTATGTCGTACGTACCAATTCCAGAGGATTGCTTCATTCGACATCTTGAGCGATACTTCTACCGGGGACGCCACATATGGATATCGAACGACCGAAGATTCCGCTTCACATGGGACCGCCTGCACGGCGAGGTGGAGGTGTTTTCGCGACGTGGTCGCCACCTCGGAGTTATGGATTGCCACAGGAATCTGATCGGTTCTGCAGTGAAAGGACGGCGGATTGATGTCTGATGAACTCAGTTTTGTGGAGGCGGTGATTGCCAGGAAGGCAACTGCGGACCAAGTTGACGATTGGGTCGACCGTTGGCATACAGCCGACAATGTCGACACCGAGCTGCACACATTCCTTGGCCTCGACGAAGCGGAGATGGAGTCTTGGCTCACCGAGCGCATGACGCTCGAAGAAATCATCGGCCGTCGCGCACACGATTAGGTGGTACGACATCACATCCGATAACTTGCGGCTCGATGGCTAATCGGGCGGACAAGGTGTGTGAGCGATGTGGGCGCACGATGCAGTGGCGCACCAAGTGGGCCAAGAATTGGGAGCAAATCAAGTACTGCTCGGATCAGTGTCGCCGCGCTCGTCTCACCTCCACCGACGCAGCACT
>JALRBT010000143.1 GCA_023262255.1 Ilumatobacteraceae bacterium
GGATGTCGAAGCCGTCCGCCCACCACTGCAGACACTCACGCCGGTACGTCGCAACTCCAGCAAGCGCTAACGCGTAATCAACACCTGACATGTTCTGTGCGAATTCTGCCTGCACCCAGTTCATCAGTTCGATATCTGATGAAGTGATGTCTCGGCCAAGCATTTCTGAGAAGCTCTTTACGTTCATCGCAGCGCCGACCGCCCATAGCGCCATAAAACGAGACACGGTGTTGGGGTCGGTGAGGATCTGCGGGAACGCGTATTCAACCGAGTGCCCCAAACTCTCGAGCATTCGTCCCGCAGACTCTGCCGCTTCGACACAGTCATCCCCAATCGTTCCACCTCGAGGGTGGTGAGCCAGAATGCCAACGCGCAGTGATCCGGGGTCTCGCGTCAGCGCCTCGGTATATGTCATGGTTGGACTTGGGGCGATCACCGAGTCGCCGATGCCTGGTCCAGCAACTGCATCGAGCAGCCTGGCCGTGTCTCTCACCGAATGAGACACGGCAAGCTCGACACCCAAGCCAGTTTCAGCGCGGTGTGGGCCTGTCGAGATCCGACCCTGAGAT
Source organism: Ilumatobacteraceae bacterium (assembly GCA_023262255.1). Classification (GTDB taxonomy): domain Bacteria; phylum Actinomycetota; class Acidimicrobiia; order Acidimicrobiales; family Ilumatobacteraceae; genus F1-60-MAGs027. The sequence continues at coordinate 570 of JALRBT010000143.1, forward strand.
GTCTTTAATCCGACAAGCCCTGAGCAGGCCGCCGGAATGCGAATAGAACCACCGCCGTCGGAGGCGTGCGCCATTGGCACCATTCCCGAAGCGACCGCAGCTGCGGCACCTCCCGATGAGCCACCAGGTGTGTGATCGGTGTTCCACGGATTGCGCGTCGGCCCCCACGCCACCGGCTCGGTAACTGGAACCGTGCCCATCTCAGGGCTATTCGTTCGACCACAAATGACGAAACCGGCGGCCTTGAACCGGCTCACGATTGTCGTATCGATCGTCGAGTGATAGTTCGCCTCCTTCAGCGCTGCAGAACCGTTTGACATCGGCATCCCGGCCATATGGGAATGGAGGTCTTTCAACAAAAATGGGACGCCCTGAAATGGGCCGGAAGGAAGATCTGGTGATGCTGCGATTTCGCGGGCCGTATCAAACCATGTGTACGTCAGAGCGTTGAGGTCACCATCAAGCGAATCCATTCGCTCAATGGCTGCGTCAACAAGCTCAACTGCTGTGACATCTCCTGAGGCAACGAGCTCAGCTTGAGCGGTTGCATCCATCCAACGGGTTTGATTTGCGAGGTCTCCCATGTGGATTGGCTATCACACTTGCGCTACCGCTCGGCGTAGCGGCGCCACCCGTGACGAAAAACGCCACTGGGCCACCAAAAAGGTGACCCAGCAGAACAATCGGCACACGCCGACTTGGCAGCCCGTACGGGATTCGAACCCGTGCCGCCACCTTGAGAGGGTGGTGTCCTAGGCCACTAGACGAACGGGCCAAGTAGCGGCGCAAACGCTATCAGCCGTGAAGGTCTACGACACCGCCGTTACATGGCGATGGCCGGTCACTAGTGACCGGCCATCATCGTGGTTGGGGTGCAGGGACTCGAACCCCGAATAGCAGAACCAGAAA
>JALRBT010000144.1 GCA_023262255.1 Ilumatobacteraceae bacterium
GGACACGAGCGTTGCGGTCGAATAACGATCGACCCCGCCAATGCGCTCCGGGCCTGCAGCACGCGAGGTTGGGATGGCCAGCGAGACGACTGACGTCACGGCCACTGCAGACACGAGGGTCAAAGCCAAGCGCCTCACTTGCCTAAGGAATCTCAACCACGATCCCGGTGGTTTGATTTCCATTCAAGTCAGAAATGTTCCCAAGCTGAATCTGCCCGTGTGCTGAATCGAGACCCGAAGCTATAGCGGAGCACCTCACCACGAAAGACGAAGAGCCTCCCGGTAACGAGATATTGGATGTGGTGGGCGTACAAGTTGAGCCCTCGAGTTGGACAGCACTCGTCGTCGAAAGAAGGAGGCTGTCGAAAGACAGGAAGACGAAAGTCGAAGAAGTGCCGATAACGCCTGAGGCTGTTGAGGTGCTCACTTTGTCCCCCGAAATGTATCCCTTTACTTTTCCGTCCGAGCCACCGGCCCACGTGCCGAGGTTCTTGACCTCCGAGTTTCGATTGATCGACCAGATGATGTCGTCTCCATCGTGCGTCAAAAAGTTGAACGACAGAGTGACTAGCTTGGACTCAAGGTCGATACTCGCCATGGGGACTGTCGCAGAAGAGTCCAAAAGCGCGATACGCCACTGTTGCGCCACATGCCCCGCCATCACGCTGCCCGCTCCGACAGTCAACGTGATGTCTGTCAATCCAGTTTCGATCGAGAATACGCCGGCGGTGCTTTGACCGACTGAGAATTGGGTTGAGGCGAGGTTTGGTCCGGTCTCATCGAGGTCCACGACGAAGATTTGCTGGTCGCTCGTGTTCCCTGTGAGGTCGACCAGGGCTCCAGCACTGATGACCACGACGTCTCCGCTGGAAATGGCCAAAGCCGCATCATCCACTGAATTATCAGTTGAAGAACAACCATAAGCGAGATGGTTTTGCGGGTTGCCCCCCGCTGCCAATCCAACAAAATCGTTCTTGCAAAGGTCCGTGTCGAAGGAACCGTCCGATGCGTCGAGTGCGCTATAAACCTTGACCTCTCCTCCCGTTAGAACATCGGCAAGTGCCTCGGAAGGCTTGAAATAGAGCACGGTATACCCATCGCTTACTCCCACCTGAGCCTCAACCGCCCGTACTCCCGCAAGTTCTACCGTTGGCTTGATCTGGTCGTCTTCGACGGTCCATGAACTGCCCTGAAGCGATCTGAGGACAGACGCTCCGGAGGACTCCTCGGGATGCCCCAAGTATTCGATGGTGGTCCCCGCGGTAAAAGGCGATGTGCGAGAAACCGTCACCTCGCAGCCGAAGCCGCCGGAGGCGGTTACTGCGTTGCCGGCGAAAGAGGTATTGAGTGAGCCGTTGATCTTGAACGACGCATCGAATGCGGTGCCGCCAGCTGAGGAGTCACAGTCCAATTCCGATCCGAGGTTT
>JALRBT010000145.1 GCA_023262255.1 Ilumatobacteraceae bacterium
TTCCTCCGCGAACAGAATTCCGACTAAGCCGGCACTTCCTAAATCTCCCCTGGACCGCGCCACATCGGCATGCGTGGCACATCAAATGTTGCGGTAAACCGTTCACCATCGATTGCAGCAAATGCTCGATCTCCCCACCAGTCAGCTCCCGCCGTGGATGACGGAAGATTGGTGCGGGTAAACCAACCGCAACCATCCGTTTCGAGTGGGTGTGGCCGGAGCTCGCCTCCCGTCGCTCGGCAGTGAAACAACAACAGATACATTCCGAACTTGGTGAATCCCATTCGCATACCATCCACAACACTCAGTAGTTGTACGGGTCGTCGATACCAGTCTCTTCCTTTACTTCCTTCACCACGACCTCGGCAGCGGAGTAACCGACATCAGCCCATCCAGTTGGGTACAGCCATACACCGCTTGCCGGGCGTTTTACGAGCAGCAATTCGCCAGCGTCGTTGCCGACGATCGCACCGATCGCCACCTTGGGTGTGACGTATCCAGGAATCCCTTGGCCGATGCTGTCCATCCATTCCTGTACGAAATGGCGTTCCTCGCGTTGCACTTCGTCTGCCTCGTCGAGCGATGCCTTGATATCTGCGGCAACGTGGAGCACCTCCTCGTAGCGTTCACGTTCGTACAAATTTTGTGTGAAGGCCAGGCCAGTACGCGCTATTGCTGCGAGGGTCTCACTCCATCGAGCAAGTTGTGCTTCGTGTTTATTCGGCTCAATACTCACTCGGCTTACCGTAGCCGAACCCCGGCGATTGCACGTTGAGAATCGCGTGCTCTAGCTTTCGCTTTCGTTTTCGCTCCGTCCCTGCAATTTTTCTTCCGTCACGCTCGCGCAAGTAGAACGTGTCCACGACATTGTCGCCCAACGTGGCGACTCGGGCGTGTCGAATGTCGAGTTCCTGCTCGATGAACACACGCGTGATATCCCGCAGAAGGCCGATTCGATCCGGTGCATGTACCTCCACGACGGACGCATTCGACGATGCTTCGTCATGAAAGAGAACCACCGGTGGCTGTGGCCCACGTGCTGATTCTTGTTTTCGACGTGAATAGGTAGCGGCCCGCTCATGAAGCCGCGCGTCGATGTTCAACTCGCCGTCGAACGCTTGGTGGATATCCTGAATGACTCCTGCCCAGCCGTTGGGCGGTGCGGTGCGTAGACGAAAGCGTGACGCCGCCATGCCTTGTTCGTCACTATGGGCTTCAGCACCGAGGATGTCAAGGCCATGAATGGCCAACACTCCTGCAACCGCAGAAAACAGCCCCGGCTGGTCGGGGCATACGACGGTTACGGCATCTTCCTGTACTTGGACGTGGCGGACTCGTCGTGCCATCACCTCCAGTGTTTCGGCATCGGGGAACAATCGCCAGGTGGTCGAGTCGATGGAGTGGCCTGCCAGTACGTGCTC
>JALRBT010000146.1 GCA_023262255.1 Ilumatobacteraceae bacterium
GCGACACGAAGTCGGCCACGCGCGCCTCGTGCTCGGTGCAGAAGCATTTGGTGGCGGCCGAGAAGCCGGCTGGCGCCTGTTTCAGCACCTCGCGAATCACCAGAATGCGCCCGAGCGTGTAGCCGATCTCGATGTCGGCGATTGCCTGGCGAATCAGCGGATTCGACGTGTCGGCCCGCTCACGCGCCATCAAATACAGCGCGCGGTTGGATACCAAGCGATCGATGCCGCCGCGTTCGTGCTCCAACTGACGCATGGTTTGTTTGAACGCGCCACCTTCGACACCCACGAGGTTTTCGATCGGTACGCGAACGTCGGTGTAGAACACTTCGCAGAAGTGACGGTTGGTGGTCATGTCGGTGATCGGCCGCACCTCGATGCCGGGTGTATCCATCGGCACGATGATCTCGCTGATGCCCGCATGCGGCGGGCCTTCCTTGCTGGTGCGACAAATCAGGTAACAAAAATCTGCGAGCTCGCCGAAACTGGTCCAGATCTTCTGGCCGTTGATCACCCAGTGGTTGCCGTCGCGCACGGCCGAGGTCGTCAACGACGCCAGGTCACTGCCGGCGTTCGGCTCGCTCATGCCGATGCACCAGGTGGTGTCGCCACGCAGCATGTCGGGAAGGAACTGTTCACGCTGGTCGGCGGTGCCGTAGCCAATGAGGGCGGGGCCCATCTGTCGGTCGGCAAACCACATCCCCGCAATTGGGGCGCCGGCGGCAATCATCTCCTCGCCGACGATCAAACGGTCGATGGCGGGCCGCCCGCCGCCTCCGAATTCGCTCGGCCAGGTCATGCCGATGAACCCTTCGCGACCCAGTTCGCGCGAAAACTCCTTGGAGTAACCGTTCATCCAACTGTCGTTCGACCGGCCGTAACGCGCGACGGCATCGGCGGCAAGTTCTTGGGCGCGTTTGCGCAGGAGCACTTGCTCATTGCTCCACGCAAAGTCCATCGCCAAGTAGGGTACTTGCGTGCCAAAAAAGATAAAAGTCGTAACCCCCGTCGTCGACCTTGATGGCGACGAAATGACCCGAATCATCTGGACCTTCATCAAGGACCGCCTCATCTTCCCGTATCTCGATCTGGAGCTCGACTACTACGACCTCGGCATCGAATACCGCGACAAGACCGACGACCAAGTCACCATCGACGCCGCCAACGCCATCAAGAAGCATGGCGTCGGCGTCAAGTGCGCCACCATCACGCCCGACGAGGCGCGCGTCGAGGAGTTCAGCCTCAAGAAGATGTGGCGCCCAACGGCACGATCCGCAACATCCTGGGCGGCGTCGTCTTCCGCGAGCCCCTCATCTGCAAGAACGTGCCGCG
>JALRBT010000147.1:0-1076 GCA_023262255.1 Ilumatobacteraceae bacterium
TGACGTTGCACTCGTCGATCGTCTGGTACGGCTCGACGGTGAAGAAGCCGCTCACCACCACACCCGGTCGTCTCATCCTCGAAGAGGCGTTGCCCGAGGGCTACTTGGAACGCTTCGGACACGTCGACAAGGCGTTGGGCAAGGCCGCCCTGGCCGAGATCGTGGAGCGCCTGAGCGACCACTACCCGAAGTCGGTGGTCGCCGTGGCACTGGATCGCATCAAGTCGTTGTGCTACCGCTACGCAAGCAAGAGTGGTCTCACCTTCTCCATCGACGACATCAAGGCGCCGACGGACAAGGCCAAGATCCTCGAGGGCTACGAAGACAAGGCCGAGAAAGTGGAAACGCAGTTCCGCCGCGGAATCATCACCGACCAAGAGCGTCGTCAGCAGGAAGTGCGCATTTGGTCGGATGCCACCAACGAGGTCATGGGCGCGATGCAACAAGCGTTCAAGAGCGACAAGTTCAACCCCATCGACATGATGGTGGGCTCGGGCGCTCGAGGCAACATGACCCAGTTGCGTCAGATCGCCGGTATGCGTGGTCTCGTGGCCAACCCTCGCGGTGACATGATTCCGCGTCCGATCAAGAGCAACTTCCGCGAGGGTTTGGCGACCCTCGAGTACTTCATCGCCACCCCTGGTGCGCGCAAGGGTCTGGTCGACACCGCGTTGCGCACCGCCGACTCGGGCTACCTCACCCGTCGTTTGCACGACGTGGCGCAGGAGCTGATCGTTCGCGAAGAAGACTGCGGAACCAGCCAGGGCATCTGGGTGGAGGACGTGCAGCCTGACACGTCGAGCAAGCGCAATTGGCTGGAGACGCGTCTCTTTGGTCGAACGCTGCACACCGACGTGAGCCTGGGCAATGGAACCGTGTTGCCTCGTAACAGCATCGTGGGCGACCGCGAGTTGGCCATGCTGCGTGACGACGAGAAGATCAATCGCGTTCGCGTGCGCTCGGTGCTCACCTGTGACGCCGAGCTCGGCATCTGCGCGCTCTGCTACGGCCGCTCGCTCGCGACCGGCAAGCGGATCGAGCTCGGTGAGGCGGTCGGCGTTATCGCCGCTCAGTCG
>JALRBT010000147.1:1086-1336 GCA_023262255.1 Ilumatobacteraceae bacterium
ACCCAGCTCACGATGCGTACGTTCCACACCGGTGGTGTGGCGGGCAAGGACATCGCCGGTGGTTTGCCGCGCGTCGTGGAATTGTTCGAGGCACGTCATCCCCGCGGCTCGGCCTTCCTGGCGCGCGCAACGGGTGTGGTGCGAATCGGCGAGGACGACAGCAAGGGCCTGCAGGTCAACGTGATCGACGACAGTGGCACCGAAGTCACCACCGTGTTGCCGATGGGCAGCAAATTGAAGGTGAAGGACG
>JALRBT010000148.1 GCA_023262255.1 Ilumatobacteraceae bacterium
AAGTCGCTGCCGCGGGCGGCGCGCATCATGCGCGCGGTGGCGAGCGCCGTGCCCGAGGGCGAGTCCACCTTGCGGTCGTGGTGCAGCTCGATGATCTCGGCGGTGTCGAACCACGGAGCGGCCATCTCGGCGAACTTCATCATGAGGACCGCGCTGATGGCAAAGTTGGCGGCCACGAGACAGTTCGACGACGAGAACGCCGACCGAAACGCCGTGTAATCGTCGTCAGTGAATCCGGTGGTTCCCACCACGGCATGCACTCCGTGGAGTGCACACCACTGCAGGTTGGTGCGTGAAGCGGCGGCCACCGTGAAATCGACGGCCACCTCGGCACCGGCGTCGGCCAACGCACGTGGATCGGGCGAGATCGACACCCCATGCACCATCTGACCCGCCGCCGCTGGATCGACAGCGGCCACCAACTCGAGATCGGGGTCGGCCGACACGGCGTCGCACACCGTTGCACCCATACGACCACCAGCGCCGAAGACACCGACTTTGATGGGAGTTGCGAGCCGTGACGCGGACATGCCCGAGATCCTAAACCAGGACCCCGGGCATGCTCTGCGTGTTTTCGTCTGATGCGCGGATGCGCGCGTCGAGCTGCGTGTCAGCGATGACGACGGGGACCGCGATCGCGACCACCACGTCCGCCGTCACGTCCACCATCCCGACCACCGCGGCGTTCACCGCGTTCCTCGCTGCCAGCTTCGCCACCGGGACCGAGGTCGCCGATCTGACTCGCAATTTCGGAGTCGAATGCATCGTCGAAACTCACCGACACCGGACCACCCGACGCCGAGGACGACGCCGAATCGCCGTTGTTCGACGGCTCGGGACCGTCTCCCACCGGTGTGAGCGACACCTTGCCCTTGTCGTCGATGTCATCGACGCGAACTTCGAGTTCCTGACCGAGGGTCAAGACGTCTTCGACGTTGTTGATGCGCTTACCGCGACCCAACTTCGAGATGTGCACGAGCCCGTCGCGTCCGGGAAGGATGTTGACGAAAGCGCCGAACTTGGTGATCGACACCACGCGACCGTTGTACACCGCACCGAGTTCGGCCTTGGGCGGATCGACGATGGCGAGGATGCGGGCCTTGGCGTCCTCCATGCGGAAGCCTTCGACGGCGCCGATGGTCACGATGCCCACCACTCCGTCGTCGTCGACACTGATGTCGGCGCCGGTCTCCTGCTGGATGGTGTTGATGATCTTGCCCTTCGGACCGATCACTTCGCCCACCTTGTCGAGCGGGATGGTGATCGAAGTGATCTTCGGTGCCGACTCGGCGACCTCGGTGCGTGGTGCAGCGAT
>JALRBT010000149.1 GCA_023262255.1 Ilumatobacteraceae bacterium
TCCAGCCAGCGTGGTGCGTTCTTTGACTCCACCGTCGACCGCCTCACCGACGCGATCATGCTCGGCGGTGTCGCGTGGTACCTCGGCGACACCCGCGGCGGCACGGCGGCCGTGCTGCCGTTTGCCGTGATGGCGGTGTCGTCGCTCATCTCGTACCAGCGAGCAAAAGCCGAGGCGCTCGGTCTGCACGCCAAGGGCGGCCTCATGGAGCGCGCCGAACGCATCGTGATTCTCTGCCTCGGCCTGCTCTTCCCGGTTGTACTCATTCCGGTCATGTGGATCATGCTCGTCTTGGTGACTCTGACGGCCGTACAACGTTTCGTCAAGGTGTGGAAGCAGGCTGCGGTCGCACCGATCACTGCTGCACGAATCGAGAAGCGGCGAAGCCGTCGCCAATCGCGTCGAACGGCTCGAATCGACCGGCGCGCAGAGTTCCTGCGCGATCGTCGTCGAACTCGGTGAACGCCAGTCGTTCCGGCAGTTTGACGGTCGCCAGTTATCGACTCGGCGCCCTCGCCTCGCGACTCGTACCCATGGCCGTCACCGAGGCCGTAGCTGCTGGTGTAGCGATACCAGCCCTGTTCGCGTCCGGTGACAAGCGACGAATGGTGGAACGTCATCTGAATCGTGCCGTTCCAGGGCTGTCACCAGGTCGACGGCGCCGGATGGTCACGGCGGTGTTCGACAACTATGCCCGTTACTACCTCGAGAGTTTTCGTCTGCCGTCGATCTCACCTCGGGCAGTCGAGCGGAACTTCTCCATCGAAGGATTCGAGCACGTCGAACACGGTCTGGAAGCTGGCAGGGGAGTCGTCGTCGCCCTCCCTCATCTCGGTGGTTGGGAGTGGGCCGGACGGTGGATCACCGACAAAGGGATTCCGATGACCGTCGTTGTCGAACGCCTCGATCCTCCCGAACTCTTCGAATGGTTCGTCGCCTTACGTCGTGATTTCGGGATGACCGTCGTTCCGCTCGGGCCCGAAGCCGGAAGTGCCGTGCTTGGCGCGTTGCGACGCAACGAAATCGTCTGCCTCTTGAGTGATCGATTCATCTCGGGATCGTCGGTAGCCGTCGAGTTTCTGGGAGAACGAACGTTGCTACCCGCCGGACCGGCGACGCTCGCCATCCGAACTGGCGCGCCACTTCTTCCAACTGCCGTCTATTTCGCCGGTCGAGGGTCAGGCCACCATGCAGTCGTTCGCCCTCCAGTCGACACCAGCCGAGGAAACGACTCTCTCAGGGGTGCCGTGCAGCGCTGCACGCAGTATTTGGCCGACGAGATCGGTTCATTGATCCGTCGAGCG
>JALRBT010000014.1 GCA_023262255.1 Ilumatobacteraceae bacterium
GCCACTCGTAGTAGCCATCCACCGGCACGACGCAACGATGGGCGGCGAGCAATGGTTTGAAGCTCGGCTTCTCGGTCAACGTCTCGCTGCGGGCATTGATCATGCTGGCGGCCCGACTCCGATCCTTCGACCACGACGGCAAGAGGCCCCAGTGCGCGCGCTGCAGAACCCGCCGTGCTTCGTCCACCGTCTCCGTCGGCTCGACTCCGTTCATGGACGTATCGGTCAGCATCAGGATGCTCGTCGTTGGCGCGACGTTGTAGTTGGGGGTCCAGCGTGTCGAGAATGGGTCAGACAACACGGCATCGAAGAGCAACGCCAGTTGCTCCGGCGCGGTCGTGGCGACAAAACGCCCGCACATCGTCGGGCTGGGGAGATTTGAACTCCCGACCTCTTGTCCCCCAGACAAGCGCGCTAACCAAGCTGCGCCACAGCCCGTAGCTACGGCTCCGTCAGTCTACAAACGGAGCGATGATCCGCCAGCCGAGATACGCAACAAGCATTGCCATCAACAGTTTGAAGTGCCATGGTGTCTTCTCACCACTCATCTCCGAGAGTTCCCGCAAGGTTGGGGCGTGGGTCGATCCCGAACGTGGTGATGGCGCTATCTCGCGTCCACACTCCGGACAACCGCGGTCCTTCGTCATTGCCGACGGCGCGAAGTACCGCGAGCACGGTTCACACCACGGCACGTGTCAGCCTTGTTCGGAACGAGTACGTACTCGCAGTTTGATCGGCGTCGAGCCGAACTCGAACGCCTCACGAATGGAACGCTCCAAGTACCGAAGGTACGTCCGGGGCAATTCTCGATTCACGAACAACGTGAAGGTGGGAGGATCCACCGCCCCTTGCAGGGCGTACAGCACTCGGGCACCCTGACCGGCGGGCTGCTTTTGTTGTGCGGCTGCCAACACGCGATTCACGTCCCGGGTGGGAACGCGTTTGTGATAGTTGGTGATCGCGTCGGTGAGGAGTGGCTGGAGTCGATGGACGTTCTTGCCGGTGAGTGCCGAAAGTCGAACGATCGGTGAGTCCCCGATGAAGTACAACCGACGCTTCAGTTCGATCTCGACCTCTTCGCGGCGCTCGACATCGAGTAACTCCCACTTGTTGAGCACCAGAACGATCGGACACCCACTGGCGTCGATTCGTTCGGCCAAACGTTGGTCCTGGCTCGTCACTCCTTCGCTTGCGTCGATTACGAGCAGGGCGATGTCGCTCTCGTCGACTGCACGCAATGCGCGGATGATGCTGTAGTACTCCGTTCCCGGTTCGACCTTGCTGCGACGACGCATTCCTGCAGTGTCCACGAACACCACGGGACCGTCGGGGGTCTCCACGCGCGTATCGACGGCGTCGCGGGTGGTGCCGGCCATGTCGTGCACGATGGATCGCTCCTCACCGACCAGACGATTGAACAGGGTGCTCTTCCCAACGTTCGGTCGCCCCACGATGGCGACTCGCGGTTCCTTGGTCTCCGGGTTGCGAACGAATCCGGCGGATTCCGACGGATCGTCGGCCTCGATCTCCAACTGGTCGACGATCACGTCGAGCAAGTCGCCCGACTTGCGCCCGTGGATTGCCGACACCGGAACCGCGTCGCCCAACCCAAGGCTGAGGAACTGCCATAGATCCGTCTCGGCGTTCGGGCCGTCGACCTTGTTGGCCACCAGCAAGATCGGCCGCCCGGTGGTACGAAGCCACGCCGCAATCGACTCGTCGTCGTCGTTCAGTCCGACCGCTGCATCCACGAGGAAGATGACGATGTCGGCGGCTCGCGCCGCCGCCTCGACCTGGCGACTCACCTTGGAGTCGAGCGCGCTTCCACCGGGCATCCAGCCACCGGTATCCACCAGATCAAAGTGGTGACCGCACCATTCCACCTCCCGTGTGTGTCGATCGCGCGTGACGCCGGGATGATCCTCGACGATCGCCGCTTGCTCACCCACGAACCGATTGAAGAGCGTGCTTTTCCCGACGTTCGGACGTCCGACGATGACGACGCTTTTGCGGGCGTCTCCGTTCGTCACTTCGTTAACGGTACCGTGGTGATGTCGCATGACCGTGGACAACGTACTGCTTGCTGCTCCCCGTGGTTTTTGCGCGGGCGTGGAAATGGCCATCAAGGCATTGGCGTGGATGGTGCGCACGTTCGACGCACCGGTGTACTGCTACCACGAGATCGTCCACAACCGAATCGTCGTGAATCGGTTCACCGAACGCGGTGTGATATTCGTCGACGACGTTAGCGAGGTACCGGTAGGGCGCCCGATCATGTTGTCGGCGCACGGTTCGGCGCCCGCGGTCGTTGCGGATGCCCGCAGTCGCGGCAGCTACATGGTCGACTCCGTCTGCCCACTCGTCACCAAGGTGCACCACGAGGTGCGCACGCGAGCAGGCAAGGGCTTCCACATCGTCTACGTGGGGCACGAGGGCCACGAAGAAGCCGTCGGCACGATGGCCGTTGCACCGGACGCCATCACGCGGGTGGAGACCCTCGACGAGGTGGCCGCACTCCCCGAATTCACCGAACCCGTTGCTCTCCTCGCCCAAACCACGTTGTCACATCGCGAATGGGAGGGTGTTGCCACGGCCGTGAAGGCTCGCTATCCAGCCGTCTGGACACCCGGCCGCAGCGATCTGTGTTTCGCCACCACCAATCGGCAGGCGTCACTCACCAAGATTGCCGGCAAAGTCGACGCAATGGTGGTCATCGGTAGCGCCAACTCCAGCAACACGCTCGCACTGGAGCGGCTCGCTCGTGAGATCGGCTGTCCGCGCGTCGTGCGCGTGAACGAGGCGACCGAACTCCCCGACGATCTGCACGGAACCATCGGAGTGACGGCTGGGGCATCGGCCCCGGAAGAACTCGTGGTTGCGGTCATTGAACGCCTCGCTCCCGCCGGCGGATTCACACAGGTTCGCGCCACCGAGGAGGACGAATACTTCCCGCCACCCCGGCACATTCGCGAACTGCAGAGCGCCATGGAGACCGCCATCACCACCACGTTGGGTGGGGCAATCCATTCGCGACGCGCCTACGACGATCGCAGCATCAGTGCGAGTGCCGTTCTGGCCGCGCTCGCCAACGCGTAGCTCCGCTAGTTTCGCGGCACCTGACTCCACGGCTTGTCCCGATCGACCCGGGCGTCACCGGGCAAACCAAGTACTCGTTCACCGAGGATGTTGCGCATCACCTCGCTGGTCCCGCCTTCGATGCTGTTGGCACGACTGCGCAAGAACGACTTCTGCAGTGCGTCGGTGGGACCCATGGCCGTGTTCGGGCGCACCATCGAATAGTCGCCGTACAACATTCCGTCGGCACCCATCAACCCCACGCAGAAGGCGTAGGTGTCCTTGTTGAGATCTGCGCTCGCCATCTTGCCGATCGAACCCTCGGGTCCCGGGGCGCCAACCTTGCGCATCTGGCCCGCGCGAATGTTGGTGAGTCGCAACACCTCGGCTCGAATCCACAAACGCATGAGGTCGTCGCGCGTCGCCGCCGTTTTACGTTCGGGTGTCAACGCCTCCCACAACTTGAGCGCCTCACGAATCGGACCCGAAGCCTTCGGTGGGATGACGCCGCCGATTGCGACACGCTCGTTCATCAACGTGGTCAACGACACCCGCCATCCATCACCGGGCTTGCCAAGTGTCTCGGCCACCGGAACGCGGGCATCGGTGAAGAACACCTCGTTGAATTCGGCCTCGCCCGTCATCTGGCGCAGCGGACGTGTCTCCACACCCTGGGCGTGCATGTCCACGACCATCGCCGTCAAGCCCGCATGCTTGACCGCCTCAGGATCGGTGCGTACGACGAGCAGTCCGAACTTCGACACGTGCGCCAGCGTGGTCCACACCTTCTGTGCGTTCACGATCCACTCGTCCCCATCGAGGACGGCCTTGCCGCTCAGCCCGGCAAAGTCCGATCCCGAGCCCGGCTCGGAGAACAACTGACACCACACTTCCTCGCCGGTGAAGAGTGGACGCAGGTATCGCCGCTTCTGCTCTTCGCTACCCCACTCCACCACCGTGGGTCCGCACATGCCGTATCCGATCGGATTGCGATAGTACGCATTCGGCCCTCCTGCGGCGGCAACCCGCTCGTTGACGATGCGCTGATACTTGGGCGACAGCCCGAGGCCCCCGTGTCCCACCGGGAAATTCACCCACGCCAAACCGCGGTCGAATTGAGCACCCAGGAAGGTGACCGGGTCGGTGGAGGTTGGGGGCAGGTCGTTGAGAAGTTCTTCGACGAGGTCGATGACGTGTTTTTCGTCGGCTGAGGTGGGCACTGCGTTTACGGACATAGTTGGAGGGTAGTGGCTGCGCTACCTTCGGTGTCATCATGTTCCCCGGAAAAGTCGCCGAAGCCACCCCCGACCAACTCGCCGTCGTGATGGCCGGCTCCGGTGCGACACTCACCTACCGCCAGCTGGACGAGGGAGCCAACCGAGTCAGCAATCTGATGGCCAGTCACGGACTGCAACCCGGAGACCATGTGGCCATCTGCCTGGAGAACCACCCGAGATTCTTCGAGATGGTGTGGGGATGCCACTACGCAGGACTGGTGTACACCTGCTGCTCGAGTCGCCTCACGACCGATGAACTCTCCTACATCATCAACGACTGCGGCGCCAAGGTGTTCATCACCTCCAAGTACAAGGCCGATCAGGCCGATGCCGTCGTACCGACGACTCCCAACGTGGTGGCGCGCTACATGGTTGACGGGACCACGTCCCACTACGACGCGTACGAGGGTGCGGTCGACGCCCAATCGAGCGAACCACTCTCCGAGCGATTCGAGGGCACCGACATGCTGTATTCGAGCGGCACCACGGGGCGACCAAAGGGTGTCGCGTTCGTCTACAAGCCCGAACCACTGGGCACTCCACCGAGTTTGTTGATGTTGGCACAGTTCGTGTTCGGTTTCGATGGCAACACGAAGTACTTGTCACCCGCTCCGCTGTACCACGCAGCACCACTGCGCTTCAACATGGCGGTCCATCGCCTGGGTGGCACCACGGTCATCATGGAGCACTTCGATGCCGAGGAATATCTGGCGTGCATCCCGAACCACGGGATTACGCACTCGCAGGTGGTACCCACCATGTTCGTACGGATGCTGAAGTTGACCGAACAACAGCGCCTCGCCCACGACGTATCGACCCTGAAGACCGTGATTCATGCTGCGGCTCCATGCCCCATCGAGGTCAAGCGAAAGATGATCGAGTGGTGGGGCCCGATCATCCACGAGTACTACGCCGGAACGGAGGGCAACGGGTTCGTCTACTGCAACTCCGAGCAGTGGCTCGCGCATCCCGGCACCGTCGGCCAGGCCATTTCCGGCGTTCTGCACATCCTCGACGAGGAGGGAAACGAACTCCCCTCCGGCGAAACCGGAACCGTCTTCTTCGAATCGCCCGCGGTGTTCGAGTATCACAACGATCCCGAGAAGACGAAGTCGTCGCGCGACCCGAAGGGACGGGGCTGGAGCACGCTCGGCGACATCGGCTACGTGGACGACGACAAATTCCTGTACCTCACCGATCGCAAGGCGTTCATGATCATTTCCGGCGGCGTCAACATCTATCCGCAGGAAGCCGAGAACGTACTGATCAATCACCCGAAGGTGGTCGACGTCGCAGTGTTCGGCGTGCCCAACGACGAATTCGGCGAGGAAGTCAAGGCCGTAGTGCAACCCGTCGCCATGCCTGCGAACTCCGAAGAGGCGGCGGCCCTCGGCAAGGAACTGATCGCGTTCTGCCGGTCGCAGTTGGCCGATGTGAAGTGTCCGCGAACGGTGGACTTCCGACCCGACCTCCCCCGTCACCCGACCGGCAAGCTCTACAAACGACTCTTGAAGGACGAGTACTGGCAGAACGCCGGACGCTCCATATAACCTCCGTCATCCGGGTGGACGAGCAGGTCACGACATGAACGTCACCCACCCGTTCCTGGACGGCCCACGACCGATCGCGTTCGCCCACCAGGGCGGGGCCAGCGAGCACCCCGAAAACACCCTGCCGGCATTCGCCCACGCGTATCGACTCGGTTACCGATACATGGAGACCGACGTACACGCGTCGAGCGACGGCGTACTGTTTGCCTTCCACGACCCCGACCTGCAGCGAACCTGCGGCCGTCCGGGACTCATCCGGGAGATGACTGCAGCCGAGGTGGAAACCGCGCGAGTGGCGGACCGTGAGCCCATCCCGCGGCTCGATGAACTCTTGGCTTCCTGGCCCAAGGCTCGATTCAACATCGACTGCAAGAGCGATCACGCATTGCCACATCTCTTGGCCCGTCTCGACGCTGGCGACGTGTTCGATCGTGTTTGCATCGGGTCCTTCAGCGATGCGCGACTCGACGCCGTTCGACGGCGCTATGGCACGAAGGTGTGCACATCGATGGGGCCCCGCGATGTCGCGAAGGTCCGTCTCGGCACGTGGGCGCGACGTTCGGTTCGATTCCGTGGTGAGGTGACGCCACTGGCGGCACAGGTTCCCGTCAGACAGGGACCCCTACCGATCGTCACACCGTCGTTCGTCGACGGGGCACACGCCGCCGGTTTGCAGGTGCACGTGTGGACCATCGACGACCCGGACGAGATGACGCGACTGCTCGATCTCGGAGTCGACGGAATCATGACCGACCGAGTCACGATCCTCCGTGACGTCATCCAGTCGCGCGGACAATGGCAGTAGACACCCGCATCGCCGCGCAACTTCGCGACGTTCACCACCGATTCGGCGAGGCCGGTGTCCTGCAGGACGTGGCGCTGACGGTCCGATCAGGCGAGATTGTTGCCATTGTCGGGCCGAGCGGGTGCGGCAAGACGACCTTACTGCGAATCGTCGCGGGGCTCCTCAGACCATCGGGTGGCGAAGTGGCACGACCAGACTCCGGCGTTGGCTTCGTGTTCCAGGAGCCGGCGCTGCTTGCCTGGCGGCGGGTGGATTCCAACGCCCGACTGCTAGCACGCGGGGAAGACGCCATCGTGAATCATCTGTTGACGGTGAGCGGACTCCTCGAGCACCGACACAAATGGCCGCACGAACTCTCGGGTGGAATGAAGATGCGTCTGTCCCTCGTGCGTTCGTTGGCGGCGCGACCCGACCTTCTGCTGCTCGATGAACCATTCGGCGCCCTCGATCAAATCACCCGCCATCGTCTGCACGACGAATTCGGCGCACTGCACGAATCGGAGGGTTTCTCGGCGCTCCTCGTCACCCACTCCATCGATGAGGCCGTGTATCTCGCCGACCGGGTACTCGTCATGTCGAGTGCCCCCGGGCGGATCGTCGGGGAGTTTGCGGTTCCCTTTCCGCGCCCGCGATCCGACGATCTGCGTTATTCATCCGAATTCGCCGCCCTCGTGGGCAACATTGCCCGATCGCTGTATCGGTATGCGGGTGACGCATGAACGAAATCCGACCACCCGCGACACCCCGAAATTCGACGCATCGTTCACCCCGGCTTGCCCGTCTGGCTCCGCCCCTCGCGGTGCTTGGACTCGTCATCGCCGGTTGGTACGGCCTCGCATACTCCCTGGACAACAACTTCGCCTCCGCTGACGGCTCCGCACTCATCATTCCTCCGCCACACCAACTGTTCGTCGGACTGAACGCAGCCACCGTCTCACGCATCGCTTCGGCGACGTGGGTGTCCCTCGGCACCGCCGCGGTCGGTTTATTGTTGGCGATCCTCGTCGGCGTGTTGCTCGGTGTTGCCATGTCGTTCTCGCGCTCGCTCGAATCCGCATTCTGGCCCTGGCTGATCGCCGTTCAGGTGACGCCGGTCATCGTCCTGACGCCGATCATCGTTCGGGTGGTCGGCGCATCGTTCACGGCGCGCCTCATCGTGACCGTTCTCATCGCATTCTTCCCCATTGCATCCAACACGCTGTTCGGTATGCGATCGGTTGGCAGGGCACTACACGATGTGTTCACCCTGGCAGGAGCCTCACGCTGGCATCGGCTGATCCACCTGCAGCTTCCCGCCGCCAGTCCGGCAATCTTCGCGGGGTTGCGGGTGTCCGCCGGCCTGGCAGTGATCGGCGCCGTCGTGGGCGATTTCTTCTTCACTCGTGGCACCC
Source organism: Ilumatobacteraceae bacterium (assembly GCA_023262255.1). Taxonomy (GTDB): domain Bacteria; phylum Actinomycetota; class Acidimicrobiia; order Acidimicrobiales; family Ilumatobacteraceae; genus F1-60-MAGs027. The sequence continues at coordinate 8,099 of JALRBT010000014.1, forward strand.
CGGGGCTCGGACGCTTGATCACGTTCTTCTTCCAGGACACGAGATCCGGGCCGATGTTCGTTACTGCGCTCATCGCTGCACTGATCGGGCTCTGTTTCTTCGTCGCGGTGGCGGCGCTGCGTAGGCTTCTCGTCTCGCCATGGCATCGCCCCTGACCTCTCGCGTCACGCGCGTAGTACTCGCCACCGTTCTCGGCGGCGTACTCGCCGCGTGCGGAACCGACGCAACGAACACCGACGACAAGAACACCCCATCGACCGACGTCTCGACGACCAATGCAACTGATTCGGCGGCCAACGCGGGCCAACTAGCGACGGTGTGCGACTCACCCGTGGTGGTTCAGACCGACTGGTATCCCCAAACCGAGCACGGTGGCATCTACGAACTGCTGGGCGACGACTACGTGGTCGACGCCGAACGTGGCGCCACCACGGGGTCGCTCGTATTTCGTGGTGCCGACACCGGAGTCGACTTGGAGGTTCGTGCCGGTGGTCCGTTCATCGAATCCCCCGTCGTCACGGAGATGTTCCTCGATGACACGATCACCCTCGGTTACGTCGGGAGTGACGTGGCACTTTCTCGATACGCCGAGGCACCCACGCTCGCAGTGTTCAATGCGCTCACCATCAACCCGCAAGTCGTCCTCTGGGATGAATCCAAGCACCCTGGCGTCTCCACCATCTCCGAGATTGCCGCCGAAGTGCGTGCAATCAGTGTGTTCGGCGACCGCCCGTACATGCGCTACCTCGTGGCGCAGGGCGTCGTGCCCACCGACAAGGTCGACACCAACTACAAGGGTGTGCTCATGCTGGCAACCGACGACATCGCCCATCAAGGTTTTGCAACGAGCGAGCCGTTCCGATACGCCAATCTGGAGTCCGGTGCCGTCGCCACTGCGTACCAGCTGGTGCACGACGTGGGATGGACCTCATATCCACAGAATCTGGCGATCAACAAACTGCGTCTCGAACCGCTGCGGCCGTGCCTTGCCGCATTGGTGCCGTTGATGCAGCAGGCACAGATCGACTTCATCGAATCACCCGATCGAACGGTGGCGACGATCCTCGACGTGGTGGAGCGGCTCGACACGACATGGAGCCAGAGCCCCGAACTTGCCGCCTATGCGGTCGAAACGATGGAGCGACTGGGAATCGTGGACAACGGCACCACACCGATCTTCGGCGACTTCGAATCGCCACGTCTGGACGACTTCGTCGCGCGTGCGGTTCCCATCCTGCGCGAGCAGGGTCTCCCAATCCCCGACATCGTCGCCGGCGACATCGCGACCAACGAGTTCCTCGACGCCGACATCACGATGCCCTGATGCCGGGTGGCACACCGCGCATTCCACTGCGCGCGGCGCACTCAGGCGTCCTTCACGCTCCACTCGCGTTTGGCAACGGGATCCTTGTCGCTCCAGGGGAAGTTGATCCATTCGTCGGTTCGTTTCCAAACGTAATCGCACTTCACGATCGACGCCGACTTCTCGTACAACACGGCGATTCGCGACTCCTTCACCTGGCCGGCACAGAAATCGTTCACCAGTTTCAGCGTGTGGCCGGTGTCGGCAACGTCGTCGACGATGAGCACACGGGAGTCCTTGAGATCGATCATTGACGGAACGGGCGGGAGCATGATGGGAATGGCCAACCGTTCGTTGACACCGGTATAGAACTCCACGTTCAGCGTGTAGGTATTCTTCACCGAGAGCGCATAGCCGAGCGCTCCCGCGGCGAGCAGCCCGCCGCGGGCGATGGCCAGGATGATGTCGGGTTCGTAGCCGGACTTTGCGATCTGCACTGCGAGTTCACGACTCGCACTGCCGAAGATATCCCAGGTCATGATTTCTCGAGATGACACGTCTCTCCCCCGTGGTGCGATGAGAAGAATCTAGTACTCGGTGCCGTCGTCGCGTGGCACCGCCCGCCTACCGTCGTGGGTATCACTCATCACACCTACGACCTCGCCCTACTTCGAAACGGTTTCCACGACCCCACCACACGCGTCTCCATGGGCGCGACTCCCGGTGGTTCGAGCGCGCACATCGAGCGAGCCACTCTCACCCCGGACGGTCCGGGAGCCATCGCCATCCACGTTCATCCCGACGGGAATCACGAGGTTCGTACGTGGGGCGACGGTGGCGATTGGCTCGCGGCACGACACCACCGATTGACGGCTCGCTCGACCGACGCACCGGTGGTTCGTAGCCATCACCGTGCGGTCGACACGGCGCTGCGTACGGTCGGCACACTGCACCTGCCCGCAACCGACACCCCGTACCACGAACTGCTGCCCGCCATCCTGGGGCAGCGAATCACCGCGCTGCAGGCGTTCAAACAGTGGAACCTCCTGTGTCGGCGCTACGGCGAACCGGCACCGGGGCCACTCTCGCTCCTCCTTCCGCCGACACCCGAGCGACTCCTCTCGATTCCTTCGTGGGAACTGCACGGCCTCGGCATCGAAGCGCAACGAGCCCGCGCCTTGAGGAGCGTTGCTCGCCACTGGCGATACGTCCGACAATCGGTGGAGCTCGCGGGCGCCGATGCCCGACGTTCGCTCATGCAACTGCCGGGTATCGGCGAGTGGACCGCCGCCGTTGCCGTCGGGGTGTCGCACGGCGATCTCGACGCCCTTCCCGTCGGGGATTTCCACGTGAAGAACACCGTGGCATGGGCCCTCACCGAAACGCCGCGCGGTACCGACGAGGAGATGTTGGCCACACTCGCGCCGTATGCGGGGCAGCGGTGGCAGGTGGTGCGAATGCTCGAACGGTGCGGAATGACCGCACCCAAGTTCGCCCCCGGGCGGCGCATCCTCGACATCTCGCGGATGTAGTCACCCGACGTTGCGCCGTCAGCCGATCCCCAACCCGCTTTGCATCGACGTCCAGAATGACGGCCACGATTTCGACACCACGTCAGGATCGCGCACCTCGATTCCATCCCGACACATGCCGAGCAATGCCAGCGACATCGCCAAACGGTGGTCGTGGTGCGGCTCGATCGACGCGGCCCGCAACGAGCCACCACGTACATCGAGTCCGTCGTCCGCGACGCTCACGTCCACGCCACACTTTCGCAGCTCCGACGCCAGATCTCCGAGACGATCGCTCTCCTTGGCCCGAATGAACCCAACCCCGCGAATGCGCGTGGTGCCCTCGGCGCATGCTCCGAGCACCGCCAACGTGGGAACCAGATCGCTGATCTCCGCCATGTCGACATCGACGCCGCGGAGTCGATGCTCGAGATCACGGGACACTCGCACCCCCGATTCATCGGCGTGCACCGTGCAACCCATCCGTTCCAAGACACCAGCGAACGCCACTTCGGGCTGCGACGACGATGTTCGCAAGTGGGGCACCAGCACCTCTCCCCCCACGAGTCCGATCGCTGCGAACGGATAACTTGACGACGACCAATCGGCATCCACCACGAACGTTGTGGCGTGGTAATCACCCGCATCCACCCACACGGTGGTACCCGAGGACTCACGTCGCACACGTACCGACGCTCCGAACGCCTGCATCACGTCGGCAGTCATGTCGAGATACCCGGCGCTCACCACCGGCCCCGACAGGTGCAACCGGAGACCGCCGCACAACGGCGCAATCATCATCACGGCGGAGACGAATTGACTCGACACGTCACCTCGCGCCTGCAGGACGCGCTCGCCCGTCGGGTTGGACGTCCCTCGTGAAACCGTCACGGGCAAACGACCATCGTCTTGGCTCGTCACCACGACGCCCATTTCCCGCAGGAGCCGATGCAACTCGCCCATGGGTCGACGCAGCAGTGCTTCGGTCCCGGTCACGGTGGTCTCGTAGTCGCACAGTGCCGCTACCGCAGTGAGGAACCGGGACGTCGTTCCCGCCAAACCGGCATCGATCCTGACTGCCCGACTGCCGTTTCGCTCGATTGCGCTCCCGATCCGGGCCGTGGTTCCGGCGACGTCGATCCGGGCACCCAGGGTTGCCAGACCCGCGACCATTCGCGCGGTGTCGTCGCCCTCGGCGAGACCACTCACCGCGCACGGTCCGTTCGCCAATGCCGCACACACGAGGGCGCGATTGCTGACCGACTTCGATCCCGGCACACGCACCTCGCCGCGTAGCGGCCCAACCACCCGAGGGAACGCTCGTGCCGCCACGTTGTTACCCGTTCCGGGTGACTGCAGGTTTGAACCCTCGCGCAATGAGTCCCCCACGGAACACATCGACCGACGTCGCATCGACCACCATGACCAGAACACCGCGGTCACCCTCGACGGAGTGCACCACTTCGAAGTTGGCGGTGTTCACGCCGAGTTCTGCAGCCAGGGTGAACACCTCCGCCGCCGCGCCTGCCCGGTCGGGAATGGGGATGCGCACTTCGCTCACGTCGGTGAGCTCGCGCACGCGTCCGGGCAGATTGGCGCGAACCGAGCGCGCATCGTTCAAACGTCGCAGCAACCCGTCCGCGTCATTTCCACTGACGATCGTACGCATTTCGGACAGTCCACCGATCAGTGCATCGAGCGCCTCGATGATTGCCGGCTGGTTCTCCCGACAGATGTCCAGCCAGATCGCCGGATGTCCACTGGCCACACGTGTCATGTCGCGGAATCCACCTGCTGCGAGTCGCATAACCGCGGCATGATCGTCGGCGCGGGATCGTGCGAGTGTGAGCAAGGTTGCAGCCGCCAGGTGCGGTAGATGACTGGTGACCGCCACCAATTGGTCGTGTCGCTCGGCGGGCAGTGCGAGCACGTCTCCCCCTATCTGTCGCACGACGTCGGCCACCAACTGGAACGCGGCGTCACTCGTCGTGGTGCTTGGTGTCAACACCCAAACGGCGCCACGAAACATGTCGGCGTCGGCCCCCTCGAGACCCTGTAGTTCGCTGCCGGCCATCGGGTGTCCTCCGATGAAACGAGGATCGGAGATCGCCCGCACGATAGGCGCCTTCACCGAACCAACATCGCTGACCACACCCGAGGTTTCCGCGAGCATCCGACGCACCCCGTCGGCAACGTGGGACACCGGAGTTGCCACGAACGACACGTCGGCAGCCGCGTCGACCCCCACTGCGTCGACCAGGCCGAGCGCCAGTGCTTGACGTTCGTGGTCGGAGTCGCCGTCGGAACCGCTCACGTGCCATCCGCTCCCGCGCAGCGCCGCCGCAACGGATCCACCAATCAGACCCATTCCCAGCACGTTTGCGCGTCGTGTCACGGTTCTTCAGCGTACGGCGGATGATGCCTTGGAACTCACGACGTGGCGAATCAACGTTCGCTGAGTGCGCGAACTTCCTGCGTGGTGAGATGGCGCCACTCACCCGGCTTCAGACTGTTGTCGACTATTGGACCGATTCGAGTTCGAACCAGTCGGTTCACCTCGTGCCCCACAGCATCGCACATGCGTCGAACCTGTCGATGTCGGCCTTCGTGAATGACGATTCGCAACACCCCGGGTTGCACTTGTCCCACCTTCGCTGGCGACGTGACACCATCTGCGAGTGCCACGCCATTGCGGAGTTTGTTGAGTGCCGACTCGGGCACTCCGCCTTCACCGCACCGAACGTGCACCAGGTACTCCTTTTCGACGCCGAACCGTGGGTGCGTGAGATGGTGCGTCAACTCGCCGTCGTTGGTGAGCACGATGAGACCTTCGGAATCCAGGTCCAGTCGCCCAACCGGATGCACCCGTGGCTCCGAAGGGACCAGGTCGACCACCGTGACTCGGTCATGGGTGTCCTTGGAAGTGGTGATGACGTTGTACGGCTTGTGCAACAGGTAGTACACGAGGTCGGGCCGAACTCCGACGGGATTCCCGTCGACTGCCACCGTGTCGACGTCGACGTCTACTCGGCGCCCCAACACGGCGACCTCGCCGTTCACCGTGACGCGTCCCGCGGAAATGATCTCCTCGCACACGCGACGGCTACCGAAACCGCGTTGTGCGAGAACCTTCTGCAGCCGCTCCCCCGAATGTTCGTCGGGAGCGGTCACGTCGTGGTGTCGGGCACCACGCGCAGACCAGCCTCGAGCGCCTCCACCACTCCGGCATCCGGAACGAAATCACTGATCGGTGGAAGGTCCTCGAGCGAGTTGATGCCCAGACGTTCCAAGAAGAGTGGCGTCGTTCCGTACATCACCGCCAAGCCCGGCCCATCGTCACGGGCGATCTCGGTGATGTATCCGCGGGCTTGCAACGTGCGTATGACCGACTCGGGGTCGACGCCACGAATAGCGGAGATCTGCGTACGCGAGATCGGTTGCTTATAGGCGATGATCGCCAGTGTCTCGAGCGCCGCCGAGGAGATACGGGCTTGTTGACCATCGAGGATGAATCGCTCCACGTACGGTGACACTTCGGGGCGGCTTTGCAGTCGGTATCCACCCGCCACCCGCACCAATTGGAAGCCGTGCCCTGCTTCGTCGTAGGTCGCCGCCAGTCGATTGCACAGCACTTCCACCACCGACGTGGGCTGCTCCAACACCTGTGCCAGCAACTTGACGGTGACCGGCTCCACCGCCACGAGCAAGATCGCCTCCAGCGCCTTCACCACGTCGGGATTCAGATCGCCCTCGGTAACTCGTGCCATCGTCTACTCCTCACCCGTCATAATTGTCGATTGCGCCCAGTTCCTCGTCGATTGCGTCGGGGTTCCACACCACCGCAATGTCACCGAATCGTTCCGCCTGGACCAAGTCCACTCGACCCTGCTTGAAGAGCTCGAGGAGCGCGAGGAATCGCACCACCACTTCGATGCGATCGGTGATTCCCGCAATCAACGTGCGAAACGAGGTGGGTCCACTCGTCGGGAGGATTCCGAGCAGTTCCTCCAGGGCATCGGCCACGCTGGCTCGAATCGGCGCCACGTGGAAGAGGTCGATCGACACCGGGGCCTTTGGTTCGGTGGCACGAAAGAACGCCCGTTGCAGTCGAAGGGGTGTCACGCCCTCCAACAAGTCGGGCATCAGTGTTTCGAAGCGCTCATCGGGCCCCGCCAGGCGCGGCTGGGAGAGTTCGGCGCGTTCGATCAAATCGTGCATCACCGTGGCAACGTCCTTGAAGGTCTTGCAGTCCAAAAGACGCGCCAGCAGGATGTCTCGCTCCTCCCAGAGCGCCAGTTCCTCGTCGAGATCGCCGTCGTCGCCGGTTGGCAGCAGTCGTCGTGTCTTCAGATCGATGAGGGTTGCGGCAATCAGGACGAACTCCGTCGCCACCTCCAGATCGAGTGACTTCATCCTCGCTAGTTCGGCGAGGTACGCCTCCACGATCCGACTGAGTGACACCTCGTGGATGTCCACTTCCTCCCGCAGAATCAAGTGCAAGAGCAGGTCGAAGGGACCCTCGAAGACGGGTGTGGACACCGCGTACGGCATTCGTACGAGAGTACCGCCGCGCGCGCGAGTAACTTGGGATTGTGGCTCGTGTCCTGTCGTGCATACAACCGACGGGCGAGGTGCATCTCGGCAACTACCTCGGCGCCCTGCGCAACTGGGTCGGTGGCCAGCATGAAAACGACGTGTTTCATGGCATCGTCGACTTGCACGCGCTCACCGTCATCGAAACACCGAACGTATTGGGCGAGAACACCCTGTCATTGGCGGCCATGCTCTTTGCGGTGGGCCTCGACCCCGATGTCGCGACGGTTTTCGTGCAAAGTCATCTGCCCCAACATTCCCAACTCGCATGGATAATGGAATGCACGGTGTCGTATGGCGAACTGAGCCGCATGACCCAATTCAAGGACAAGGCCGCCAAACGCGAGGCCGACTTCGTCTCTGCCGGTCTCTTCACCTACCCTGCCCTGCAAGCTGCGGACATCCTGTTGTACGACGCGCACGAGGTGCCGGTCGGAGACGACCAGCGTCAACACATCGAGATCACGCGCGACATCGCGATTCGCTTCAACCACCGATTCGGCGACACCTTCGTGTTGCCGAAGGCCGTCACACCCAAGGCCGGAGCACGCGTGATGGACCTGCAGAGCCCGGACAACAAGATGTCCAAGTCGACGAGCGGCGACAGCGGAATCGTCTACCTGTTGGACGAACCAGCCGCCATCGAACGCAAGTTCAAGCGTGCCGTGACGGACAGCGGAAGCGACGTCGCGTACGACCGAGCCAACAAGCCGGGCGTCGCAAATTTGCTGGAGATTCTCGCCGCTGCCACCAACACCACACCAGAGGCGGCGGCCGCGCAGTTCTCGCAATATGGCGCGCTGAAGGCCGCCACCGGGGCGGCCGTCGTGGAGATGCTCGCCCCGATTCGTTCCCGCTATCACGAACTCATGAACGATCGTGGCGAACTGGCACGACTCGTGCGACGCGGCGATGACCGCGCGGAGCAGGTGGCAGCGGCCACCTTGGCACGCGCTCACGCAGCAATCGGCATGCTCCCGAGATAACGGTCGCTACACGGCGTCGGCTCGCCGAAGCGCGTCGCGCCACTGCGTGATCGACTCCGGTGTCGCCACGTCGGACCCCGCCGTCGGTGCGTCGGCTCCGACCCGCAACAGGTCCAGGGTTCGAACGTCACTTCCCGCGGCACGCAGCAACTGCACACCCAGCGACTCGTGCTCGAGATAGCGACGAAACGCCGTGGTCCGCGGGCCGAGCACGGTGGCAAATACCCGACCTGCGTTACCGAGGGATGACTCAACCTTGCCGATGTCGTGCAGCAGGGCTGCGCGTCTCGCAAACGTCGGCGCATCCGTCGTGAACGCATCGAAACGGCGCAGTACGTGCAGGGCGTGTCGTTGATCCGCCACCGTGAGTCGTTGGAACAATGCGTGCTCCGCTGCCAGCAACACCGATTCCACTTCGCAACGTTCGCTCTGCGTCAGCGCCGTCGCAGTGAGACTCCCCACCAAACGCTTCACCAAGTGCCACGGTGTTCGCAGTACGTTCATCGGCGTATCGCCCGCGGGTGCGACTCCCGATACACGCTCACCAGCAACTCGTCATCGACCTTCGTGTATACCTGCGTGGTACTCACCGAGGCATGCCCCAGCAGTTCCTGCACGATGCGCAAGTCTGCTCCATGCACCAACATGTGCGTCGCACACGAATGCCGCAGGGTGTGGGGTGAGACGTCCTCCTTGATTCCCGCCAATCTCGCATACTTGCGAACGATGTGGAACGCTGCCTGCCGCGTCAGTCGCGTACCGCGCACCCCGAGGAACACGGCGTCGGCATGGTCGCGATCCTTCCATCGCTTCGGAACCAGCATTCCACGCCCACCTTCTTCCAGGTATTCGCGAAGTGCGCGGTGCGCACTACCACCGAACGGCACGATCCGCTCCTTGTTCCCCTTGCCCATCAAGCGCACCAGCGAGTCCTCCATGTCGAGGTCTCCCATCGACATGCCGCATGCTTCGGAGATTCGCGCACCGGTGGCATACAGGAACTCCACCAGCGCACGGTCGCGACGAGCGAACGAATCGTCGCCGGTTATGGCGGCAATCAGTCGCGACACGTCGTCTTCGTGCAATGGGTGGGGTAAACCGCTCGGGACCTTGACACCGTCGACCAGGGCTGCGGGATCGTCGGGGCGTTCCCCTTCCACGACGAGAAACTTGTGCAGCATACGAACCGCGGCGAAGTGACGGGCCACCGACCTCGGCGCCCTACCGTGCTTGCGCAAATACTGCACGAACGCTTCCACATCCGCACTCACCACGGTGTGCGTTGTTTTTCCTCGGGCGACGAGCCATTCGTCGTAGTCACGCAGATCACGACGATACGCCTCGATAGTCTTGCCGGCTCGACCTTGTTCGATCTGCAACCACGAGAGGAACCGCTCGGCGGCCTCGAGCGACATACGTTCAGCCCGTACGCAACAGGCGCTCGGTCAGGAGCAACCCGATCACCGTTTTTGCGTCGTCGATTCGTCCGTCGGTCACCATTGCGAGTGCATCCGCCAACACCAAACGCTCGATGGTCATGTGTCGCTCCTCGGGACCATGACGATCGAAACCGACCTCACGCAAGTTTCGCGCCAAGAAGATCTCGACTCGCGAATCGGAGATTCCCGGTGCCGAGACGTGCCGACCCAGTCGCGTCCACTGGGAGGCCTCGAGCCCCACCTCTTCGCGTAGTTCACGTTGTGCAGTCAGCAACGGTTCCTCCCCCTCCACGTCGCGCATGCCCGCAGGTAGCTCCAACGTCAAGCGGTGGAGTGCGGGCCGATACTGACGCACCAGCACCACCTCGTACCCCATAACGTCGGCGCCACCCGCACCATCGGCACCACTCACGCGAGAGTCGCCACTCGCGCCTTCGGCAGCTTTCGAGCCGGTTGCGGCTCCGTGGAGGGCCACCACTCCAACGGCACCGGGCGAGGTGACGAAGCTTCGCACGAACGACGCCCCATCGGGATCGGTGAATTCGCCACGAACCAACGACCACAGGGCCCAGGAGTGAACGGTCGAGGTTGCGGTGGAGCGGAAGCCTCCGACCGGCTCGGACGCGTGTTCGGGCATTCTGCCGCGCGTTATCGCGCGTGCTCCACCGAGCCACCGCGCACCTGCGCGGCATCGCGTTGTGCGCGGTGCGCCAACGCTGCTCCGATCAACTCGCGGAACAACGGATGCGGTCGATCAGGACGACTCTTGAATTCCGGGTGCGCCTGCGTGGCGACCCAAAACGGATGGTTTTCCAGTTCGATGAACTCGACGAGCCGCTTGTCCGGCGACGTACCGCTGCAGATGAAACCCGTCTCTTCGAATCGGGCGCGATACGCGGAGTTGAATTCGTAGCGGTGCCGGTGCCTCTCGCTCACCACCGGTTCGTTGTACGCCCTCGACACCTTCGTCCCCGGTTGCAGCACGGCGTAATAGGCGCCGAGTCGCATGGTGCCACCCTTGTCGATGACTTCCCGTTGGTCGTGCATCAAGTCGATGACGGGATACGGCGTTGCCGGATTGAACTCGGTGGAATTCGCGTCGGCGAGCCCGAGAACGTGGCGTGCATATTCGACGGTCATCACCTGCATGCCAAGACACAGCCCCAAGCACGGCACGAGATGCTCACGCGCAAACTCCGCGGCTCGAATCTTCCCTTCGATCCCGCGCGGCCCGAAACCACCGGGGATCACGATGCCGTCGAGGCTCGTCATGCGATCGTCGGCAAGCAACCCTTCCACCTCCTCGGCTTGCACCCACACGATCTCCACCTTTGCTCCGTGGTGGAAACCCGCGTGACGCAGCGACTCCGCCACCGACAGATACGCGTCGTGCAAGTCGACGTACTTCCCGATCAGCCCGATTCGTACCGGCGTGGTGGCCGCTTCGACTCGCGCCACCAACGTCTGCCACGGAGTGAGGTCGATGTCGCGCTCGATACGCAGGGTTTCGCACACCACGGTGTCGAGGCCTTCGTCGTGCAGGATGAGTGGCAACTCGTAGATGTTGCCCACGTCCGCGGCGTTGATCACATTGCGCACGGGCACGTCGCATTGACCCGAGATCTTCCGCTTCAAGCCGTCCGACAGTGCCTGGTCGCTTCGACACACGATGACATCGGGCTGAATACCACGGCTTCGAAGTTCGGTGACGCTGTGCTGGGTGGGTTTGGTCTTCTGTTCACCGCTCGGGCCGATGAAGGGCACCAACGTGACGTGCACGTAGCACACGTTGTCTCGACCCACCTCGTTTCGCCACTGGCGGATCGACTCCAGGAACGGCAGGATCTCGATGTCTCCCACGGTTCCACCGACCTCCGTAATGACCACGTCGACGTCGTCGGTGGTGAGTCGCTGAATGCGCCGTTTTATCTCGTCGGTGACGTGCGGGATCACCTGGACGGTGCGCCCGAGGTAATCACCACGACGTTCCGCCGCCAGGACGGACTGATAGATCGATCCCGTGGTGGCGTTCGACGCCCGGGTCAGGTTCTCGTCGATGAACCGTTCGTAGTGCCCGAGATCGAGATCTGTTTCGCCGCCGTCATCCGTGACGAACACTTCGCCGTGCTCGAACGGATTCATCGTCCCCGGGTCCACGTTGATGTAGGGATCGAGTTTTTGCATCGTCACGCGCAGTCCGCGCATCTTCAGCAGGCGTCCGAGCGAGGAAGCCGTGAGTCCCTTACCAAGTGCGCTTGCCACGCCACCTGTAACGAACACATGCTTCGGCACTTTTCTTCTCCCGTTCACTTCACCAGGCGGGAGATCCGCCAGGTGCAACCTTGACGGAAGTTCAGCCTACCCCTATCGACGAGCCGAGCGTGACTTCCTGCGGGTTTTCAGCATGTTCCTCGCGTGTTCCACGCCGGATGCAACGGCCAGACTGCCCGACAAGAGTCTCGCAATCTCCTCGGGACGCTCGTCATCGTCGAGCGTACGCGCCGTGGCGAAGGTGATTCCTTTTCGCACGTCCTTGCTCACCAGCACCTGCTGCGCCGCATACGCCGCAACTTGTGGCAAATGTGTGACAACCAGTACCTGATGACGCTCGCCCAGATCCGCGAGCGAGTCCGCCACCGCAACGGCCGCGTCCCCACCAATCCCTGCGTCGACTTCGTCGAACACCAGGGTGCCGGGTGCCTGCGTGAGCACCAATCGAAGTGCCAACATCGCGCGAGCAAGCTCGCCACCCGACGCCACCTTCGATAACGGCGCCAATTCGCTCCCCGGATTCGCCGCGAACAGGAACACCACGTCGTCTCCCGCCACGTCATCGGCGCGAACGCCGCCGACGGTGATACCCACCCGTGCACCCGACAGTGCGAGCCGTCCCAAGTGCCGTTCGACGGCTCGCGCCAACTTCGGAGCCGCGGTTTCGCGCTGTGCTCGCACGCTGCGAGCCGCGCGCTCGAGCGCCGCAAGCGCGTCCGTACGTCGCCGGTCGAGATCGCTCGCGCGCTGATCCCAGGACTCCAATTCGTCGAGTCGACCGGCGGTTTCGGCACCGTAGGCGATGACGGCCGCGAGCGTGTCGCCGTACTTGCGACGAAGGTCGAACAACGTCTGGCGACGCTCGGCCAAGGCCGCCAACCGTTGCGGATCTTGTTCAATGTCCTCCAAGACTCGTCGCATGTCGTCCGCGGCGTCACCGATCAGGGACTGCAACTCGCGAATACGTTCCACGTGCCCACGCATGGCGTCGCCACGACCCAACACCCCGGCGGCACTTCCCAGTCGGTCGAGGGCCCCATCATCGTCAGCAAGCGCAGCGATCGCCGTGGTCAACGCATCACGGTGCGATTCGGCATCCTGCAGGAGGTCGATCTGCATCTCCAGCGCGGCATCCTCGTCCGGATCGTTCAGACCGGCACGAGTGATTTCATCGACTTGGAACCGCAGCAGGTCGATCTCGCGGGCGCGTGCCCGCTCGTCACCTCCCATGGTGGCCAGTGCCGCATCTATCTCCGTCAGTGCGGCCCGAGCGGCGCGTAGTGGCTCGAGGTCGGTGGAGGCGAACGTGTCGAGTGCAACTCGCTGCGCAGCGGCGCCGAGCAGGCTTTGATGTTCGTGCTGCCCGTGCAAGTCGACCAACTCCACGCCCAACTCGCTCAGGTTGCCGACGGTTGCCAGCCTCCCGTCGATGTATGCACGTGAACGCCCCTCGCGCGGCACGACACGACACATGATGCGTTCGGTGCCGTCGGGCAGAACGAATCGACCTTCCACGCGGAGCTCGTCGGCGCCCGGTCGCACCATTCCCGCGTCGGCTCGCTGTCCAACCAGCAAGTTGATCGCTTCCACCACCATGGTTTTCCCCGCACCGGTCTCCCCCGTCAGCGCGGTGAGACCTTCCTTCAACACGATGCTGGCTTTTTCAATCACACCGAGATTCTCGATGTGGAGTTCTACCAGCACGCCTACTCCGACAATCCGAACTTTGAACGGAGAATCTGGTGGAACTTTGGCGGGGAGAAGCGAATGAAGTGGGCGGTGCAGGAGTCCGGGGAGAACGTCACCACGTCGCCCGTCGTGAGACTCACGACTCGTCGCCCGTCGATCGACACGTCGACCGGGCGGGTCCCCGCCACCGTCATAGAGAGGTGCTCCTCCGGCCCGAGTACGAGCGACCGGTCGAAATTCATGTGCGGTGATACCGGCGTGACGATCACCGCGCGATGTCGTGGCGACACCACGGGACCCCGCGCCGACATGGAGTACGCGGTGGATCCGGTCGGGGTGGCCACAATGACTCCGTCGGCGGAATAACGCTCGAACAACTCGTGATTCACGGCCACATCGATCCACACCGTGTGCCCCGATTGCTGCTTCTCCAACACCGCCTCATTGAGTGCACGCCAGACCGTCGATGGTTGGTCTTTCTTTGCCACACTCACCTGCAGCAGCATCCGCTCATCGATCACGAAATCCTCGTCCCGCCTGCCGGCGAGGCTCTTTTGTACCGCCGAGAGCGCACCGTCGATGCCTACTTCGGTGAGGTAACCGAGCACTCCGACGTTCACTCCAAGGATCGGAACCGGCGCCCCGTTGAGCATGCTGACCGCTCGAAGCACCGTGCCGTCGCCTCCCAGCACCACAACCATGTCGGCATCCGAGGCATCGCGTTCGCTCGCCAACTCCTGCATTGCGTGTGCCTGCGCATCGGCCGGGCACAACCACAGATGATGGCCGTCACGGGTGAGTGTGGAGCGAAGTTCCGCCAGCAGTGGCGGAACCTCGTTTCGGGTGTGGTGGGCCACCACCAACACGTTGGCCATGACGTTCAGACTATTGAGCCGTCACCTGCAACCAGTGCTCGCGGTTGCCTGCCGGACCAGGCACCGAACACTCCACGTCGGCAACGAACCGGGCACCGATCCGCTCGAGTGACTGCCGAACCGTGTCCACACACCGTCGGCGCACGAAGTCGTCGGCGATCACTCCCGACCCCTTGTCGACTTCCTCCCTCGTGGCTTCGAATTGCGGTTTGACCAGGAGCAGTAACGTCCCCCCACTTCGCGTCGCTGCCACCAAACTCGACGTCACCGTGGTGAGCGAAATGAACGACAAGTCGGCAACGACGAGATCGAAGTCACCCGACAGCGTTCCGTCGCTAACCAGCGCGCCGATGTCACGGGCATTCACCTCGTCGCGCACCTCCACTCGGTCGTCACGCGCAATCCTCGGATGGAGAAGTCCGCGGCCCACATCACAGGCGACCACCTTCGCCGCTCCCCGCTGCAGAAGACAATCCACGAATCCCCCGGTGGAGGCGCCGGCATCGAGCACTCGAGCGCCGACCACCGAGATCCCGAGATGTTCCAATGCCGCGTCCAACTTGAGTCCACCACGACTGACGAATCGCGCCACTTCGATCACTGCCACCTGGTCGCGCGACGTCACCTGACGAGCCTCATTCAACACTGGTGCACCGTTGACCGTTACTCGGTCGTCGGCAATCAGCGCTCGGGCCTCCTCGAGCGTGCGAGCCAATCGGGCCGACACCAATGCGCGGTCGATGCGCTGCGGGCGCGCCACGCGTCAAACGCCCGACGAATCGCCCAGCACCTGATCGGCGAGCGCAGCGAGATTGTCGAAGACGCCGTCGGGTGCCACCGTGCGATCGTCCTGGTTCTCGCTCACTCCCGAGAGCATGAGTCCGAACCTTGCCCCGACCAATCGCGCAAAGGCGCCATCGGTGGAGTCACGGTCTCCCGCCATCCACGCAACGCCGAGATCTTCGATACCCAATCGCTGGCGAACGAGTTGCCCCATGGGAGCGAACGGCTTTCCTGCGATGATCGGGCGAACACCACCGGCTTTGGCGATCGCCGCCAGGATTGCGCCACCACCGGGAATGAGTCCAGCAGGGGTCGGATACGTCGGATCATCATTCGTACCCACCAGGCGGGCACCCGCCAAGATGGGTGTCACGGCACGGGTGAGACCGCGGTAACTGAACGACGAGTGGTATCCCGCCATGACCGTGTCGATCGCAACGGCGCTCGCTGCAAACTCCACATCCGAGACGTCGTCATCAGTTCGCGCCACCACCACCGCACCCACGTTCTCGATGGCCTCCACCAAACCCGGGCCTCCCGCCACCAACACTCGCTCACCGGGAGACAGCAACAGCGCCGCCGCCTGGGCCGACGTGCACACGTCGCCGGTCGCGGGAACGCCAATCTTGGCCAGTGCGCCCTCCTGCGTCGCCACGGTGGCGGAAGAATTGTTGGTGACGAACAGCACCCGATGGTTCGCCGCCCGCAGACGAGCGATCGCATCCACCGAGCCGGGAATCGGTTGGTGCATCAACCAGACCACACCGTCGAGATCGCAGAGAATCGGTGCTTTCACGCACACCCGACGCTACTTGGATTGGCACCGTCGACCTGCCAATCTGGTTCGGTGCCAACCTTCGTGCCGTTTCGAGCACTCCGATACGGACCCAACCACGACCTTTCGTTGGTGACCGCTCCGCCGTACGACGTACTGAGCGATGCCGAAAGACGCAAACTGCTCTCGCTGCACCACCACAGCATCGTGGCGATCGACCTGCCCGTCGGCGACCACCCGTACGAGCAGGCCGCCGCCACCCTCGCGGCGTGGCGCGACCGGGGTGTTCTGCAGTTGGATGATCGACCGTCGTTCACCCTGTATCGAATGAGTTTCGTCGATGCCCGTGGCGAACGCCGAAACACCGTCGGCGTAATCGGTGCCCTCGAAGTGGTCGACGAAGGCGCCGACGGCGTATTGCCCCACGAGCGCACGACGCCAAAGGCCACCACCGATCGCCTCGATCTCACCCGCGCCACACGCACGAACATGTCCCCCGTGTGGGGACTTTCGCTTCGAGAGCAGCTCACCGATGCGCTCATCGCCGCCGGTGAGCCTCTCGGAGAGTTCACGGATGAGCACGGCGTCACCCATCGTGTGGAGCGGGTGGTTGATCCGTTGCGGGTCCGTTCCATCGCGTCACTCGTGTCGTCGGCTCCCGTCCTCATCGCCGACGGCCACCATCGCTACGCAATCGCTCGCACGTACCGCGACGAGATGCGCGGCACGCCCCTGGGGGATGCGGCCGGCACCACCATGGCCTACGTCGGAGAATTGGTCGAAGAACAGCTGAGCATCGATGCCATCCACCGTTTGTACCGGGGCATCACCGCCGACGAACTTCGCCGTGTGGCCAATGCGCGATTCGAAATCGAACCGGTCGGCGGGGGTGTTACCTCGCGCATCATTGCGGAGATGGCGCAACGGGGCTCGCTGTGTCTGGTGGACGACTCCGGAGCCGGATGGTGGCTCACCCCAAGACCCGATGCATTCCATAGCTTGCGCGATCTCGACAGCGATCGCCTGGAGTACGCGCTCCGGACCGTGAGCCACGAAGTTGCGTACCAGCATGGATTCGACGAAGTCATGGCCCAACTCCGTGCCGGCCATGCGCACGCGGCGGTGTTCATCCGACCGACGAGCATCACCGAGATTCGACGTACCGCCGATGAGCGACTCCTCATGCCCCCGAAATCCACCTTCTTCACCCCCAAACTTCGCACGGGGCTGGTGATGCGTCCGCTCGACGCCTAGTTGCGTGGCGCCATGCCTAGTGGAGTGACGCCGTGCCTAGTTGAGTGACGCCGTTCGCAACTCCCGTTGTCGTGCCGACGCCGAGGTGAACAGTTTCTCCAGTCGCTGTGACTTCGCACCAGGCACGATCTGCTCGGCCAAGAGTTCCGTCACTCTCTGGGTGCGCGCACCGACCCGAAAGAAACGGCGTCGAACGTGTCCGAAGGCGGTCACCACGTCACCAACCTTGATGATCGGTAGATCCATGTTGAGCGCCACCACGGGTACCACGGCGCGACGACCGTTCACCACGGTGGCCACATCGAAGGTCGTTGCACGCTGATGTCGGTCGATCACGCGCACGGTGGGCAAGGCCACGAGTCGCCCGCGCACCAACGCCAGATTCGTGGAGACTCCCGACTTTTGTTCTGCCCCGCGGGCGATGCGTGCTGCTCGTTTTGCCATGAGCACTCCTTTCGGCGACCGTAGGAAACAGTCACCGAGGTGTGTGTACGAGGTTGCCTTCTTGGTCGAACTTTCTTGCTGAGTGCTCCGTGTACCGAGAACTGCTACTCGCCGAGACCGGCGAGTCGCGCTTCCACGTCGAAATACTTGGCGTCGCTATGGGCAACCTTGACGAAGTAGCGCTTGGCCGTCACCGGGTCACCCGCTCGATCGTGCAAATCACCCAGCACGTACCACTCGAGGAGATGGTGTGGCTGCACTTGTCGTGGCTCGGCGCCGTGGGTCATGATGCGAATGGCGGAATTGAGGTCTCCCCGATCCGCGTACGACATCGCCGCCGAAACACGACCCTCGGCCATGATCATCGGGTGGGGCGATGCTTCCTTGAGCTCGTTCCACAACTCGTCGACGAGTTCGTAACGCTTCAAAGCCCGGTAGCAGTCGATGAGGACCGGCATGTTGGTCATGTCACCGCGGTCGCTGCCACGGGCGAACTCCAGATGCTCTGCCGCCGCCTTCCAATGGTGCGCGCGATACTCGAGCCGACCAGCCAGTACTCGAACATCGGCAATCAGCCACAGATCCTCGAGCACCGGGGTAAGTACACCAAGTGCCTCCCGGTAGCGCTCGGCATCGTAGGCAACCAACGCCCTCGAAACGATCTGACTCACGAACTCGTAGCGACGGTCACCGACCGCGCGTCGAACTTCACCTGCCAAGGGTTCCTGTAGTGCAGGTGGTGTTGGAAACAGCGGCCCATCTTGCTTGCTATGACCGCGCGGCTTGCCCCGGTCGCCGTCTCGACGTGGACGTTTTTCGGCATCGAACTTGCGGCGCCGAACGGAACCTTCATCGACGATGCGCTCTTCACGATCAGGGCGATCACCAAACGGTTTGTCCTTCCCGTACTTTCGCGGGCCCTTTCGTGCAAACACCTCGGCTCGACGACGCTGGGCCTCAGTTTGCGGAATGTCCTCACGACGATCGTCCCGACGCGGCGCGCGACCCTCACGACGCGGGCCATCCCGACGCGGACCCCTGCGGTCATCACGACCCTCACCACGCGGCTTCCACTCCCGACGCGGCGCACCATCTCGACCACCCTCCCGACGCGGGCCATCCCGACGCGGACCCCTGCGGTCATCACGACCCTCACCACGCGGCTTCCACTCCCGACGTGGCCCAGCATCACGACCACCTTCACGACGCGGGCCCCTGCGGTCATCGCGACCCTCA
>JALRBT010000150.1 GCA_023262255.1 Ilumatobacteraceae bacterium
GGGACCGTCGGCGTGAATCCGCGAGGCGGCGAGGTGGAGCGTGACGTCGCACTCGATGAATTCCTGCGGCGCGTCACCTCCGAGGTGGCTGAATCCTCCCGCGCTGCCATGACGGCTTGACATGGCCTTCGAACAGCTCTGGAACGGGTGGCGGTCCCACTACGTGCAAGGTGTGCCGAGGGCTTCCGAGCCGCTCCGCGACGGGCAGTCGGTGTTCACCGCCATCCTGGAATCCGACGAGACCGACGAGGAGACCCACATCGTCCACCGCGGAACGAGGTGCTTCGCGATCCTGAACGCCTTCCCGTACGCATCCGGACACTTGCTCGTTCTGCCGTACCGTCAGGTCGGCGACCTGTGCGACCTGACAGCCGAGGAAACCAAAGAACTCTGGGCGATCGTCACCGATGCGACGATCGCCGTCCGCTCGGCGTTCAGCCCGGAGGGCGTGAACATCGGGATCAATATGGGGCGCGCCGCGGGTGGATCCATCGCTGAGCACCTCCACGTCCATGTCGTGCCGCGCTGGGTGGGCGACTCGAACTTCATGACTTCGATTGCCAACACGAGGACGCTCCCGGTCGCACTCGACGAGACGGCGCAGCGTCTGAGGAGAGCGTGGCCCACTGACGAGACAGGCCCTAAGGTCTCGGAATCATGAGCGGGAACCCCTCACCGCCCGCGGGCTCGACTCCCGGTGGCGATGACCATGTCGACGAGTTGCCGGACGACCTCGACCCATCCCTCGCCGCAGGCGCCTACCGGTTCCCCGACAACTCCCGGCGACGCGTGCCGGCCGTCACTTCCGTACTGATCGGAATCGCCGCGGTGGTGTCCGCAAGAACAGCCGAGTCCCCGCTGGTCAACGACGGTTTGGCGATCGGCGGCGCGGGTCTCACCCTGTTCGGTCTCTACGGTCTGCTCGCCGGTACTCGAATGCGCCTTGACGAGACTCAGGCCCTGGTGCGAGCGCAGCAGGCGCTCGGTTTCCCGGTGGGTCACGCCTCCGCTCAACAGGTATGGCGCGGGCTTCTCAGCAGGCCGACGTGGCGCGTCCTCGCCTACTCGTCGGAAGAGCCGCCACGGCGCCGAGGCTTGGTGCTCGTTGACGCGGTCGATGGGCGCGTGGTCGAGCACCTCGCTGAGGACAATGTCGAGGATTTCGCGGAGCGCGACGCGGATGCGGCGCCGGCAGGGGAGTGGAACTGATGCTCGATGGCGCCTTCCGAGGCCCGGTGGACCGCGCCGTGCGTCCGATCGGGCGCGCTCTG
>JALRBT010000151.1 GCA_023262255.1 Ilumatobacteraceae bacterium
ATCCAACAATCCGTTGCTGTCATGCAGGAATGCAACGTCGCCGATCAGCAGGGTCGTCGCAACGCCGCGTCCCACGGCAACCCCGATGGCGGTCGACACCACGCCATCGATGCCGTTGACTCCCCGGTTGGCCACGACGCGAACATGGTCGGTGGCACCCGCATACCACTCGACGTCGCGGATCGGCATCGACGACGACACCACCACACTGCCCCCTCGTGGCGTCGACTCCACCACCAGGCGAGCAACGTACGGTTCGCTCAATCGACCCTCGACGTCGATGGCGCCGGCCAGAGCCACGCGCGCCCTCGACTCGGCCCGTGCCCACGAGTGCGTCCACTCGCCGTCTGCTGCGCTGACGATCGCACCCACATCCCGACACAGCGCTTCGGCGTCGGTGAACACATGCATGGAAACTCGACGATCCGGATCGATCAGGTACGGAGATTCGGTGACGGCCACGACCTCCGCACCGCACTCGCGCAACCAGGTGTTCACCACCTTGGACGCCGGCAGCGCACCGAAACGAAGGATCACATCCGGGGTGAATTTGCTCGCCAGCGCATCGTCACGTAGCCAGCCATCGGCATGACGAATCGACAACTCGTTTTCGTTGCGACAGCCACCCAGCGGATCGGCGAACACCGGCCAACCCAATGTCGTCGAGAGCCGGGAGATGGCGGTCGGGGAACCGGCACGGTCCCCGGCAATGATCACGCCCTGTCTTCCACTCAGTCGCTTGGCCAATTTCGCGAGGATTTCGGTTCCCACCGGCGTCGAACGAGTCGCCGGTAGCACGTGGCGCGACGCGCGCGTACGGGCGTGCGGGGACGCTGTCGACGCCATCGTGCGCGCCGGCAGTTCGTCGATGGTTCCCACCAGTGGCTCACGAAACGGCAGATTCACATGCACTGGGCCCGGTCGGTCACCGACCGACGCGACGAGGACGCGCGATGCGATCCCACGCCAGTCGACCTTCCGCTCGTCGTCGGGTATCCCAACATCGACGAACAGACGCACGGACGTGCCGTACAAACGTTGCTGATCGGTGGTTTGCGGTGCACCAACACCCTGCAGTTCGGGCGGCCGATCGGCGGTGAGCACCAACAGCGGAACTTCCGCGTGCGACGCCTCCATCACCGCCGGGTGGAAGTTGGCCGTTGCGGTGCCGGAGGTGCACAACAACAACG
>JALRBT010000152.1 GCA_023262255.1 Ilumatobacteraceae bacterium
AGTTGCCTCGGTCTCGCGGAACATCGTGTCCGACTGACCTTGGGTGGCGTCGGCGGGGCGTTCGGGGGGCGTGAGGACATCTCGTTACAGGTGCACGTGAGTCTTCTCGCTTTGGTCACCCAACGGCCGGTGCGCGCGGCCTACTCGCGGGCTGAGAGCTTTCTCGGACACGTTCATCGTCACCCGGCGTCCATCTGGATGCGACACCACGCTGATCGTGACGGCACCCTCCGCAAGGTGGAGGCGCGCTTCGTCCTCGATGGGGGCGCGTACGCCTCGACCTCCTCGGCGGTGCTCATCAACGCCGTAACCCACGCCCAGGGCCCCTACCGATGCGAGAACGCCGTGGTTGATGGCTACGCGGTGCGGACCAATCACTTGCCGTGTGGGGCGATGCGTGGATTCGGAGTCGTTCAGGCCTGTTTCGCACACGAGCGCCAAATGGATCTTCTCGCCGAGGCCTGCGACAAGGATCCTGTCGAGCTCCGTCTTATGAACGCGATGGAGACAGGGGATCGATTGATCACTGGCCAGCGGATCGACAATGTCGCCCCGGTCGCCCGTTGTATCCGCGAGACCATGGCACTTCCCATGCCTGATGAGGACGCGGGGGACCACGTGCTCTCGCGCCCTGGTGGCGCCGGATTGACGGCCGATGACAGCATGGTCCGCGGCGTCGGCATGGCGGTCTCGATCAAGAACCTCATGTACTCCGAGGGATTCGACGATTTCGCGACCGCGAGGTGTCGCATCCGTGAGGGTCGGGTGTTGCTCAAGTTCGCGACGGCGGAAGTCGGGCAGGGCTTCATCACCATCGCCATGCAGATTGCCCGTACCGAACTCGGACTCGCGGACGTCGAGTTCGAGTCGATCGATACCGATGTCGGCTCGGCCGGATCCACGTCCGCCTCGCGCCAGACGTGGATGTCGGGTGGAGCCGTCGTCGCCGCCTGCCGAGGGGTTGCCGATCAGATCCTCTCCGAGTTCGCCACAACCCGCGATCTCGATCGGGCCTCACTCAGGATCGAAGGGGAGTGGATCTCCGTCGACGGTCAGCCTGTCGCGACGGTCGCCGAGGCCGTGGCTGGATTGAACCTCGAGCACACCGCCGAGTACCACCACCCAGCAACCTCCGAACTGGATGAGAACGGCCAAGGGGATTGTCATACGGCGTTCGC
>JALRBT010000153.1 GCA_023262255.1 Ilumatobacteraceae bacterium
GGCTGTGCCGACATCGTCGTATCGAAGGGTTCGATGCTCGGTGCTTCGCACCAGCTGTGGCAGATGAACGAGGTCAACAAGCTCATCTGGCCGGCCACTGGTGGTGCTGGTGTCATCGACAAGGCGGCCTGGGACCGCACGGCGGCTCTGTCGCAGGAGACGAAGAACCTCGAGGGTTCGACCGTCCTCACCGCGGCTCCTGACGCCGACTCTTACACCAACGACATCGTGAACGAGGCTCTCGCGATCCTCGACGGTCTCGGTGTCGACACGAAGGGCTCGGGCTACAGCCCAATCACCGTCGAACTCCAAGAGGGTGGAGCCTGATCGATCAGGCTTCTCCTTCGGAGAACGCAGGCGGGCGGGCTTCGGCCCGCCCGCTTCGCGTCTCACCGGCGCAAGTCGCGCCGGTGATGTTCGTGCTCCTCTGGAGCACGGGTTTCATCGTCGCCCGGTACGGCACACGCGACGCCGGACCACTCACGTTCCTCTTCTTGCGGCTCGTTATCGCTGCCGCGGTGCTGTCGGTGTGGGCCCGAGCGACCGATGCACCTCGGTTGACCCGTGAACACATCGTGTGGGCGGCGGTGGCTGGGTTCTTCCTGCACGGCGTGTACCTCGGCGGCGTGTTCATCGCGTCGAGTTGGAATCTTCCGTCTGGCCTAGCGGCTCTCATCGCCGGATTGCATCCGGTGATCACGTCGGTAGCCGCACTCGTGCTTTTGGGTGAGGGACTCACACGTCGTCAGTGGATCGGTGTCGGGCTCGGTGTAGGGGGAGTGGCGGCCGTGGTCGTCGATCGTCTCGACGCCGGCGTGAGCGGAGTCACGGCTGGTGCCCTTATCGCCATGGCGGTATCGGTGCTCGGTATGTCGGCCGGCACTCTCGTGCAACGCGCAAAGGGTGGCGCGATGCCACTCTTGCGTGGCACGGCGGTGCAGTACGTATCGGCCGCCGTTGCCCTTGGTGTGGGATCGATTGCCTACGAAGGGTTCGACGTCGAGATGACGACCCGGTTCTGGCTGTCACTCACATGGGCAGTCGTGGTGTTGTCGATTGCCGCCGTACTCATCATGTTGTGGCTCCTACAGCGGCAGGTAGCAGCGCGGGTGAGCAGTCTGTTTTTCCTCACGCCTGCGCTCAGCACGGTGGAAGGCGCGGTCCTGTT
>JALRBT010000154.1 GCA_023262255.1 Ilumatobacteraceae bacterium
GGGGCTGCCCCCGGAGCAATGTTGCCATTGCCGGTTCCGGTTGGGTCATTTGGGCTAGGAGGCCCGCCTGCGGCCTGCTGAGGCGGAGCCGGTTGTTGGGGCATCAGAGCCTGTATTTCGGCCATCATCTTGGCTTGGATAATCGCTTCACGAGGATCGTTGAGTATCTTCTCCTCGTCCAAGTCCATGGACGCCGCCAGTTCGCGCAGGATGTAGTCATACTTAACAAAGGGAGCCATCGTTGGGTTGGCGGTCATCTGCATGAACTGCAGGAGGCGTTGTGACCGGACCTCGTTACGCATGAGGCTTTCGGTCCCCCGCGCCTTGACCTCAAGATCGCCCTTGGCGAACTCGCGGTCGAAGTTGAACTGCATGTTGAAGGCAAAGAGGGCCTTTCCAAGCGGGGTTAGCAGATAGTCATCGAAGTTGCGGACAACAGCCTTAATGTTCTGAGCCGCAGCCCCCATCAACATCGACATGCCGGAGGCAGTCCGGCCCACACCCATCACCCCGCCGATGCCGTGAGCATAGGACGGGATACCCGTGCTTTCGTCCGACAGCTGGCGGGCCTTGTCGAACATCATCACCAGTTCTTGGCTGACGTTCGGGAACTTGGTGCCAAAGATTGCTTGGCCCGGCGCGCCGGCCTGCCGCCGGAAAATTTTGCCCGGATAGACGCTGAGGTCCTGCCCCGGCACCAAATTCGTCTCATCCATTTCAATGATGAGGTTGCCGGACAGGGCTGCGTTATCGACGGCCATACGCATGAAGCCGTTCATCAGCAGCTGCGTATCTTCCATGTTTTCGGCGACCCCGATCCCAAAGATTGAGTAGGGGTTCAGTTCATAAGGCACGACGGCGTAGGGAATGCGGGTGGGCGTGAAGGGGTTCAAAACCAGTCGAAGGATTTGCCCGTTGCAGGTCCAGACGTTGACCTGAACCTGATCCCGATCCTCCATGCCTTCCGGCAGATCGAAGTCGGCCTCTTCAGCCAGTTCCTTATCGAGAATGCCCCAGTATTCCAGCACCTCAAACCGGTCGATGTCATCGTGGTTGGCACTGTCCTCTAGGGTCGTCTCCCAGTATTCGCGCTGGTAGCTC
>JALRBT010000155.1 GCA_023262255.1 Ilumatobacteraceae bacterium
CATATTAGCAATCAAGCCTCGCAAAGCCCCTGTTGGGATAGTAACAGTATCTCCCAGATCAGAAACCTGCGTATAACCCAAACTAATGCCTTGAGCGTCTAGTTGGGCCATATAGTTATTCATAGCAAAGATAAAATCCTGATACTCATCCGGCTCAAGTGGAGCTTCAGATGCTTGTACCAAGATCCTCTGTAAGGATGCTTTTGCGACTTGAGCGACAGTAGCCATTATTCGTACCTGACTGATTTAGCGCCTTTGCATCGCCAGCGCTTACGACTTAGATTGTTTGGCGTGTTTGGATCGTTCTGTTTGTCTTTAGGAAGCCGTTTCTTGATCCCCAAAGACCTAGCGCAATAAGAGTCGCCCTTGCTTGTTCCGGCGCGTACTCGTGGCCCTCCATCCTCAGCATCTCCAGCCTGCCCGTAGGAGACCTTCTTGCCGGATGCTGTGACCTTAACTTTTGCTTTTCCCTTCGCTGGTTTCGCCATAAAGATTCAGGGGGCCGAAGCCCCCATCCTCATTTTAGCAATTATACGCCGAAGCCTTGGCCCGCGAAGAGCGGGTTGAAGCAAGCGTATGCAGGCAGAAGATCGAAACGAATCTTCTGGGTGTTTGCATCACCGTCTGCGTACTTGGATACGCGGATGGAGAAGCCATCGCTGGTAGTAGCAATGGTGTCAGTGCTGTACAGCTTAGGCAGCTTCACAGTACCGATGCCGAATGCCTGCTTAGTGTAGAACAGGTTAGGCTGGTACAGAGTAGAGGCAGCGCCCAAGATGGTAACAACATCACCGCTAGCCGGAGCTACGCTTACGTTGTTGTACTGACCATTGGCTTCGTAGATAGCAGCGCCAGATACAGTGATAGTCGCGGCATTGCCAGCGATAGTCACGTCCTGAAGCACAGTACCAGTCCAGAGAACTTGGTTGCCTGAAGCGTCGAGGATCGGCTCGCGGGTTGCTACGTTCAGACGGTAAACGCCTGCGATAGTAACCATGTCGCCTGCTTTGATTGT
>JALRBT010000156.1 GCA_023262255.1 Ilumatobacteraceae bacterium
CTCGACCATGCCGGGCACTTGTTCGCTTTGGTCCGGATGGACGATAAAGCAGATTTCGTAATGGCGCATGCAAACTCCTTTTGGGATGAACCCTCCGCCATGCGTTTGCGGTAGGGCAAGGTTGAAAAGCCCATGATTATAACAACAATCGTGGGCCTTTAGGATTTTAAGCGGCGACTTATTATCAGAAACTGTCGTCGGCGATCTCCAGCACGCCTGCCGCCCCCGCCACGACCGACTCGGCAAGGCCCGCCGCCTGGGTCAGGAAATGATCGGCGAAGAAGCGGGTAGTCGCCAGCTTGGCCGCCCAGAACGGATCGCTGTCGCCACCGGCCATTCTGCTGCGGGCAATCACCGCGGCCCGCCCCATCTGCCAGCCACCGGCAACGATGCCAAGCAGGAACAGGAAAGGTACGGCACCGGCATGGGTCGCCTTGGGGTCGCTCTTGAAGTTGGCAACGATCCAGTCGACAGCCTTGTCCACGGCATCGATCGCTGCCTGCTGGCGGGCACCGATCGCTGCCAGGTCACCATCGAGCCTGGCCGCATCAGCGCGCATCTCGGCGATCACCGCCTTGATGGTGGCACCCTGTTCGCGGGCAATCTTGCGGCCGATCAGGTCGTTGGCCTGGATGGCGGTGGTGCCTTCGTAGATGGTCAGGATCTTGGCGTCGCGGTAGTACTGCGCGCAGCCGGTTTCCTCGATGAAGCCCATGCCGCCGTGCACCTGCACGCCCAGGCTGGTCAGCTCGATCGACAGCTCGGTCGAATGGCCCTTGACCACCGGCACCAGGTACTCGTAGATCGCCAGGTGCTCGCGCCGCACCGCCTCGTCAGAGGCATGGTGCGCCAGGTCGCTGGTCGCGGCCGTGCAGTAGGCCAGCGCGCGCGCGGCCTCGGTGTGCGCCTTCATCGTCAGCAACATGCGCTTGACATCGGGGTGCTGGATGATCGCCACCGGAGCGGGCGAGCCCGCCAG
>JALRBT010000157.1 GCA_023262255.1 Ilumatobacteraceae bacterium
CCGAAGCGAACCCACTGCCTGCGCCCCGTGCGTCGCCCGAGCAGGGCAATCGCGGTGCCCTTGATGACGCTGCCCACCGCCCAGGCACCGAGGAGAGTGCTGATCTCGCGCTCGTAGTTCTCCAGCTCCTGCTGATTCATTTCGTCAGCATGCCACCGGCCGCACTACCCTGCCGGAGTGACTCGACCCCGTATCGCACTGCTCGGCCGTTTTGCCGAGCACACGTCGGCCACGCGGTACGCCGCGGTCGTGTCCGCGCGCGCACTGCTGGAGTCACTGTGGCTCGCGGGAGCGGAGCCCATCACGCTGCTCCCGGCAGACGGCCCGGACGGAATGGATTGGGCGACTCGCTTGACCGGCATCGACGGTGTCCTGCTCGCCGGCGGCGCGGATATCGATCCCCGGCTCTACGGCGAAACTGACATCCACCCGGAGGTGTACGACGTCGATGCTCTGCAGGACGAGGCCGACATCTCCCTGGCGACGTACTGCCTCGACCGCGCTATCCCGACCCTCGCTGTCTGCCGTGGCCTGCACGTCGTCAACGTCGCGCGCGGCGGCACGCTGGTGCAGCACATGGATGCCCATCACCGGCACGTCGTCCATGACGTCGTGGTCACTGGCGACATGCCCGGATTCGTTGCCGGACCCATCACCGTGTCCTGCTATCACCACCAGTGCATCGACCGGCTCGGGGAGGGCCTTGAGGTCATAGGCCGCGCCGAGGACGGCACCATCGAGGCGCTCGCGATCAAGTCGCCGGGGTGGGCGTTTGCCGTGCAGTGGCATCCGGAGGACACGGCCAGGGATGATCCCCGTCAACTCCAGCTGTTGCAGGCGCTGGTTGCCGCGTCGCGCTAGGCCTCGATCCGATCCACGATCCACTGCGCCATCGCCAGGCTCGACGTCCAGGCAGGCGAGACGGCGTTCAGCACGTGGGTCGAGCGCTCACC
>JALRBT010000158.1 GCA_023262255.1 Ilumatobacteraceae bacterium
ACGCCGCCCCCGAGGGCGTACGCAATCAGGAACGTCGTGCCGGAGAAATTCGCGCTGGCGGCATAGATGCAGGCGCCTATCGGGCCGATGATTCCCAGGACGGCTCGTGGTCCGATGGTGTCGAGACGGCGGCCGGTTGCGATGGCTCCGGCTCCGGCCAACAAGTTCGCCGCGCCATAGGTCAGTCCGAGCATTCCGGAGGAAACTCGGTGGACGACGGTGAGATCCTCGAACAGCACCCCGAACCCGTAGAACCACGTGCCGTAAACGACGATCGTGAGAATGCCGAGTGCGTCAAGGCGCAACCAAGAGCGACCCGACGGCACGGGAATGATGACTTGCGACTAGACGCGCGCGGAGATGGAGACGTCCGTCGGCGACGGCGCGCAGCACATTTCCGGCTGTTGCGCGTCCGTCGCAGACTTCGGAGTGTTCTTCATCTGTTCTGCATCTGCGAGCACGGTGTAGACCTCGAACTTGTGGTCCCCACCCTCGACCCAGAACTTGTCCTGCACCGCATAGCAACAGGTGGTCTCACCCTCGACGAACGTCGGAAGCCCCACGTTCGTCACACGGGCGTGCTCGGAGCGAACCTCGTCGACAGACTGCACCTCGACACCGAGATGGTTGATCGAGTCGTCCGCACCTGGGTTCTCGATCAGTACGAGTTTGAGCGGGGGATTGCTGATGGCGAAATTTGCGTAGCCCGGACGTATCTTGGCCGGCGCCACTCCGAAGAGTTTCGTGTAGTGGGCGATTGCGGTGTCGAGGTGGTCGACGTTGAGGGCAAGTTGCAGACGGGACATGTCGTCACCTTACCGACACGAGGTGAACGACCAGGTGAACGAAGCAATCGCGGATCGGATGAGTGTCGTGCCCCCCCTCGGATTCGAACCGAGGACCTGCGGATTAAGAGTCCGATGCTCTA
>JALRBT010000159.1 GCA_023262255.1 Ilumatobacteraceae bacterium
CCACTTGCAGCGCTTGGGCGGTGCATTGCGTATCGTTGACCAGCACGGCATAGCCGTCGCGCCAGTCAATGTGCGCTTTAACGCCATAGCTTTGCGCCTGTAGTTGCACCAGCTCGTGCAGACGTTGGCGCATGTGAACGCGCACCTGCGGGTCGAGCGCACGAACACTGATCTCAAGCTGGGCGGTGTCGGGGATGACGTTGTTGGCTTTGCCTGCCTGAATCGAACCGACTGTGACCACTGCCGGTTGGAGTGGGTCCACATTGCGTGAGACCACGGTTTGCAGCGCCATGATCAGCGAAGCGGCGGCCACCACGGGGTCATTGGCGCGGTGCGGCATGGCACCGTGGCCACCGGTGCCGTGGATGCGGATGGTGGCGTAATCGCTCGACGCCATGGCCGCGCCTTCGCGAAACACGAAGTGCCCTACAGGCGTGCCCGGCATGTTGTGCATGGCATAGATGCTGTCGCAGGGGAACTGCTCGAACAAACCGTCCTGCATCATACGCAGCGCGCCGCCACCGCCTTCTTCGGCCGGTTGAAAGATGAGGTGCAACACGCCGTCAAACGCGGTATGACGCCAGTTCATGGGCGGCTGCTAACAGCATGGCAGTGTGGCCATCATGGCCGCAGGCATGCATCAGTCCGGGCTTGGTGCTCGACCATTCGGCGCCACTGGCCTCTTGAATGGGCAGGGCATCCATGTCGGCACGCAGGCCTAATCTGCGCGTGCTGGTGCCGCGCTGAAGTGTGCCCACAACACCTGTACCGCCCAGGCCTCTGTGAACCTGATAGCCCCATGATTCAAGCTTGGTTGCTACCAATTCAGACGTACGGTGTTCTTCAAACGCCAACTCGGGGTGACGGTGAATGTCACGCCGCAGTTGGATGAACTCACCCACTCGGGCT
>JALRBT010000015.1 GCA_023262255.1 Ilumatobacteraceae bacterium
CAACTGGACTGGGAATCGACATTCGGTCGCTCAACAACAGCGTCTACGACGTCCTGCTGCATGAAACACCAATTGTCGACGTGGTGCAGGCGAGTGCAGTAAAAGGGTTGTTTGTGGTGCCCGCAAATCTGGATTTGGCTGGCGCAGAGATCGAACTCGTGCCGATGATGGGTCGCGAGACACGACTCCGCAAGGCCATTGAACGAGTCGCCGCCGACTACGCCTACGTGTTCATTGACTGTCCGCCATCACTCGGTCTGCTGACCGTCAATGCCCTGACCGCCGCCGCCGAAGTGTTGGTGCCGGTGCAGTGCGAATACTACGCCCTGGAAGGACTTGCTCAGCTCTTGCGAAACATTGAACTGGTGAACAAAAACCTCAATCCAACGTTGCACGTGAGCACGATTTTGTGCCAGATGTACGACAACCGAACCAAACTGTCTGCGGATGTGGTGCGAGAGGTGCGACAGCACTTCGGCGCAAAAGTCCTTCAAACGGTGATCCCACGAACGGTCAAAATTGCCGAGTCCCCCAGCCACGGTCAGCCTGCAGTGGTACTCGACCCCTCGGGTGTGGGAGCCAAGTCGTATATGGCAGCTGCACAGGAGGTAGTCAATGGCCGGTCTTAAATCCGGAAAAGGGCTCGGCTCGCTGATCCCAAGTGGGGGAGGTGTGCCACCCGTCACAGGTGGACTCACCGAGGTGACCCTTTCGGCAATCGAGGTAAATCCGCATCAACCGCGCACACACTTTGACGATGAGGCACTGACCGAACTTGCGGCGTCGATACGTGCCGTAGGGGTACTGCAACCCCTGCTCGTACGCACCGTCACGCCCGGCTCGTACCAACTCATTGCCGGTGAGCGCCGTCTCAAGGCCGCACAACGAGCCGGGCTGACCCATGTTCCGGTGATTGTGCGTGATACCAACGACATTGGCTCCGCAGAACAAGCGCTCATCGAGAACGTACATCGCGAGGACTTGGGACCACTGGAAGAAGCCGCGGCATACCAGCAACTCCTCGAAGATTTTCGATTGACCCACGATCAGTTGGCGGCTCGAGTGGGGAAGAATCGTGTCACCATCAGCAACTCGATTCGCCTGCTGGCCCTACCGGCATCGGTACAACAGCTCATTGCCGATCGTCGCTTGTCGGCGGGTCACGCCAAGGTGCTTCTCAGTGTCACAGATCGTGCCCAGCAGGAACGACTTGCACAACAGGTCGTGCGAGAGGCACTCTCGGTTCGGGCGACCGAAGCATTGATTACCAGTTCTGGTACATCAGTACGCAAGAAACACGGCAGTAAACGCCACGCGGTTGCCGGTGATCCCGCCCTGAACGACGTTGCACATCTAGTGGCCGAACATTTGGCGACGAGAGTGGAAGTTGCTCCACCCACACGCTCTACCCGTGGCCGCTTGACGGTCGAATTTGCCGACCTTACGGATCTGGAGCGAATCGCACGGACGATTCTCGGCGCCTGAGCCCCGTTACGAGTCTCACCGTCTACCTGACGGTGTCCCCAACCTGTGGATAAGGCTGGGGAAAGCCTTGTGGGTAACTAGCCGAGGTGTGGTGCCAGGTCGCGCAGAAGCGCTGCTTTGCCGCGGGCGCCAACCAGGGTGTCGACCGCCTCGCCGTTCTTGAACACGATCATCGTCGGAATACTCATGACCTTGAATCGCATGGCGATGTCGCCATGATCATCGACATTGAGTTTTGCAATGGTGAGAGCGCCGGCCTGTTCGGTAGCGATTTCACGGATGACGGGATCGATTTGCTTGCACGGACCGCACCACTCGGCCCAGAAATCCACCAGAACGGGTGTGGTTGCCGAGCGAATCGTTTCGTCGAAGTTTGCGGTGGTGAGGGTGATTACGTTACCGGACATGCGCGCCACGCTACTTGTTTGCAGATCCGTGGTGGTGCTCCAGCCAGCGCTCCGCATCGATTGCGGCCATACAGCCGGAACCTGCGGCGGTAATTGCTTGTCGATACGTGTGATCCTGTACGTCGCCACATGCAAACACACCGGGAACGTTGGTTCGTGACGAACCTGGTTGCGTGACGAGATAGCCGTTGTCATCCATGTCGAGGACGCCCGCGAATACGTCCGTGTTCGGACGATGACCGATGGCCACGAAGAGACCGCCGATGTTCATGGTGTCGGTTGCGCCAGTCACAGTGTCGGTTACTTCGATTGCCGACAACTTCGCTTCACCGACGATGCGCGTTACTTGAGCGTTCCACCGCACCGAGATCTTGGGGTTTGCAAGGGCGCGTTCCTGCATGATTTTGGAGGCGCGAAACTTGTCGCGACGGTGGATGATGGTGACCTTGGAGGCGAACTTCGTGAGGAACGATGCTTCCTCGATTGCGGAATCACCGCCACCAACCACGACTATTTCTTGTCCACGAAAAAAGAAACCATCGCACGTCGCACAGGTCGAGACACCATGACCGATCAGTCGCGCTTCGTTCTCCAATCCAAGCATGAGCGAGCGCGCACCGGTGCTGGCGATGACCACATCGGCGGTGTATTCATCGTCACGAACCCACACCCGATGCGGATGCGAAGAAAAGTCGATTTTTGTTGCCTTTTCTGTCAGGAATTCGGCTCCGAAGCGTGCTGCTTGGTCACGCATGCGTTGCATCAATTCCGGACCCTGCACCCCCTCCGGAAAGCCGGGGAAGTTCTCCACTTCCGTGGTCAGCATCAACTGGCCGCCGGGTTGGTCGGATGTGGAGGATGGCTCACCCTCGATGAGGAGGGGTGAGAGCGAAGCCCGCGCCACGTAGATGGCGGCCGTAAGTCCGGCCGGACCCGACCCGATGATGATCACGTTGCGATGTGGATGGGTGGTCATGGTTGCTCTTTCTCGTCGGAGTGCCTGGCTCGCAGCAGGAATGCCCCAACGAGGATAAACGCTGCGCCAACGACGAAGTATGACACCCATACGGCACGGCGCTCACTGAGCACCACTTCTAACAACTCCTGGACACCGCGCATCACGGCGATGAGGGAAAGCGCCACGAGTGCGATCGAGACCACCGCAATGAGTGAGCCGAACACCACACCACGAGTGACGGCGACGATGGGGCGCGTGGTTCGATCCCGGACGGCACCAACGATCCGGTCGATGAAATCGACGGTCTTGCGCGGAAACTCGGGATCACGAAGCGGGTTGCCGACCACGACGTCAGGCTAACGCTGACGAAAATTACGCGGGAACGAACGCCACCTCGTTGATACGACCCTGGTACGGGTTGGTAGCACTGCACGCAGCACTCTTGCCGATTTCTGTCAACACGATGAGAAGATGCGTGACCGGAGTAGTGACAGAAAACTTCACAATTTTGCCACGAGTCTGGTAATCCTTGGCTAGGGGAGCACCCCATCCGTCGAAACCAGACGGCGGAGTGGATGCAACACCGTAGATTTCCGTACCCGTCGGACCGTTGGCGAAGTTCACCCGGAGCGTTCCAGTTCCAGCCCCGCTCAGGGTGACGAGTACGCCAACCCGCTCTTTGGTTCCGAAGAACTTGTCCGCATAACAGGATGTGGCCCACGACGATTGTGGATTCTTGTCGACCAACGCACCGATGAGTTCTTCGTTCTCGACACCGTCATCGCCGTTCGGGTCGAACGAGTTGATTGCGGAAATCGTCGCAGGACCCGAAGCAATCGGCGGGGTGACCACTTCCGAGACAACCTCGGGGACTGCGACGTTTTCAGGATCACGCGTGCGCAACACGGCGGTGATGACCAGACCAGTGAGGATGAGCGTGGCAAGCAACAGCCTCGTGGTGGTGCTTCGC
The DNA here is from genome assembly GCA_023262255.1 of Ilumatobacteraceae bacterium. Classification (GTDB taxonomy): domain Bacteria; phylum Actinomycetota; class Acidimicrobiia; order Acidimicrobiales; family Ilumatobacteraceae; genus F1-60-MAGs027. The sequence continues at coordinate 3,821 of JALRBT010000015.1, forward strand.
CATAAGCCACCGAACGAAAGTCGACGTGACGGCTTGAGCGGAGCACGGACGCTGGTGCGTGTGGTGGTGGTCGCACGCTCCAGGATCACGCGTTGTCCCGCCGGTGGCGTGAGGGCGGTGTGATCATCGCGCTCGTCACGCAACGCCTCCAGGAGCGCAACGCGGGTTGCTTCCCCGGTTTGGTATCGATGATCAGGATTTCGAGCCAACAGTTTGTGTACGACCCGAACCAGTCGAGGTGACAGTGTCGGGCGCAGGTGCCCAAGGTCGGTCGGTTCCCGCTGGAGTCGAGCCAGGGCCGTATCGGCGTCATTATCGCTCAAAAACGGCACTTTTCCGGACAAACACTCATAGAGCACGAGGCCGAGGCTGTAGAGGTCGGCCCGTCCATCCAGTTGCCTTCCGCGCACGATCTCGGGTGATAAGTACTTGGCGGTGCCCATCATGATGTTGTCGCTGGTGAGATCGCTGCCCTCGGATGGAGTGATCGCCTTGGCGATTCCGAAATCGGCCAGCAAGAAGTGTCCGTCGGGGCGCACGAGGATGTTCCCCGGCTTTACGTCACGATGGATGTACCCGTGTTGGTGTGTTGCGTCCAGCGCCGACGCAATGGCCGCACCCATCATGATGGACAAACCAGGCGTGAGTTTCTTCTTTTTGTCGAGAAGGTCGCGGAGACTTCGACCCTGCACGTATTGCATGACCACCACCTGGAAACCGTCGTGCGCGAACGAGTCGTAGACGGCGACGATGTTCGGATGATTCAGTCCCGCACACGCCAGGGCCTCGCGACGGAATCGCTCGATTGCCGTCTCATCGCGGGCGATATGGCGCTTGAGAACCTTGATGGCAACTTGCCGGTCGAGGAACGTATCGTGGCCGAGCCACACCTCCGCCATGCCTCCGCGAGCGATGAGTCGTTCCAGCCGGTATCGGTCGCCAATGAACCCCGGTTCGAGTTCGGCGGCAGACATGACTGAGGGGAGACGCTAGTTCTGCGCACCCTGCAGATGGTGGAATTACTCCACGTGATACGTAACGCCGATGGTTCCCGGACCAGTATGTGAACCAATCACGGAACCGATGTCGCCGACGATGATCTCGCCGGAGTAGATCTCACGGAGTTGCGCAACGAACGCATCCACATCGGGACACTGTGCATGGAGCACTGCCACGTTGGAGACGTTTCCCGCCTCGCGGAATTTGTCGATGACGAAGGCGAGCGCCTTTTTTCGGGTGCGTTCCTTGCCGCCTTCGGCAACCTTGCCGTCATCCACCGTGATGATTGGCTTGATCGCCAGTGCAGAGGCAAGAAGTGCCTTTGCACCACCGATACGACCGTTCTTTTTCAGGTTTTCGAGCGTGTCCAATGCACCCCACACCCGGGTTCGACCGGCCAAATCGGTCACCGTGCGAGCGAGATCATCGACCCCCATGCCGTTCTTGGCCAGCCGCGCCGCGGCGACCACGTTGATGCCTTCACCCATCGACGCGGATCGGCTGTCGACGATGCGTATGGGGATCGTGAGCGCGGCGGCCTGTGCACCCTGCTCGGCAGCCTGTTTGGTGGCGGAGAGCTCGGCCGACAAGGTCACGACGAGGATGGCGGTGGCACCCTCGTTGGCCAACCTGGTGAACGCCTCGGAAAACTTGCCGGGGGATGGCGCTGCGGTTTGTGGCAGAACCGGGCTGGTCGAGCAGCGGGCCCAGAACTCGCTGGTGGTGAGCGAAACACGATCGGTGAACTCTTCACTGCCAAAGCTGAAGGTGAGGGGAACGATGGTGATGCCCAACTCGTCGACCAGGTGTTGTGGCAGGTCGCAGGCGGAATCGGTAACGATGCGTACGGTCATGACTGCGAGCGTAGTGCGGGGTGCTGCCTGGTCGTTTTCTTTCGGCGTGCGCGGCGGGCATGGATGATCCACCATGCCAGTAGAAGCACGAGGAATACCAGACTCACACCTCGACCCAGCCCCGCCAGGGCATTCATCCGGATGCGTACTTCGGCGACGTCCATCACGACGCCAGCAGGACTGAGTAGGGAAAGTTCCACGGGAATCAGTCCGTTTGCTCGGGCCGTTGCGTTGATGATGATTTCTCGTTGCTCACCTGCGGGCAGGGTTACGTCGAGGGAACTGGGTGCAAACGACATTTTTCCGGTCGGACTTGCGAGTTGTAGTCGAAGTGACACGGTGAATTCACTCTGATTCAGGAGCGGTATGCGCAATTCGCTTTCGCGACTACCGAAGGTGAACGAACGTTCCGGAAGTGCAACCGCATTTCGCACTGCCACAACTCGAGCGAGTACACCATCGATGTAGGCATCACGCTCTGATTCCGTGATCGTGGTGTCGTTGGCAACGTCGATGAGTTCCACCCAACGGTCTGCCACACCGTCGTTGGTGGCGATGACATCACGCACCGACTCCACCGATGCGAGTGCATCGTTGGTGCGTCTCTGGATGGTTGCGATGTCGAGTTTCGGTACGACGGGTGGATCAATCCGTGCCAGACCTTCCAACGTCGGCGCAAAATCCCCGAGTCGTCGGAGTTCGATCTGGGGAGCATTGCGTAGGTGCCGAAGGAGAATGGACGCAATCAATGGTTCTGCCGGTACACCGCTTGCGCTCGCGATCACCACGTGTCGTGCCGCGAGTGCCGAAGCTCCAACAGAGGAACTCGCGATTTCGTTGCGCTGAGCGATGACTTCTGCAGCAAGTGCCGTCGCCGACTCGTGTGCAGTACCGGTTGGAACGTCGAGCAGCATTGCGTAGCGAGAGTCGGCAAGATGGAGAACCACACCGTTGCTGGCCGAACGCAGTGCGTACGGTCGACTCGGGTTCGTGTCGACACCATATGCACCAACCGCATCGGGCAGCATGACCACGTTGGTGACGCCGAAGGTTCGTAGAAGATCGACCCCGGCCGCGTCAATCGGTGCATCACTGATCCATACCGCGCGGGAGGGCAGCCGGGGTCCGTTCACCGCATCGAGCACGCTTTCTCCACGAACAAGCTGTGCATCAAAGGCAGACTTCTGATCCGCTGCCGCGTAGGACGCCACATCCGTCGGACGAAACGTCGCTACGAGCACGTCATTGTCCGGGAGTTTCGTCGCCAGTTCGGTGAAGAGTGCGCGATCGGTTTCCGCGGTGGAGCGAGACAGACCATCGAGCACCTCCGGTCGGATTCGAACTCCAATCGGCACACCAGGTGGCTTACGGAACAACACGTCCCGCAGGTCGCGAAGCGTTTCCTGTGTGGTGCTTGCGACGGTGATGGTTCCATCAGGCTGTAGCGAGGGTGCTCCGTCGGCCGATGCGATGAACGAGACGGGAAGCGGTGCCACGGAGCGCGCAGACACCACGTTGACGAAGGTGGTGAGTTCGGCCACGAGGCCCGATGGTGCAGTCAGTGTGACGCGGAGTGCACGCAGCCCATCTCGGGCAATTCGCAGCGAACCATCCCGTCGCGCGGTATCGGATGTTCTGACGAGTAGTTGGTAGGCGGTGCCGTCGTTGAGTGAGATCGTCTGAAAGAGCGGGCCTGCAATCGCGGTTTCCGATTCCGACGTAATGGGTTGTCCTGCCACGATGTTCATGACGTCACTACGCGCGATGAGGGGAGAACTCAACTGCACCAGGGCGGTCGATGAAGGATCGGTCAACATCGACTCCACTGCACCGTCGCGCGGTGGTGACACCGTGAAGATCAAGCGTTCGTTGATCCGCGCGGTGAACGTACCCGTGATCATCTCGAGGCGATAGTCCACGGCGCCTGCCACATCTTCTGCGACCAGCACCGTTGCACCAGTGATTAGAAGTGCAGGCAGGATTCGGGAAACGGCATGTCGAATGCCGCGTGGCGTCATGCGGGTAACCCGGGCATGGGATACACCGCACGTTCCAGCACCACGAGTGGCTCCGAGAGCGTGTCGAAACCCAGAGACCGGTACAGCGCCAATGCCGCGGTGTTCGTGGGTTCGGTGTTCACCAGCATCGTGGTGGCACCACGGAGATCTGCCCAACGAGACGCATGGTGGACGAGTGCCCGTGCAACACCACGGCGGCGAAATTCCGGCGCCACTGCCAGTCGTTGCAAATACGATCGGGAACCGACCCGTCCGACGATTGCGTACCCGTCGGGCAACGATGAAGCATCGTCCTCGGCGAGGATGACGCGATGTTCACTCGTTGCGTGGCAGGCATGGTGAAAGGTTCGAGTATCGAGATTCCAGGGCGAAGAAAACGATGCAGCATCGATCTCCAGCAGTCGGTGGAGGACATCGGCGCGCTTGGGGGAGAGCACGTGACGTGACGTGACATCACGCACCCCAATCGCTGCGGTGTCAGGGGACGGAAGTCGACCTGTGTGCTGAAGCATCACCAAGGATTGGGCGACGGTGAAACCGGCATCCTTCAACCAGCGGGATTCCTTCACGCCAACGGCCGGTGAACGGTACGTGTCGACGTCCCCGAGGCGTACCACGCCGCACATGGAGCGAATCTTTTCTTCCACGCTGCGCCGATTTCCACGCAATGCGGTCACCACAGCCGACACGTCTGAACGCTAGTGGCGTTGACATTCCGTAACCTGTAGTTCGTGCAACCTGCGCGCTTCAATGCAGTGATTGCGGAGCTTGCGCCGATCACCGAGGCGTTCGCGAAGGCGGGCCATCGGCTCTACATCGTGGGTGGCACGGTTCGTGACCTGATGTTGGGTCGCAACACCGATGATCTTGATTTCGACTTCACCACCGATGCGCGACCCGATGTGGTGAAATCGCTCCTGGAAAACAGGGTGGATTCGCTGTGGACTCAAGGTGAGCGGTTCGGCACCATCGCCGCCCTGCGCGGGGAGCGGTCCTTGGAGATCACTACACATCGCGCGGAGGCGTATTCCCCTGATTCACGAAAGCCCGACGTCCAGTTCTCCGATTCGGTTGACGCCGATCTGTCGCGACGGGACTTCACCATCAACGCCATGGCACTCGAACTGACGGCGGCATCGCCCCAGTTGGTGGATCCGTTCGGCGGTCTAGACGACCTACACGCCAAGCGGCTACGCACCCCGCTGTCTCCGCAGGAGAGTTTCAGCGACGACCCGCTGCGCATGTTGCGTGCTGCACGGTTCATCGCCACCTTGGGGGTGATTCCCGACACCGACCTCGTCGCGGCAGTGCGAACGATGAACCAGCGGTTGGGCATCGTGTCGCCCGAACGTATCCGCAACGAATTCGACCGCATGATCGTGACCGCCGACGTCACCAATGGCTTGCGATTCACGGTGGAGACGGGTCTCGCCGACCAGTTCCTCCCGGAACTGCCGGCGCTGTCGCTCGAGCAGGATCCGATTCATCGTCACAAGGACGTGCTGACCCATACGTTTGCCGTCGTTCAGAACGTTCAACCCGAGATGCCGGGAGACTTCCGAATCACGCGGTTGGCGGCGTTGTACCACGACATCGGCAAGCCACGTACGCGCAAGGTGCTTCCGGGAAAAGGCATGACCTTTTATCACCATGAAGTCGTCGGAGCAAAGATGACCCGCAAGCGAATGCGTGAGTTGCACTATTCGAACGACGACATTCGCAAGGTGTCCGAATTGGTGTTTCTCAGCGGTCGTTTCCACACCTACCAGATGGGCTGGACCGATTCGGCGGTTCGACGCTACGTTCGCGACGCCGGTGATGTGCTCACCGAATTGAACGTTCTCGTGCGTTGCGACTGCACCACGCGCAGCGAACGCAAGGTGGATGCATTGAACGTGCGCATGAACGAACTCGAGGGGCGAATCGGCGAACTTGCTCAAAAGGAAGAGTTGGCCGCTCTACGCCCGGAGATGGATGGTGTGGCCGTGATGCAACATCTCGGCGTGGAGCCGGGACCGGTCGTTGGCAGGGCGATGGACTTTTTGATGGAGCTTCGCCTCGACGAGGGAGTGCTCGGCGAGACGGAGATCCGCCGACGTCTCGATGCGTGGTGGGCTTCGCAGACCACGTCGTAACCAACTACGGTGAGGCCCGTGACCAAACGAACGGGTGCGTCCCGTGACGCAACGATTGACTTTCGAATGATGCGCCGCGCGTATCTTGCGCGCGTGCATTCGGGTGACGCTCCACGCCACGACGCCTGCGACGCGAGCAACGATCTGGTGTTCGCGGCTCGACACCACGGAGTGCAACGACGTTCGGCGTGTCCCCTATGCGGTCAGCACGAACTCCGCAACGTGACGTATTTGTTCGGACCGCGGCTGCCCAAGGCGGGAAAGTGCGTTACCTCGGCACGCCAACTTCAGGAAGCAAACACCCGCACGGAGTGTTTCACCGGATACGCCGTGGAGGTGTGTTTGTCGTGTGGTTGGAACCACCTCTTGTCGGCCACACCGTATGGGGGTCGTCGCCGACATGGTGTGCGACGAGTGCGCGCCGCAACCCCGAAAATTGAACGACCATCGGCGAAGTCGGCGGCACACCGCTAGACGGAGACACCGTGTAACAGCGGTGTGGCAGGGTGATTGGGTGACGGTACGCTCAAAGTTCCTATCCACCCTGCCCCTTACGGGGCCACGGCCCGACGGGTCGTGTCCGAAGGGAGTCATACATGCGTCCATATGAGTTAATGGTGATTGTCAGCGGAGCGCTGGACGAGAACACCGCACACGGTTGGGTGAACTCCATCACCAAGTCCGTGTCGAGCGTCGGAGGTTCCGTGCACGGAACACCGGATTGGTGGGGTCGACGTCGTTTGGCCTACCCGATCAAGAAGCAGAGCGATGGCTACTACGCCATCTTCAACCTCATGGCCGAAGGCGGCATGCTCGACGAGGTCGAGCGAACACTGCGTTTGTCCGATGACGTGTTGCGACACAAGTTGCTGCGACTTCCCGATCACGAAGCACAAAAGCGTGGCATGCTGCCCGCTGGTGCCGACAAATAACTCGTCCAACCAAGGAGCACGTATGCCAGACAACACCATCACCCTCGTCGGAAATCTCACCCGCGATCCCGAGTTGCGATTCACGGCCAACGGTCGCGCGGTCGCGTCGTTCGGCATCGCGGTGGGTCGTCGCTACCAGGTCAACGGCGAGTGGCAGGAACAAACGTCGTACTTCAACATCACGGCATGGGGTCAACTCGGCGAGAACGCCGCAGCGTCACTCTCAAAGGGTGCGCGCATCGTCGTGACCGGCCGACTCGAACAGCGCGAGTACACCACTCGCGAAGGTGACAAGCGCACCGCCATCGATGTCATCGCCGATGAACTCGGACCCAGCCTGCGCTGGGCGACTGCGCAAGTGGAACGCACCCCACGCCAGGACGGCGCCGGCAAGAAATCCGGCGGTGGTACCAGCCCCTCCGGCGAAGCAAGCCCGTTCGAGGGCGAAGAGCCGTTCTGAACCCATCTATCTGAATACATCTACCCAGCACTGATCACGAAGGACACATTCCATGACAAGCAAGAAGAACAAAGCGCGACTCGCGAAAGAATCGAGCCGCCGAATCAAGAAAAAGTCCAACCCACTCCCGGGTGACAAGGTCGAATTCATCGACTACAAGGACATCAACCTGCTTCAACGCTTCATGAGCGACCGCTCGAAGCTCAAGGCTCGCCGCATGACGGGCGCCGATGTGCAACAACAGCGCGACATCGCCACCGCGGTCAAGAACGCGCGCGAAATGGCTCTCTTGCCCTACACCAAGCGCGTAGCCGGTCTTCGCGGACCTCGCAATCGTGACGACGACCGCGACGACTCGCGTGGCGGCGTCAGCCGCGAGGTGGTGGAGCGCTACGAAAACGTTCCTGATGTCGTCGACGCCCCCGAAGCTGCGGCTCCGAGCGACGCCGTGTCTGCAACACCCAGCGAGGGCTGATTCGTGAAGGTGCTGTTGCGCCGGGACGTGAAGGGCATCGGGCGCCGCGGCGACATCGTGACGGTGTCATCGGGTCACGCACGCAACTACCTCATCCCCAACGGGTTGGCAGTGGAGGCCACGGACGGTGCCGTGGCGCAGGCCGAGACGCTGAAACGCTCCCGTGATCTACGCGAGGCGGCCGACAAGGACTCGGCGCGCGCGATTGCCGCAACATTTGCCGAGACCCCGTTGGTGGTTATCGCCAAGGCCGGCGCCACCGGCAAACTGTTTGGTTCGGTTACCGCCAACGACCTCGTCGCGGCCGTGGAGCAGCAGTTTCATGTGGTCATCGACCGAAAACACGTGGAGATTCCCGCACCCATTCGTGATCTTGGAACGCATCAGGTCACGGTGACGTTGTATGCCGACGTGCGGGGCACCCTCACGGTCGATGTGCGTTCGGCATAGCGACGACACACCCACCCACTACGCTCCACACGCGACGCACAAGTTGTACACAGACCCATCACAGCCAGTTCCCAGCAAATTCCCAGGTTGTACACAGCAAATTCACAGGGTTGGTCCCCTTGCGATCAACAGGCAGAAACGACGAAGGTAGAGGCGTGACAATTACCGATATGCGACGAGGCGGCTCCGAAAGCCGCGGAGGGTCCGACGATCGATTGTCGTCGCAGCGAATTCCACCACACAACGTGGATGCCGAGGCATCGCTTCTCGGAGCGATGATGCTGTCCGAGGACGCAATCGCCATCGTGTTGGAGCGCGGCGTAACGTCGGAAGATTTTTACAAGCCGGCTCATCGACACATCTTCGATGCGGCGCGATCACTCAGTGTTGCAGGTGAGCCCGTCGACCCGGTCACCGTGGGCGAGGAATTGCGTCGTGCCGCGCTCCTCGAGGGTGTCGGTGGTCTCGATGCCTTGGTGCGTCTTCAGAACGCGACACCGGCCATTTCCAGTGCCGAGCGCTATGCAAAAATCGTGCGTGATGCCGCCAAGTTGCGCCGTGTCATTGCCGCCGCCGCAGCCATCGCTGAAATCGCATACAGCGAACCAGCCGACGTCGATCGCGCACTCGACGAAGCGGAGAGTCGCATCTACGACGTTTCGGCAGGCAATGTCAACGAAGGGGCACACGAGTTGTCGCCGCTCCTGGAGGAGTCGCTCGAGAAGATCGAAAAGCGTTGGAACAACCCGGGCGCAATGGTGGGTATCCCCACCGGTTTTCGCAAGCTGGACGAAATTCTGCTGGGTCTGCAGCCCGGTGCACTGCACGTGATCGGTGCCCGACCGGGAATGGGCAAGAGCGCTCTCGCACTGAACATGGCGGTGAACGTCGCTCGTCTCACGATGCGACCGGTCATCTTTTTCAGTTTGGAAATGAGCGCCCACGAACTGTCGCAGCGCGTGTTGTCGAGCGAGGCAAGCGTTCCATCGGAAGTGTTGCGTGGTGCCACACCGACGGAGAAACAGTGGCAAGAAATCGGTCGAGCGATCGGTCGACTCGATATTCCCCTCATTATCGACGACTCACCATCAACGTCCATTGGGTCGATGCGTGCACGCGCCCGGCGAGTTCGTCTTTCCAAGGGCGACCTTGGCCTCATCGTAATTGACTACCTGCAGTTGATGGGTGGCGAAGCCAAGGTGGAGAACCGTCAGCAGGAAGTGAGCGACATCAGTCGCAACCTGAAACTGATGGCCCGCGAGTTCAACGTGCCAATCGTGGCGCTGAGTCAGTTGAGCCGCAACCTCGAAAGTCGGGGAGACAAGCGTCCCAATCTCTCCGACCTGCGCGAATCTGGCGCCATCGAACAGGATGCCGACGTGGTGATGTTCATCTACCGAGGAGAGGCAGCCGGTGACACCGCCGCGGCCCGAGGAACGGCGGATCTCATCGTGGCCAAGCATCGAGCGGGTCGCACCGACACCGTGAAACTGGCCTGGATCGAGCCGTTCACCCGGTTCGAGAACTTCTTCGAGAGCACCACCACCAACATTTAGCCCATGTTTCTCGGTGAAGATCTCCTGGCATGGCTGCTCCTGGCGTTCGGTGGCGCAATGTTCGCCGGGAACGTGGCGGCAATATTTCGACCACGTCGATCGCCACGAGAGGAAGGTGAATTGACCCAAGCTCCGAAGGCACGAAGCATCGCCATGGCACTGCTCGGTCTCGTTGCGTCACTCTGGGCACTTTTCACGCTGGCTGTCGGCGGCTGACTTGAGGTTCCTGCACAACCACGGTCGTGCTGGGGCGTTACGAGGCGTTTTGAGGGAGCACTACAGGTGAAGGGGGTCTGGGTTCACAGGTGGTGACCGTCAAGTGGTCCCGTGCTCTCAGGCTGCCAAGGGTTACGTGCTTCGTGCCGTGGTTAAACGCCCAGAACTCCCAGCTGTTTGCCGCACTACCCTTCACAGCCGAAGCGGCAGCTGATGGCGTGGGATAGGTCGAAGCCGTCGTCGATGAAGTGCTGCACACCGTCCACATCGTCGATGGCGATCGCCGTGACGATGTCTGGCGACGTCACCGACGCGTCCACAACCCGGTTCATGAGGGGCACGATCGTGATGGCCCCAATGGCGAGCGGGACAGCAACGCGGACGATCCGCTGACGGACCAGCAAGGCAGGTCCGCGTCGCTGCCACACCGCGCTCGTGAAAAAGCCCGACAGGAGGAAGAACAGTGGCATCCGGAAGCCGTGCACGGCGAAGAAGAACTCGTCGAAGAACCCACTGAAGTCGGCGGCGGAGTCTCGAACAGGCCAGAACGCCGGGAAGAACGCCAGCGACGCATGCAACCCGATCCCGAGCAGCATCGCGAAGCCGCGCAGGGCATCGAGTTCGTGGCGGCGACGCGAGGCCGAGGCAACGGTCACGTGGCGATCGCGATCTTGTCGGGCTTGCCGATCAGCTTGGTGGCACCGGCGCCGATGGGCGCCTTGCCCTTGAGGGCGACCAGGTCAGCGAACCCGCCGACCCCCGGGATGTCGAGCAGTAAGTCCTTGTTACTCTTCGCTCGGTCGGAGAAGTGCGCGTTACACATGTCAGCTAACCGTTCTGAGCGTGACTTCCCGCGCACTCCTTGGCCGCAACGATATGCGCGCGTGCCCTCGGGTGCGTTTTTCCAACGTCGTGGATCGATGTCCTCAAGGAACTCAGTCATTCGTGCTCTGTCAGTCCGTGTGCTCTATCTCTAGGTAGCTAAATCGGCCACAAACCTGTCTTCTCATCCCCTCCACGTCACTTCTCCATCCTCGCCGAGGGTTGCCCTTTTGTCGATAAACGCAAAGTCCTACTCTTCGCGTGACTCGCCTACTTGAGCGGGTGACGGGAATCGAACCCGCGTTCTCAACTTGGGAAGCTGATGTTCTGCCATTGAACTACACCCGCGACACCAAAATCGTACCAATTCACTAGGGTTCGTGGACGGTGATTCTCTCCGATCGGTCCATCCGTGAAGCCGTGACTGCGGGTCGTATCGTCATCGAGCCGTTCGATGAATCGTGCCTACAACCATCATCCATCGACGTGAAAGTGTCGAATCTGTTTCGGGTGTTTCGAAATCATTCACATGCCGTCATCGACGTAAAGAAGGAACTTGCCGACCTCACGGAGTTGGTGGAGATGAATCCCGACGAAGCCTTCGTTTTGCATCCGGGTGAATTCGTGCTGGGTTCCACGCTCGAGCGAGTGGCAATCGCCAACGACCTCGTCGCACGAGTGGAAGGGAAGAGCTCGCTCGGCCGACTGGGACTGCTCATCCATTCCACGGCAGGTTTTATCGATGCGGGATTCGATGGACACATCACCCTGGAGTTGTCGAACGTTGCAAACCTGCCAATCACGATCTATCCGGGAATGAAGATCGGTCAGGTGAGTTTCATGACCATGACCACACCGGCCGACAAGCCGTATGGTGCGGGAGCCCAAGGCTCGAAGTATCAAGGCCAGCGCGGTCCGACTCCCAGCCGCTACTTCGAGAATTTTCGCTAGGTTCCGCAGTTCGTCATTACGGGCGGTCTATTCGCCGGCAACGGGTTCGCGCAACGGAGCGCCAATCGCAGTGGCGTTCCTCTCCCCGTTTTCAAGCGCATCAACGAGGTGGATTGCAATGTCACCTACCTTCACCGAACCTTCGTCCTTGCCCGCACCCTTCACGCCGTCGTCCAACATGATGTAACAGAACGGACATGCGGTTGCCACGCGAGTGGCACCGGTGGCAATGGCTTCACGAGCGCGCTCATCGTTCACCTTTGTGCCGATGTTTTCCTCCATCCACATGCGTGCTCCGCCAGCGCCGCAACACATTCCCTTGGTGCCGTTTCGCGGCATCTCCACGACTTGGATTCCCTTGATCGACCCGACGACCTTTCGTGGCGCCAGGTACACGTCGTTGTGGCGACCGAGATAGCAGGAGTCGTGATAGGTGATGCGGTCGTCCAACGAGGCGTTCGACATGTCGAGTTGTCCGGAGGCGATGAGTTCCTCCAATAGTTGCGTGTGGTGCACCACTTCATAGTTGCCACCGAGTTGCGGGTATTCGTTCTTCAACGTGTTGAAACAGTGAGGACACTGCGTGATGATCTTCTTCACACCCATGCCGTTGAGCATCTCGACGTTCGGTGTGGCCAGCATTTGGAACAAGTACTCGTTCCCGCTGCGGCGTGCGCTGTCGCCCGTGCACATCTCGCTCGGGCCGAGGATTGCCACGTCGATTCCTGCTCGCTTCAACAACTTGGCCATCGCTTGGGTGACCTTCTTGTTCTTGTCGTCGAACGATCCGGCGCAACCCACCCAGTACAAGTACTCCTGCGTCAGTGGCTGACCCGGATCCAGCACGGTGACGTCGAATTCATTGGCCCATGCGGCGCGATCACCCTGGTTCATGCCCCACGGATTGCCCTGGTTCTCCATCGCCCGGTACGCATTGCCCAGTTCTGCCGGGAAGTTGCTTTCCATCAACGACAGGTAGCGACGCATGTCGAGAATCTTGTCGAGAATCTCGATGTTCACTGGACAAATCTCGTCGCATGCCTTGCACGACGTGCACGACCAGACCTCTTCCGCGGTGATGCGTTCGAACACGGAATTGGCGTTGATGGTGATTTCTGCATCTGCGCCGAGTGGTGGCGAGACTCGTCCACCGGGAGCGTGAGCCGCAGTTGCAGCCATGACCTCCCCGCTCTTCAACACGATCTCGCGTGGGTCGAGTGGTTTGCCCGTGGCATGTGCCGGGCACACGCTGGTGCACCGTCCGCACATGGTGCAGGCATCGAGGTCGAGCAGTTGTTTCCAGGTGAAGTTCTCTACGGCGTTGACGCCGAAGGATTCCAGGGACGTCTCCGCCAAGTTCGGCATCGCGCGCATCGCACCTTTCGGACGATCGCGATCCCGCAGGTACATGTTGAGCGGCGAGGTGAAGATGTGACGCAACATGGTGATGGGGAGCAGTGCGAGAAAGGCAATGAACGTGAGCACATGGAACACCCACCATCCTTGGTGCCAAAGCTGCAGCGTGTCGAGCGAGAATCCGTTCACGGTTTGGGCAAGTGGCCAACCAGTCACGCTCCACTTCTCGTAGTCGACGTTCTTGCCGGCGACTTGTTCTGCGGCGATTCGGAACATTTCGGTGCCGAATCCACTGATACCGATCGCCAACATCACGCCGAGAATCCACGCGTGTTCGGGCTTCGACTTGATTCGGATGCGATAGGGCCGTTGCACGTAACGACGCAAGATGGCCCAGACCACACCGGTGGTGAACACCACTCCCGCTACGTCACCAACCAACGCGTAACCGCGGTACACGTCGCCGTGGAGGAACTTGAGCGACTCGGGCATTTGGTGGTCGATTTCCAGGACGGTGGTGACGCCCAGGAGCACCAGAAAACCGAAGTACATCATCGAGTGCATGAGGCCTGCAGCGGAGTCCCGCAGCAACGTTCGCATGTACACACCAGCTCGAAAATCGCGCAGACGTCGCTTTACGTTCTTGGTGGTGGTTCGACGGTTGTCGGGGGCCCCACGTTCCCAGTTTCGTATGCGGTCCGCGAAGCGCAACGATCCCCACACCAGCATCATGGGGATGACGGTGTAGAACGCAATTTTCAGGGCACCAGGGATACCCCCAAAGACTTCGCGGTGGACCGGCGAGTTGCTCTCCCATCCGGTGATGGTGGGAATGATGCCCGACACCAACGTGAACAGTCCGATTCCACAGCCAAGGAGGATGGAGAGCTGGTACGGCTTGAGTCGTCGCGAACGCGACGTTGCGTTATTGGTTTCCTCCGACATGCTGGAGGCAACGATAGTTCTGCCGACGGTGAAGCCCGAGTCGGGCGCTACAGCGTGATGCGGCGACTACTCAGGCAACGACGGCGCGGTCGAGATCGCGCACTCGTGAGGCGAGCGTCGCCAACAGCTTGCTCGCCAACACTGGAACGTCGTGCAGGACGCTGTGGAAGTGCCGCTGATTGATGACGAGCACGTCGCAATCGGTGTCGCAGGTGACGGTTGCGGTGCGAGGACCGTGGTCCAGCAGTGAAAGTTCGCCAACCATGGAGCCGGCACCGATGGATGCCAGTTTCTTGCCGCTTCGACGAACGGTGGCCTTTCCCTTCAGGATGATGAATGCCTCGCGACCCGGCTGGCCTTGCTCGGTCAGCACTCGTCCCGCCTTGAACGACACTTGGTCGGCGGCCTTCACGATGCGTGAGAGGTCCTTCTTCGAGCAGGAAGAAAACAATGGAACGTGATGCAAGGTGGTGAGGGGAGTGACGCTGCGGGGCATGGCTTTGACGGTACGGACAAATTCGTGCAGGCGTGCACAAACCGCCGGTGAAGGTTGTCTCAGGTACCGGCTTGTTGCGCAACAGCCCTGGTTGCTTCGTCGATTTTCGAAGCGTCGCCCAAGTATTCAACCTGTGACACTCGTAACTCGCTACGTGCGCGATCATCGTCCGACGGTGAATGAAATCGATACACGCGAGGCACCCCGGTGGGGATGTTGAGATCAGCAACGGCCAATTCACTCATCGATTCGAGATGCATGGCGAGTGCACGCAAGGAGTTGCCATGTGCAACGACCAAGACGTTCCTGCCGGCAGTGAGGTTGGGCACCAGAACCGTTCGCCACATCGGTACCACGCGCGCCACGACGTCCTTCAGACATTCGGTTGCCGGAAGTATCGCAGGGTCGAGGTGTACATACCGAGGGTCGTTGGCGGGATGTTCGGGACTCGAGCGATCCACGGGAGGGGGCGGTACGTCGAAACTTCGTCGCCACAACTTGGTTTGTTCGACACCATGGCGTTGTGTCGTCTCTTTCTTGTCGAGGCCCTGCAGCGCCCCGTAGTGGCGCTCATTGAGTCGCCAGTCGCCAATGGTTTCCACGTCGGATTGACCAAGTTGTTGCAATGCGCGCCGATTGGTTTCTATTGCGCGGGTCAGGAGGGAGGTGAACACGATGTCGAAATGCAGTCCGGCATGTCGAAGGGCGCGACCTGCTTCGTCGGCCTCCGCTTCGCCCTGCGGACTGAGCGGTACGTCGTGCCAACCAGTGAACAAATTGCGGGCATTCCACGTACTCTGGCCGTGCCGAAGTACCACCAGGGTGCCCACCGCAGCGGCTGGTTGCGTTGTTGTGTTCACGCCGCAAGGCTAGAGCCAGTGACGAAACGAGAAGGAACCAACACATGACCTCAGAACATGCATTCGATGTGGTGGTGGTTGGTTCGGCCAATCTCGATCTCGTCGCACTTGCCAAGCGACTGCCCCACCCCGGGGAGACCGTCTCGGCGCACGGGTATTTCGAAGCGTGCGGAGGGAAGGGCGCAAATCAAGTCATTGCAGCATCACGGGCTGGTGCGCGAACCGCGTTCGTCGGTGCGGTCGGGCGCGATGCAGCGGGTGACACGCTCCGGGCGTCGTTCGTAGAGGATCATGTCGATGTGACGCACTTGGCAACGGTGAACGAGCCAACCGGGCGAGCCTTGATTGGCGTCTCGGATGACGCGGAGAATCTCATCATCGTGGTGCCCGGTGCCAATCACGCGTTGTCAGCCGCACATATCGACGCTGCAACGTCAGTGATCGCGACGGCGAAGGTGCTGCTGTTGCAGCTGGAGATTCGTCTCGACGTCGTGCAGCGCGCAGTTGAACGTGCTGGTGAGAACACCATCGTGGTGCTGAATCCGGCACCAGCCGCCACACTTCCCGATTCGGTGTTGCAACACGTCGACGTCATCACCCCCAACGAGCACGAAGTCGAACTGTTGGGGGGAGTCACGTCGTTGCTCGCACGCGGCGTGGATTCCGTCGTGGTGACCGAAGGAGCACGGGGGGCACGTTTGATCAACGCATCGGGAGAAACTCGCATTGCTCCGTATCCCGTGAGTCCGGTGGACACCACCGGTGCCGGCGACGCATTTTGTGGCGCACTCGCGGCCCGACTCGCCTGCGATGGGGGTCTTGCGGTGTTGCCGCAGGCCTTGCAGGCAGCGGCGGTAGCCGGGGCGCTGTCCACCCAGGTGCAAGGAGCGGTGCCGTCCCTGCCCCGGTGGACGGACATCGCCAAGCCCCTTGCCGGAGCATGGCGCCGTCCGAGGACTACTCCTGATACGACTGTGACATAAATCCTGAGCCGAAGCGGCTCAGGATTTGAGACATCCCCCGTAGGCTGTGGCCCTCAGCTACCACGGAGGTAACACCATGCCCAAGGCCGTCGGAATCGACCTCGGAACCACCAACTCAGTCGTCGCCGTATTGGAAGCCGGCGAACCCGTCGTCATCCCCAATTCGGAGGGCGCACGAACCACGCCGTCGGTGGTGGCGTTTTCCAAGTCGGGTGAAGTGCTCGTCGGTGAAGTTGCCAAGCGTCAGGCCATCACCAACCCCGATCGTACGTTCCGCAGCATCAAGCGGTTCATGGGTCAGAACTGGCATTCCGATGACATCGACGGCAAGAAATACACACCCCAGGAGATCAGCGCACGAACGCTCATGAAATTAAAGCGTGATGCGGAGGCGTATCTCGGTGACACGGTGACGCAAGCAGTCATCACGGTTCCGGCGTATTTTGACGATGCACAACGCACGGCAACCAAGGAAGCAGGGCAGATTGCCGGTCTCGAAGTGTTGCGAATCATCAACGAGCCGACGGCTGCCGCCCTCGCCTATGGCCTCGACAAGGGGTCGAAAGAAGAGACGGTTCTCGTGTTCGACCTCGGCGGTGGAACCTTCGACGTGAGCGTATTGGAAATCGGAGACGGTGTCTTCGAAGTCAAGAGCACCCACGGCGATACCCACCTTGGTGGTGACGATTGGGATCAGCGCATCATCGACTGGCTGGTCGCCCAGTTCAAGTCCGCCCACGGTGTCGACCTGAGCCAGGATCGCATGGCCACCCAGCGTTTGAAGGAAGCTGCGGAAAAGGCGAAGATCGAACTGTCACAGGTGCCGCAGACGCAGATCAATCTGCCGTTCATCACGGCAACCGCGAGTGGGCCGTTGCACTTGGACGAGTCACTCAGTCGCGCAAAATTCCAGGAGATGACGGCCGACCTCTTGGAGCGTTGCCGTAAACCCTTCGAACAGGCAATCAAGGATGCCGGCCTCACCAAGGGTGAGATTCAGCACGTGATCCTCGTTGGTGGTTCCACACGAATGCCCGCGGTGCAGGAGTTGGTGCAATCGTTCACGGGCAAGGAGCCGAATCGAACCGTCAATCCGGATGAAGTGGTTGCGGTTGGCGCGGCAGTCCAAGCCGGCGTACTGCGTGGCGACGTGAAGGACATCCTTCTGCTCGATGTCACGCCGTTGTCACTCGGGATCGAGACGAAGGGTGGTGTCATGACCCGACTCATCGAACGCAACACCACGATTCCAACCCGTCGTACCGAAACGTTCACCACGGCAGAGGACATGCAGCCCTCGGTGGAAATCCACGTGTTGCAGGGCGAGCGCGAGATGGCGTCGTACAACAAGACGCTGGGCAAGTTCCAGTTGGTTGACCTCCCGCCCGCGCCACGCGGTGTTCCGCAAATCGAGGTCACGTTCGACATCGATGCAAACGGCATCGTTCACGTGTCCGCCAAGGACCGTGCAACCAGCAAGGAGCAGTCGATGACCATCACCGGTCAGTCGTCGCTCTCGAAGGACGACATCGACCAGATGGTGAAGGACGCCGAAGCCCACGCCGACGAGGACCGTAAGCGTCGTGCGGATGCCGAAGTGCGCAACAACGCCGACTCGCTCGTGTACCAGACCGAGAAGGTCCTGCGCGAACAAGGCGAGAAGGTCACCGAAGACGAGCGCAAGGCGGTGGAACAGCCATTGGCCGACCTCAAGACTGCGCTCGCCGGCAACGACGTCGACACCATCAAGAATGCGACCGAGAAACTCATGTCTGCCAGCCAGGAATTCAGCCAGAAGCTGTACGAAACGGCATCGCGCGATGCGAACGTGGCGGGAACGTCGGCCAGCGGTCAGTCGACCGGCGCAACAGGCGGCAACGACGGTGACATTGTCGACGCGGAAATCGTCGACGAGAAGTAACCGGCACGAGCTGCTGTAAGCCGACCCACGCCATGACCGACGACACCACACGCTCCAATCCGGAGGATGCCGGCGACGGTACCCCTCACGTTGCCCAGGCATCCTCCGGTGAGTCGTCCAGGGAAATCGGTGACGTCGTGGAGGTCTCGGATGTTTCGGACGTCTTGGACGTGGTCACGAAGGAACGCGACGAATTCAAGGACCTGGCACTACGTCTACAGGCGGATTTCGACAACTTCCGCAAGCGCGTCGCAACACAGATGATCGACGACGTGGATCGCGCCACCGGGAAACTCGTGGAATCGATACTCCCCGTGCTGGACGCATGTGAAGCGGCGGCAGCACACGGCGTGCAGGGCATCGAATCGGTGTGGTCGGCGTTGCTCGGCTCACTACAGAAACAGGGTCTCGAAGCACTGGACCTTGCGGACAAACCTTTCGACCCGGCCACGGCCGAGGCGGTGGTGCATGAAGCGGGCGATGACGACGGTTCCGGTCCGGTGGTGGTGGAAGTTCTGCGCACGGGATACCGCTGGAAGGGTCGCGTCGTTCGCGCGGCCATGGTGAAGGTGAAGGGTTGAACGCACAAGCGAGGACGTCATGACTGCACAACGAGAGTGGTTCGAAAAGGACTACTACGCCGTGCTCGGCGTTGCGCAGAACGCTTCGGCAAAGGACATCACCAAGGCGTACCGAAAACTTGCACGTCAGTACCACCCCGACGCCAACCCGAACAACGCAGCCGCCGAGGAGCGGTTCAAGGAGATTTCTGCGGCGTACGACGTGCTCGGTGACGAATCCCGCCGTCGCGAGTATGACGAGGTGCGACGTCTCGGTCCCGGTGCGTTTGGTGGACCAGGCAACGGGTCGTTCCACTTCGACATGAATGACATGGCCGGTACTGGAGGGCTAGGTGATCTCCTCGGCCAGATGTTCGGTGGAGGTCGGCGTGCCGGGGGTGGTGTGGGCCCGCAACGGGGTTCGGATCTCGAAGCCTCACTCACGATCGACTTCGTCGACGCAGCCAAAGGGCTCACCACGAGCCTGCATATCACGTCCGAAGCGGTGTGTTCCACCTGCAATGGTTCTGGTGCGCGACCCGGTACGTCGCCAACCCGATGTTCGCAGTGTGGTGGCCGAGGGGTGTCGGACATGAACCAGGGCGGGTTTGCGTTTTCGGTGCCGTGCGCCCAGTGCGGTGGACGCGGAATGAAGATCGAACATCGATGTGGTACGTGTCGTGGTACCGGTGTGGAGATGCGAAACCGTGAAGTGAACGTTCGTGTTCCGGCGGGGGTCGACGACGGCTCACGGATTCGTATCAAGGGCCGTGGTGCACCAGGCCGCAACGGTGGTCCGCCGGGAGATCTCTTCGTCGTATGCCGCGTTGCTCCTCATCCGACGTTCACTCGCGACGGTCGAAACCTGCTGGTGCGTGTGCCGGTGTCGTTCGCGACGGCTGCGCTCGGTGCCGACGTACCGGTTCCAACGCTCGAGGGCGACACGGTGATGCTGCGCCTTCGTGCGGGCACACAACCAGGGAGTCGTCACCGAGTGAAGGGTCGAGGAATAACCACGAACAAAACTCAGGGTGATCTCATCGTCACGGTGGACGTGGTGGTGCCAACGTCACTCACCGAGCAACAGCGCGTTGCGTTGCGCGCGTTTGCGGATGCAGAGGACCGCAACGAACCACATGCCCACGCAACGAGCAGCAAGGAGGCATTCGAATGAGCCAACCATCGGAACGCGACCACTATCGAATGGCGGTCTACGTCATCTCCGTCGCAGCCGAACTGTCGGGAATGCATCCGCAAACGCTGCGGAATTACGAGCGTGTTGGTTTGCTGCAACCAGCACGCACCCAAGGAGGAAATCGTCGGTACAGCCAAGCCGACATTGCTCGACTCCACCGAATCGCACAATTGGTCGACGCGGGGATGAACCTCGAAGGGATTCGCCACGTTCTTGCTCTCGAGAGCGAAGTGGCACAGTTGCGCGCGGAGGTTGCTGCTCTGCGCGACCACGTGAGCAAGCAACGTACATCCCGTGGCGAACTGGTTCCCACGCGTCAGGTGTTGTCAGTGTTCACTCGTCGCTCCGGCTTCATGGGCGAACGTTGAGGAACAGGAGATCCATGTGACACTCGACCCACGCACCTGGACCACCAAAACCGCCGAGGCGATCTCTGCGGCAATGCAGGCCGCAACGCTGGCGGGCCACTCGGAACTCACACCACATCACCTCCTGGCTGAGTTGGTGAAGCAGGACGGCACGGTCGTGTCACCGGTGCTTGCAAAATTGGGTCTGCCCGTGAACAAGGTGGCGGAGAAGTGCGCCGGGACACTCTCCAAATTGCCGATCGTCACGGGCGGCACCGAGCCCCGACTCAATCGTGAATTGGCAGCGGTGTTCGCGGCCGCCAAGGAACTGCAGGCGGAGTTCCGCGACGACTATCTCTCCGTTGAACTACTGCTCCTTGCGATGCACGAAGTGGTTGAAGTACCACGAGAGGAGTTGTTGAGCGCCGTGCGCCTCGTGCGTGGTTCACATCGGGTTACGTCGCAGTATCCAGAGGATCAATTCCAGGCGTTGGAGAAGTACAGCGTCGATCTCACTGCCCGAGCACGCGAGGGGAGGATCGACCCGGTCATCGGGCGAGACGAAGAAATCCGACGGGTGGTGCAGGTGTTGTCGCGTCGCACGAAGAACAACCCGATTCTCATCGGAGAACCCGGGGTTGGAAAGACCGCCATCGTGGAGGGGCTCGCCCAACGCATTGCATCGGGAGATGTACCCGAGGGGTTGAAGTCCAAACGACTGATTTCACTCGACATCGGTTCGATGCTGGCTGGCGCAAAGTACCGCGGCGAGTTCGAAGAACGATTGAAGGCCGTACTGAAGGACATCACCGATGCAGGCGGGGAGGTCATCACGTTCGTGGATGAAATTCACACGCTCGTGGGTGCAGGTGGCGCGGAGGGTGCCATGGACGCGGGCAACATGGTGAAGCCGATGTTGGCGCGTGGCGAACTGCGAATGATCGGCGCAACCACGCTCGACGAGTATCGAACGCACGTGGAAAAGGACGCTGCGCTCGAACGTCGGTTCCAACAGGTGTACGTAGGCGAGCCCACTGTGGAAGACACCATTGCCATCCTGCGCGGCCTGAAGGAGCGATACGAAGTTCATCATGGGGTCCGAATCCAGGACAATGCGTTGGTGAGTGCTGCCGTGCTGTCGAACAGGTATCTCACCAATCGATTCCTTCCCGACAAGGCGATCGACCTGGTGGACGAAGCCGCCAGCAAGCTGCGGATCGAGATCGATTCGATGCCGACCGAAATCGACGTCGTCGAGCGAC
Source organism: Ilumatobacteraceae bacterium (assembly GCA_023262255.1). Lineage (GTDB taxonomy): Bacteria > Actinomycetota > Acidimicrobiia > Acidimicrobiales > Ilumatobacteraceae > F1-60-MAGs027. Next base: position 25,614 of record JALRBT010000015.1, read on the forward strand.
GCATCATGCAACTACAGATCGAAAAGGTTGCGCTCACCAAGGAAACCGATGCCGCCAGCAAGGAACGTCTGCACTCGCTCGAAACGGAATTGCAGCTGCTCAGCACTCAGTCGGCCGAGATGAAGCATCGGTGGGAAGCCGAGAAGCAGGGCATCAGCGCGGTGAGGACGTTGAAGGAAGAACTCGACGTGTTGCGACAGCAGGCGGACCGCGAGAGCGACCTGGAGAAGAAGGCCGAGTTGATCTACGGGCGCATCCCGGAATTGGAACGTCACATCGCCGATGCGACGGACGGCGACACCGTTGGTTCGGGTGACGAGCGCATGCTGAAGGAAGAGGTGGATGCGCAGGACATCGCGGATGTGGTGGCCAAATGGACGGGTATTCCGGTGACTCGTCTGATGGAGGGCGAGATGCACAAGTTGGTGCACCTCGAAGATTTGTTGCACCAGCGGGTGATTGGTCAGGAACACGCCGTAACGGTGGTGGCGAATGCGATTCGCAGAAGTCGCGCCGGATTATCGGATCCGAACCGACCGATCGGCTCGTTCATGTTCCTCGGACCAACCGGCGTCGGCAAGACCGAACTTGCCCGCTCGATCGCAGCGTTCCTGTTCGATGATGACAAGGCAGTCGTTCGTATCGACATGGGCGAGTATTCCGAGAAGCACTCCGTGAGTCGACTGGTTGGCGCACCTCCTGGGTACGTGGGATACGACGAAGGTGGTCAGTTGACCGAAGCCGTGCGCCGTCGACCGTACAGCGTGGTGCTACTCGACGAAATCGAAAAGGCCCACCCCGAGGTGTTCAACATCTTGTTGCAGGTGCTCGATGATGGACGGCTCACCGATGGGCAGGGTCGAACGGTCGACTTCACCAATTCCATATTGATCATGACGAGCAACCTGCCGGTTGAGCCAATCGAATACTTCAAGCCGGAGTTCGTGAATCGAATCGACGAGATCGTTCGGTTTGCACCACTCACTCGTGACGACCTCGGTGCAATCGTCGAGATTCAACTTCAGCACCTCATCGATCGTCTCGCCGAGCGTCGGATCACGCTCGCCATCACTCCTGCCGCTCGTCTGGCTCTCGCCGAACGCGGCTACGACGCCGAATTCGGTGCGCGCCCGCTCAAGCGGTTGATTCAACGAGTGATTGCCGACCCTGCGGCGCTGTTGTTGCTGGAGGGCAAGGTGACGGAAACGGTCGGGAGCGCCACCATCCGCGTCGACGTGGTCGACGGAGAGTTCACCGTGAATCCCTCCGACTCCGCCAACTAGTTCCCGTCGTTTTTAGCTTCGTACGTAGTCGGCTCAGGTGAAGCGTTCGCGTAGCGCGTTTCCATGAGCAGAGAAGCCTTCGTGATCCGACAGTGCGGTGATGCTCGGTGCCATTCGACGCAGCGC
>JALRBT010000160.1 GCA_023262255.1 Ilumatobacteraceae bacterium
TCCACCACCTAGATCACTCCAAAAAGCGGTTCACGCTCGGACAGCAAGAGCTTGGAAGCAGGACTTGGGATGCCCTCCTGGCAGAGGCCAACAAGTGCGTACTGGTATGCGCATGTTGCCACCGATCAATTCACACAAACAAAGAAGAGAGATGGCTACATGCAGGTACTAATCGCAGACATTGAAACCGACGGCTTATTCCACGACATGACCAAGATCCATTGCTTGGCGATTGGAGATTTACATGGAACAACAACAGTCTACGCAGACCACAAAGGGTATCTCCCTCTTCATGAGGGAGTCGATCGACTTCGCAAAGCTGATCGCATTGTCATGCACAATGGCATTGGGTTCGACTACCCGGTTCTTGAGCGGTTCTTCGGCGACGCATTTGTCCCGCTGGAAAGAATATATGACACCCTCATACTATCGAGGCTCACCAACCCCGAACGTGGTAAGCACTCCCTCGAAGACTGGGGAGAAAGTTTAGGATTTGAAAAATATGAATACTCCGACTGGAGTAAGTTCACGGATCAGATGGCGGTCTATTGTGCCCGCGACGTTGACGTCACCCGTAAGGTCTACGAACAGCTTTGCTGGTGTGACTGGGATCGAGCAATCGATGTCGAACACAAGTTCGCCTACGTCATCTCACAGCAGGAGCGGCACGGTTTCAAACTCAACCTCACGAAAGCACGTGAGCTTGAAGCGACACTCCGCCAAGAGCAAGTTGACATTGAACGTGAACTTCAAGAAATCTTCCCGCCCAAGGTAATCAAGCGGGTAAGCGAGAAGACCGGTAAGCCTCTGAAGGACAAGATCGAGGCATTCAACCCAGGCTCCCGCAAACAGATCGCCGATCGCTTCATCGAGAAGTATGGCTGGAAGCCTCGCAAGTTCA
>JALRBT010000161.1 GCA_023262255.1 Ilumatobacteraceae bacterium
ACTCACCAGTGCGATGAACATCGCAACCGCCCCGGTAACGCTCGTCATCGACGCCGGTGGGGTCGTGCGGCGTCAACTGACGGGAGAGATCACCGAGTTGGCGCTCTCGGAAGCGCTCGCCGAGGTATTTCCATCGTGATCGGACTCATCGACGGCAGTTTCTCGTATTCGCTGTTGCTGGGCATCCTTGCGGCCGTCAACCCGTGTGGTTTCGTCCTGCTGCCCACGTATCTCGTCGCGTACCTCAGCGTCGACGACGCCACGGATACCGTCACACGACTCCGACGATCGCTCTCCGTCGGGCTCTCGGTATCGAGCGGGTTCATCATCGTGTTCCTCGTCGTCGGAGTGATATCACGAGTTTTCACCAACTGGATCGAACTCAACGCCAAGTACGCCGCAATCGTCGTTGGAATCGGGCTCATCGTCTTGGGGGTGCGAATGCTCACCGGATGGCGGCCACGCCTGTGGGTGCCGTCGCTTGCCGGAGAGTCGGGGCGCCGTGGTTCGCTCGCGATGCTCTCCTTCGGTGTCGTGTATGCCGTTGCCTCCATCGGCTGCACCATCGGGCTACTGACCACCGCGATTTTCGGTTCCTTCACCCGGCACGGGTTCATTTCGGGTGTCCTCAGTGTCGCGCTCTACGGCTTGGGGATGGGTCTATTCGTCACCGCTCTCACGACCGCCTTGGCGTTCGCCAAGCAGTCCCTGCTCCGAGCAAGTCGCATGCTCATGACCGTCGTCTCGCATGTCTCGAGCGGACTGGTGTTGCTGACCGGCGTGTATCTCACGTGGTACTGGTACGTGGCGATCACGGAGCATCCTGACGCCGGACCGCTCGTCACCACGCTCGGCGGATGGCAAACGAGCATCGTCTCGCGCATCTCCAATCTCG
>JALRBT010000162.1 GCA_023262255.1 Ilumatobacteraceae bacterium
ACCACGACGACTCCGAGACCACCTTGAGCCCGCCGATGGGGGCGTCGTTCCCCGGCGCTCGCGTGAGCACCTCCGCGATGGGTTCGCCGGCGAGTTCCTTGGAGCGCACCTGCTCGGGGGATAGCGAGGCGAGTGCGGCCTTCTGCTCCCGGGTCGCGGGCGCGTCGACCCGCGCGTAGGCCGGATCGCCGAATGACGTGGTGAGCTCGCGGTATCGCGCCGACGGGCTCGTGCCCGTGACGGCGAGGATCTCCGAGGCGAGCAGGGCGAGGATGATGCCGTCCTTGTCGGTGGTCCACACACTGCCATCGCGACGCAGGAAGGATGCACCCGCGCTCTCCTCGCCGCCGAAGCCGACCGACCCGTCGAGCAGCCCGGGGACGAACCACTTGAAGCCGACCGGCACCTCGAGTAGCTTGCGGTCCAGTCCGGCGACCACCCGGTCGATGATCGAGGAACTCACTGCGGTCTTGCCGATCGCCACCCCGACCGGCCAGTCCGGCCGATGCGAACACAGGTAATCGATGGCCACCGCCAGGTAGTGGTTGGGGTTGAGCAGCCCGCCGTCGGGAGTCACGATGCCGTGCCGGTCGGCGTCGGCGTCGTTTCCCGTGGCGATCTGATAGGACTCCCGGTTGGCGATCAGGGACGCCATCGCATTGGGCGACGAGCAGTCCATCCGGATCTTGCCGTCGGTGTCCAGTGTCATGAACCGCCAGGTGGCGTCGACGAGTGGATTGACCACGGTCAGGTCGAGTTTGTGCCGTTCGGCGATCGCACCCCAGTAGTCCACGCTGGCCCCGCCCAGAGGGTCAGCGCCGATCCGGATGCCCTCGGCCCGGATCGCG
>JALRBT010000163.1 GCA_023262255.1 Ilumatobacteraceae bacterium
ATCCATATCATAAGATTCTTCCAATGATAATTCATAAGCTTCATCTTCACCGTAAACTTCTTTATTGGTCTCGTTGTCATACCAATCGTAATTGTTATAAACATTTTCAAACAAATAAGTTGCCAAGTCCTCATCAGTTTCACCTTCATAGGGAGGTTCACAGTTACGAAGCAATTCAACATTTACTTCGATTGGTTTTGAAGCCGCAGATATTGTCCACGTTTCAACTTTTCTAACATAAATCTTTTCAGACATTTTTATTTTTTTAAGTTGTTTTTATTAAGGGTAGACCCGGGCCCAGCAAGCCGTTCACGCAGATACGGAAGGGCCCTTTTGAAGGTCTACTTTGTTGCGGGAGAGGGACTCGAACCCCCGACCTTCAGGTTATGAGCCTGACGAGCTACCAACTGCTACCATCCCGCGATTTATATGTCAAATATATGAAATGTTTTTGAAATTCCAAATATTTTTTTTGTACCCCCTGAGAGATTCGAACTCCCAAAACTTCATCCGTAGTGAAGTGGTTTATCCATTAGCCTAAGGGGGCATTCAATCAACAAAATATAACCAGGATTCTGTAATATCGAAACTTGTAAAAAATGCAAGTTTTGATGATAGTGTCATTAATCTATTGGCCCCCACCTTGTCCGACCAGCTCACCGTCATGGACTGTTTTGGGTTGCATCCTCAGTGGTAATCACGATATAAGGAACAGGACTTATAAATGACCATTATAAGTTTGTTACCTTATACCTCCCACTTTAAGCTGAGATGTCCTGAGTTTCCTCTCCGTAGAGCGACACTTCTTTGTTGATTAGTATTCCCACTCTAACTCCTCAGGGAGT
>JALRBT010000164.1 GCA_023262255.1 Ilumatobacteraceae bacterium
TGCCCGACCTCACCTATGTGAGCCACATCGAAGAGCCGCGCATCAAGGCGACCATCCTCGTCCCCGACGAATACCTCGGCGATGTCCTCAAGCTCTGCCAGGATCGCCGTGGCATCCAGCTTGACCTGACCTACGCCGGCTCGCGCGCGATGGTCGTTTATGACCTGCCGCTGAACGAGGTAGTCTTTGATTTCTACGATAGGCTGAAATCCGTGACCAAAGGCTATGCCTCGTTTGATTACCAACTCATCGGCTACCGCGAGGACAACCTCGTGAAAATGTCGATCCTCGTGAACGACGAGCCGGTGGATGCGCTGTCGATGATGGTCCACCGCGAACGCGCCGAGATGCGCGGCCGCGCGATGGTTGAAAAGCTGAAAGACCTGATCCCCCGCCATATGTTCAAGATCCCGATCCAGGCGGCGATCGGCGGCAAGGTCATCGCCCGCGAGACCCTATCGGCGCTCCGCAAGGACGTGACGGCGAAATGCTATGGCGGGGATGCCACGCGGAAACGCAAGCTCTTGGACAAGCAGAAAGCCGGCAAGAAGAAAATGCGCCAGTTCGGCAAGGTCGAGATCCCGCAGGAAGCGTTTATCTCGGCGTTGAAGATGGATAGTTGAGGGTAGGGCGGGGTTAACCCCGCCCTACAAACAAATCCATTTCCGCTTGATATCGTACATCCCGATGTACCGAGGAATGCGGCCAATCGTCCGGTCGCTCGACAAGCCCGTGTTTGACCGGATTAATCCAGCAATAGCGCAGATGAGTGATAAAATCGGCCTCATCCCGAATATGATGCTCCCAAACCCGCCGCTGCCAGATCCCGACCT
>JALRBT010000165.1:0-504 GCA_023262255.1 Ilumatobacteraceae bacterium
CATTTTTAAACTGGCTCGCTAATTGCTCGAGTCGATCAGCACGTCGCGCAACAGCAATTACATGGACTCCTGATGTTGCGAGTTGTATCGCCATCTCATGACCGATGCCGCTTGATGCTCCAGTCACCAACGCACAGGTGAACGGATATTTCGCCATGACGATGCTCGCTAGTGAGCAGAACCTGCCGCACCACCCGCATTGCCCATGCCACCAGCAGCCGCCAATCGCGCATGCGCACGACGCAAGTCAGCCTCAACTGTCGCATCATGTTCGCCACGCATCGCTGTTTGCGCTCGCTCTTGAGCAGCACGCGCACGAGCGACATCAATGCTCTCAGCGAGTTCGGCACTGTCCGACAAGATCGTCACATGATCCGGCGCCACATCGACGAAACCGCCGTGAACCGCCAGATCTTGAACCTTGCCATCAGTCAAATAAATGCGCGTATGGTTTTCGACAAGCGCACCCAAAAAAGTTGTGTGACCAGGCAAGAAAGCAATTTC
>JALRBT010000165.1:514-794 GCA_023262255.1 Ilumatobacteraceae bacterium
AGAAAACAAAACGCGTTCTGGTGAAACCACCTCAACTCTGAGTGACTTGTTCTCAGCCATGGCGATTGAAAATTACGCTGCCGAATCTTGCAACGCTTTGGCCTTCGCCAAAACTTGGTCAACCCCACCGACGTTCAAGAAAGCCTGCTCTGGCACATCATCAAGTTCGCCCTTGATGATCGCTTCGAAACTTTCAACAGTCTGCGCAGTCGGCACGTATTCACCCTTAACGCCGGTGAAAACTTCAGCAACATAAAACGGCTGGGACAAGAAACGCTGC
>JALRBT010000166.1 GCA_023262255.1 Ilumatobacteraceae bacterium
GATGGTGCTGTTGCCCAGTGGTGGGAAACCATTGCTGACTGGCGCGGCCGTAACTGCCTCAAGTACCGCACCAGTCCTGGCAAGATCATGCCGCAATCCGTGGTCGAGAAACTGTGGGAAGTCACCAAGGGTGATGCTTTTATCACCTCGGATGTCGGTCAGCACCAGATGTTTGCCGCTCAGTACTACAAGTTCGACAAGCCGCGCCGCTGGATCAACTCTGGCGGCCTGGGCACCATGGGTGTCGGTCTACCGTACGCCATGGGCGTGCGTTACGCCAACCCGGGCGCCACGGTGGCCTGCGTGACTGGCGAAGCCTCGATCCAGATGTGTATCCAGGAACTCTCGACCTTTAAGCAGTACAGCGTGCCGGTCAAGATCATTAACCTGAACAACGGTTATCTGGGCATGGTGCGCCAGTGGCAGGAGATGTTCTACGAGAATCGTTACTCGCACTCGTACATGTCGTCGCTGCCCGATTTCATGAAGCTGGCCGAAGCCTATGGCCACGTCGGCATGCGTATCGAGCGGCCGGAAGATGTCGGCCCGGCGCTGGAACTGGCCTTCTCCGACAAGCACAAGAATGACCTCGTGTTCATGGACTTCATCATCGATCCGACGGCGAACGTCTTCCCGATGGTGTCGGCCGGCAAGGGCCTGACCGATATGGTTCTGGCCGATGATCATCTGTAAGGAGCACGCGATGCGACACATTATTTCCATCCTGCTCGAAAACGAATCGGGTGCCTTGTCCCGTGTTGCCGGTCTGTTCTC
>JALRBT010000167.1 GCA_023262255.1 Ilumatobacteraceae bacterium
ATCCCTTGGCCTGGCCGAGTTTCGCCACCGAGGACGACGTGCGAGGATTGCCGCGCACGGTGATCAGCGTGAACGAATGTGATCCCCTCCGGGACGAGGGCATCAACTTCTATCGGTTGCTGTTGCGCGCCGGCGTTCCTGCTCGGGCCAAGACGATCCTGGGCACCACGCACGGCATCGAATTGATGCCCATCGCCTGTCCCGAAATCACCGAGGCCGCTCAGATCGACCTGGTGGCGTTCGCCTCGGCGTAGAGCGCACGGCGTCAGCCGCCAGTGGGCTCGCGTTCCAGCACGACGCGAATCCCGCCCATGTCGGGTCGAGTCCAGATCATGTGGCCCTCTTCGTCCAACCACCGTCGCACTTCGATTCCCGGTAGGCCGACGGGCCTCAGCACGAAAGCTCCGTCCTCGTAGGACGCGACGACGTGAATCGGCGTGGTGTAGTCGAAGACCGACACGTCGTGAACGCCGTTCTCCTCGGTTCCGTCGGCGCGGGCGTCGGCGATGGTGCCCCCACCGCAGTCGACGATGCGATTTCCGCATTGTTCGATGCGCTCGCGATACGTCAAGAGTCGGTCGTCGACCGAGACCGGCTCACCACCTCGTGTGGCGCTGATGGCCCGCCAGGTTCCGCGCAGATCCGGAGCACCATCGACGAGTGGCTCGTCGCAGTCGGCCAGCACCAGCGGCGGAAACTCGGATCCGTATCCGCCCGCTGGCGTGTGGGCCACGGGGATCTCGTCGGCCTTCATACGGGGCACCG
>JALRBT010000168.1 GCA_023262255.1 Ilumatobacteraceae bacterium
TGAGCGACAGCAGGCCCTCATCGCCCTCGAGGCCGAGTTCCGCCGCCGCGGTGGGCACCGATAGCATCACGTCCCCGTTCACGGCCATGCCCTCGTCGAGCCATTGCAGCACGAGCAGCATCTCCAACCGCTGCGCAGTGGCCCTGTCACCCGACATGTACGCGAGGGTAGACGGCCGCCCGGACCCGCGGCATGGGTAGAGTCCTCGACCGGCCTGCACCCCCTGTGATGCGGGCCTCTTTCCGTTAGCGAGACAAGGGACGCGGGTGGATCTCTTCGAGTATCAGGGCAAGCAGCTGTTCGCCGAGTACGGCCTCGCCGTGCCATCGGGCGAGGTTGCCGACACGCCCGAGCAGGCGAAGGCCGCCGCCGAGGCCATTGGCGGCACGGTGGTGGTGAAGGCACAGGTGCAGGTGGGCGGCCGGGGCAAGGCCGGCGGCATCAAGCTCGCCGCGACCGCCGATGAGGCGTTCACCGAGGCCGACGCCATCCTGGGCATGGACATCAAGGGGCACACGGTGAAGCGGCTGTGGATCGAGGCCGCCTCGGACATCAAGAAGGAGTACTACGCCTCGGTCACCTTTGACCGCTCGGCGAAGAAGCCCCTCGTGATGCTCTCCGCCATGGGCGGCATGGACATCGAAGCGGTGGCGGAGGAGCACCCGGAGGCACTGGCGCGCCTGCACGTCGACCCGCTGATCGGGTTCCAGCCGCACCACGGTCGCTGGCTGATCT
>JALRBT010000169.1 GCA_023262255.1 Ilumatobacteraceae bacterium
CCACCAAGTGGCGCAACTCGGCTGAGGCGTTGCTCAGCAACACACCGCCACCGGTGTAAATGTAAGGACGCTTGGCGGCCATCAACAACTGAAGGGCTTTGCGAATTTGTCCGCTGTGGCCTTTGCGCACAGGGTTGTAAGAACGCATTTCAACGGTTTCGGGGTAGCCGGTGTAAGGCACCTTGTTGAAAGAAACGTCTTTTGGAATGTCGACCACAACAGGGCCAGGACGACCGCTGCGCGCAATGTGAAACGCCTTCTTCATGACCTCAGCCATGTCGCGAGCGTCTTTCACCAAGAAGTTGTGTTTGACGATGGGGCGTGTGATGCCCACGGTGTCGCACTCTTGGAAGGCATCGAGGCCAATGGCGGCAGTGGGCACCTGGCCACTGATGATCACCATGGGAATGCTGTCCATGTAGGCGGTGGCAATGCCGGTCACCGCATTGGTCAGGCCTGGGCCTGAAGTGACCAACGCAACACCGACGTCGCCAGTGGCACGCGCATAGCCATCGGCCGCATGAACTGCGGCTTGTTCGTGGCGAACCAGCACGTGCTGAATGGTGTCTTGTTTGAAGAAAGCGTCATAGATGTGCAAGACAGCACCACCTGGGTAGCCCCAGATGTATTTGACGTTTTCGGCTTGGAGCGCTTTAACGAGGATTTCGCCGCCGCGCAATTCTGCGGGGGACGATGAAGCTGCCGCGGCAGCTACGTTGG
>JALRBT010000016.1 GCA_023262255.1 Ilumatobacteraceae bacterium
GTACGGGCAGTTGATGTAACACAACTTGCATTGGAAGCATTCGTCGATGACGTGGTCCTGTTCGGCCGGGGTCATCCTGCCGGCGTCCTGGTCGTCGTGACGATCGATGTAGTCGAACAGCGTCGGGAACGATGGGCAGAACTTGAAGCACAAACGACAGCCGTGGCAAAGGTCGTACACACGGGTGAGCTCGGCGCGAGTGTCGGCCTCGTCGAGGTACATCGGGTGGTGCGGGTCGTAGGTAATGGTCATGGAAGTTCAGTCTGTGCGGCGCGCGATGGCGGAACGGGTATGGCGATGAAATTCGGTGTAAAACGACAGTGACACGAATCCACCGACCCGAGCGCCGGCGGGGGGAGCCGAACGCTCGGGTCGATGAGAAACGTGATTAGGCGAGAGCCTTCAGACCCTCACCGAAACGGCCTGCATGGCTCTTTTCGGCGCGGGCCAGTGTCTCGAACCAGTCGGCGATTTCGGCAAAGCCTTCGTCGCGTGCGGTCTTGGCGAAGCCAGGGTACATCTGCGTGTACTCGTAGGTCTCTCCGGCGATCGACGCTTTGAGGTTCTGCTCGGTGTCACCGATGGGCTCGCCGCTGGCGGGGTCACCGACTTCGGCAAGGTAATCGAGGTGGCCGTGCGCGTGTCCGGTTTCGCCTTCGGCGACCGAACGGAACAGGGCGGCTGCGTCGGGGTATCCCTCGACGTCGGCCTTTTGGGCGAACCACAAGTAACGGCGGTTGGCCTGGCTCTCGCCAGCAAACGCCTCCTTGAGGTTCTCATGTGTCTTGGTGCCGTGCAATTTGGCCATGAGTGTTCTCCTTGGTTGGGGTTACGTGTTGGAACCACGACTCGCACGCCGGGGCGTGCGCTTCGCGGATTTCGCCCGCACGGTTTGCTGCCGAGCGGGAGACTTGGTGGTGATTCGTGCGGAGCGCGCGGTGCGCGGTGCCGACTTGGCCACACGACCGTGAAAGACGATGCTCACGTTCTGCACTTCGAATCCGTCGGGCAATTGTGCCCGAAGCGAATCAATATTGTCGACGTACACGTCGAAAAGTTCACCCGTCTCGGCGCAGACGGCATGGTGGTGCTCATCCACGTTGGGGTCGAATCGCACTGCCCCGCCGTCGCAGTGCATGAGCTGGATCTCCCCCATCTCGGAGAGTTCTTCAAGGGTCTGGTACACGGTTCGCAGAGAGATGCCGGGCATTCGCTTGCTGGCTTCCTCGAACAACCCTTCTGCAGTGGGATGGGACTCGTTGTTGTGCATGAGGGTGAACAACAGCTTGCGCTGCGGGGTTATACGGCGACCCTGTTCCTTGTATTTCGTTGCAAGGACCTCAGGAGAATGCACGTCGTGCAGGGTATTCGCAGTCGATGCTTATTTGCAAATAATGCGAACTACATGGTGGTGGTCAGAGGTCACACTCGAGCCGCCATCTCGACTCGTTTCGGGCGGGCGACACGCCAGGGGTACTTCTAGGCTGGCGCGCGATGGATATGCGCCCGGCTATCGCGGCTCGGCGGGACGCGCTCGAGCGTCTGCAATCCGAAGCATTCGATCTCTTGGTGGTTGGAGGCGGCATCACCGGTGCGGGCGTGGCACTCGACGCCGCCGCTCGCGGGCTTCGCGTTGCAATCGTCGACCAGAACGACTTCGCATCCGGAACGTCGTCCAAGAGCAGCAAATTGATCCACGGCGGGCTTCGCTACCTGCAACAGGGCGACGTGGCGCTGGTGTACGAGGCGCTGCACGAGCGCCAGCGCCTTCTGCGAAATGCGCCGCATCTGGTTCGCACACTGCCGTTCATGATTCCGGTCATGACCCGCGATGGAGTCGTTTCGCGAAAGATTGCTCGCGCCCTCGGGTCTGTGCTGTGGATGTACGACCTCACCGGCGGATGGCGCGTGGGACGCTTGCACCGACGACTTCGCGCCAAGAAGGCGCTCGCCCACATGCCCACCATGCGCGCCGACAGACTCTCGTCGGCGTATTTGTACTTCGATGCGGAGGCCGATGATGCGCGCCTCACATTGGCCTTGGTGCAGTCGGCCATCGAGCGGGGCGCCGTGGCCGTCAACTACTGCACCGTCACCCGTCTGCTGAAGAAGTCGCCCGAGGGGTCGTCGCACGGGAAGGAGCAAATAACCGGGGCAACGGTACGCACCTACGAAGGTCGCACCGTCGACATCCGCGCTCGAGTCGTGGTGAACGCCACCGGGGTGTGGGGCGACTCCATGCGACGAATGGACATTGGCGGCGATGCGACCACCATTCGTCCGGCCAAAGGCATACACATCACCGTTCCATGGGAGTTGGTGCAGAACGACATTGCGGTGGTCATCCCCGTTCCCGGCGACAAACGTTCCCTCTTCGTCGTGCCGCACATGCCCAATGGTGACGGCACGTATCGCTTCACCTACGTGGGCACCACCGACACCGACTATCAGGGCAGCATCGACGATCCGCAGTGCACCGAAGGGGACATCGACTATTGCCTGCGTGCCCTCAACAAAGCAGTAGCGGGTTCGCGTGCGATCACTCGCGATGACGTCGTGGGCACCTGGGCGGGATTGCGTCCGCTCGTGGTATCAAGCGATGGCGAAGCAGCAACGGGTCGCACCGCCGATCTCTCACGTCGACACAAGGTGATGGTGAGCGACTCCGGCATGATCACCATCACCGGCGGCAAGCTGACGACCTACCGCAAGATGGCCGAACACACGGTGGATGCGGCACTCGACGTGATGCGGGACGACAGCGCAGCATCGGGCATCCGTGTCAAGCGTTGCGCAACCAAGCGTCTTGCCCTTCACGGTGCAACATCGCATGACCGCGACGATCACCTCGTGTCCCGATTCGGCACCCTGGCCCCCTCGATACGTGAGATCATCTCCCTCGACCCCGCGCTCGGCGCACCGCTGATCGAGGGGCTCCCCTACCTCCGAGCCGAGGCCGTGTACTGCGCTCGACACGAATTGGTCGTGACGCTCGAGGATGTGTTGTCACGTCGACTTCGCGGTCTGTTGTACGACCGTCACGCCACCGAAGCCGCAGCCGAGAGCACCGCCCGCCTCATTGCCCCCGAATTGGGATGGGACGAACTCCGCATCAACGCAGAGGTGCAGAAGTTCTCCGAGATCTGCGCCCATGAGGTGGCCGCAGCCCGCGCGTGACAGAGTAAGTGGGTGCCTACGCCATCCGAAACCAACAAGCGAACCCAGCCCACCCCACCGATCGCATTCGGTGGTGACACCATTCGATCCCGGTGGAACGTCGCCGCACCATCCGGTGGAGAAGGCGCAGGTCTCGCAGCCGACGTTGGCGTCGCCGCATTGCTGCGCGATCTGGCAGCGGTATGCCCCACCAGTACCGAACATCTGACCCTTGCCGAGCACGCCCGTGACTGGTGGCCTCTGGCCATGCGCTGGGCGCTGCAATCGCAGGTACCGCAGCTTCCAGTGGTGGTTGCATCGCCACGAAACACCGATGAAGTCCAGCGTGTCGTTCGTATCTGCGCGGCACACGATGTGCCACTTACGGTGACGGCGGGCCGTAGCGGCGTGAGTGGTGCATCGATTCCGCTCTTCGGAGGCGTGGTGCTCGACATCAACGACTTGCACGGCGTGGTATCGGTCGACCGTCAGTCGGGCGTCGTTGAAGTGATGGCCGGAACCTTCGGCCCGGACCTGGAGGCCGAGGTTGCCCGTCACTCCCTCACCGTCGGTCACTTCCCGCAGTCATTCGATATTTCGACGGTTGGTGGTTGGGTGGCGTGTCTGGGTGCCGGACAATTCTCCACTCGCTACGGAAAGATCGACGAGATGGTGGTTGGCCTCGAGGTCGTGCTCGCCGACGGAACCGTCATTCACACGGGTGGCGCCCCGGCCGCTGCGCATGGCCCCGACATGTCATCGTTGTTCATCGGTAGCGAGGGAACACTCGGCATCATCACGCGGGTGTGGCTCCGCGCCCACGACCTGGCGCCCACCAGACGCAAAGCCGCCTACTTTTTCGCCACGTTCTCGGCTGGCGTCCGTGCGATGCGCGAGGCGATCCGCGCCGACGCAACACCGGCGGTGCTGCGTCTGTACGACGCTGTCGAAAGCCAGCGCAGTCACGGGGGTGACGGCAGGAACAGCACCCTCATTGTGCTGGATGACGGAGAGCGCGAGATCGTCGATGCCACGCTGGCGGTGGTCGGACGTTGTGCCCGGACGCACGGTGCAGTCGATGCACCCCTGGAACGCGTCGACCACTGGCTCGCGCATCGCAACGACACGAGCGGCCTCCAGGCCCTGACTCACAAGGGCTTCGTCATCGACACCATGGAGGTTGCCGCACCGTGGTCGAAGATCGACCAGGTGTATGGCGAGGTATGCGCAGCGGTCTCGGCCGTGAACGGCGCCAGAAGCGTGAGTGCGCACGTGTCGCACAGTTACTTGGACGGAGCGTGCATCTACTTCACGTTCGTCGGTCAGATTTCATCCCGCGACATCAACGACGAAACGACCACGGAACACCAGGATCTTTATCTTGCACTCTGGGACGCTGCGCAACGAGCGGCGTTGCACGCGGGTGGCAATCTTGCACACCACCACGGGGTGGGGCTGAACCGCGGGCGCTTCATGCAGGAGGCACTGGGTGACGCGTTCGACGTGCTCGTCCGGATGAAAGCGGCACTCGACCCGCACGATCTCCTGAACCCGGGCAAGTTGGGACTACCAACCGCGCGAGGCGAAATGGCATTTCCTTCGTCACCGAACAGCATGGCGAGGTGACGCTGCTTTGAGCGTTCTTGTCATCGACGTCGGCACCACCGGTGTTCGTGCGGCCGTGGTACGCAGTGACGCCAGCATCGAGGGATTCACCTACGAGCCACTCCCTCCAGCCAGCCCGTTTGCAGGCCTGGTCGAGTTCGATGGTTCCGCCATGCGCGAGGCCGTCCTCAGGGTGGCGCACTCCGCGATTGCAACTGCAGGCAACGTGCGTGCCGTCGGTATCACGGCACAGCGCGCGAGCACCATCGTGTGGGACGCACGCACCGGAGATCCGGTAGCACCCGGCTTGAGCTGGCAAGACCTGCGAACCGTCGGTGACTGCATCCGACTACGCAGCGAGAAGGGCTTGGTGTTTGCCCCGAACCAAACCGCCACCAAACTCACGTGGCTGATGGCAAACGTGGAAGCCGCCCGATCCCCCCGCGCGCGCGCGGGCACGGTCGACACATGGGTTGCAGCAGTGCTCAGCAACTTCTCGACACACGTGACGGACTCGTCCAACGCCGCCGTAACCGGCCTGGCCGATCACGCATCACTCGCCTCGCACCGCTGGTCGAAGAGCGTGCTCGAGGCGCTCGACATCAATCCGGATTTGCTGCCTCGCATATCACCCACGATGAGTCACACAGGCGACGCGGCTGCGTTGCCTGGGGCTCCACCGATCATGGCGATGGTGGGTGACCAACAGTCGTCCCTCATCGGGCAGGGTGGCATCACGGCTGGCGCGGCGAAGGCAACGTTTGGAACCGGCGGCATGTTGGACGTCTACGCGGGAATCGCAACGCCGACTCATCTGGCGCGCACCCCCAACGGCACGTTTCCCATCGTGGTGTATTCACAGGGCGACACGTTGCACTGGGGTTCGGAAGCGATCATGCTCACCGCGGGCAGCAACGTGGAGTGGTTGGTGAACGACCTCGGCCTCATTCCCGATGCGCAATCGAGTGATTCTCTCGCGGCGTCGGTGTCGTCGAGTGACGGCGTCGTGTACGTGCCCGCTCTCATCGGCATGGGCACTCCACACTGGGACTACGGGGCACGTGGCACGCTGCTTGGTCTCACTCGTGGCAGCACCAAAGCCCATGTCGTGCGTGCAGTGCTGGAAGGCGTTGCGCATCGCGGGGTGGACTTGCTCGAGGCGACCGAGGCCGATACCGGACTACACGTCGAACGATTGCGGGTCGATGGCGGTATGAGTCGAAACTCCGTCTTCACCCAAGCGCTGGCCGATGCCGCGGATCGCCCGGTGGACGTTTGTCGAGACACCGAAGCCACCACGCTCGGAGCTGCATTTCTCGCGGGTGTTTCCGCTGGAGTGTGGGAAAACCTCGAGCAAGCAACCTCCCTGGTTCGCCCACTTCGCACCGTGGAGCCGACGGCGACTGGCACACGATCCAAACGCGGTGCTCACACCCCACACTCATCCACTCGGGCACAATGGCACGAAGCAGTTGGCCGTGCACGGTCCTGGATACCGGAACTCTCGGTCCTGGATTTTTAGCGACTATTCTTTTCACGGCTCAGGCCAGCCACCCCTATGACTCTCACTGCATCCGTCACACCCCCCACCAAGGCGGATCGCGAGCTGCTGGCGTTCGCCAACTCGGCAGAATTCGCCGCGCGCGATCTTTATGCCGTCGCCGCATCGCTGGCCGTGTTCAACGACGACGAACGAGCCATGTTGGTGGGTTTCCACGATCACCACCGAGCGGCAGGCCAGTCACTGGCCGGAATCGTTGGAGCCCTCGCCACCAACGTTCGCTCCGATGCGGTGTACAACGCCTTCCGTGGTCGACTCCAGGGCACCGACAAGAACGCGGTACTCGACGCGCTTCGCGAGTTGGAGAACACGTTGGCCAGCACCCATCTTTCGCTGGTGGGTGAGCTCGAGGGCAGCGAAGGTGCCGCGCTCGTGGCGTCCATCCTCAACATCGAAGCGCGACAGTCGGTTGCACTCGCCATCTTGACTGGTCGAGGACTCGATGATGCACTCACCAACTCTGCGGTGGCCTTGAGTCCAGTGGTTGGGTCATGAGTCGCTTCTCGCGACGCGACGTGTTGCGCCTCGGTGGAGTGAGCGCTGCTGGCATCCTGCTCGCCGCATGCGGCAAACAGGCCGGAGTTGAAGAGAGCAAGAACGTGAAGTCCATCGGTGTGATGCCCGAGACCGAGGGACTCTCCAACGTGGAAGTTACCGACATCGTCCTGCTGCGCACCGCTGCGTCGCTTGAGTTCAACGCGATTGATACCTACGATGCCGCCATCGGACTGGGCGTATTTACCGGCGCGTTCGCGGCGGCGGGTGACATTGCCAAGCGACTCCGCGACGACCACGCCGGTCACGCAAACGCAATTAACGGCTTGATCACCGAATTGGGCGGAGCCCCATTCACGTGTGGCAACCCACGATTGAATGAGATCTACATCACCCCGGCGCTGGCATTGATCACGGACGCGGACAACGAGAATCCCGCGCTCGATGTGGTGGTGCTGGCGCATGCGCTGGAGAATCTTGCCGCCCAGACGTACCAGGGTGTCGTGACGCTGCTTTCCGACAGGGACCTGCGCCGCGCCGCCATGGGCATCGGCCAGGACGAGGCTCGTCATGCCGCCGTACTGGCGCAGGCGCTGAATCCCGGAATCGCCGGGGTGCTGCCCAGCGTTGACGCCGACACCGACAAACCGAACGTCGCTGCAGTCCCAGGCGCCTTCGGACCCTTGACTCCGATCTCCGTCACGGTTGGACCAGTGAACGCCGATGGCACTCGCAACTCGCTGATTCTCGAGACGCCGAGCCTTAATTCGCTCGCCTACGACGACGTGGCCTGCGCCTAGGCACGTAGCCGCGCATCCCACCCGGCCCCGAGGTATCGCCGCCGGTCTCTTGGCGGTACTTGACAGATTCTGAATTGCAGGAAACACTGCCGAAGTGTGTTCGCACGCGCACACAGCATCGTGTGAACAGTCTCATCAACATGCCGATTCAACGTCATTAAACCCTGCAATCCCCACCCCCTACCGTCGGGGCATGGGAGCCATCATCGGTGTTGCACTCATCTTTCTCCTTGGATACGCCGCGGGACGCCAACGCATTCGACATCGACGAGCTCCCACTCGTTCAGCTCCCTCGTCGACAGCACGACATACGAACCGTCAGGTCCGCCGCCAGAACACTCGTGAACGCGAATACGGCGGGTTCGGTGCCCTGGGTGCCGCCAACGACCATGGCGACTTCGGCGATGGTGGTTTCTAAGGTGCATCGTCGCCCGTAGCCTTGAGCCCGACGGCGAGTCGGTCGGGTGACCGCAGTTGCGCGCACTGCGCGCGGTTGAGGAAAGTCGGGACTTCACAGGACAGAGTGCTGGCGCGAGCCAGGTCGGGGAAACCTGACATCCCGTGCAACAGAGAGCACACCGCCGATGGCGCAACTTCGGTTGCGATCAGGCAAGGGTGAAACGGTGCGGTAAGAGCGCACCACGGACGGCGGCGACGTCGGCTGGTGGCACGGCACTCGAAGCAAGATCGAACAGAAGGGATGAGCGGTCCGCTCGCCGCGAGGCAACCTTCGGGTAGATCGCCAAGATGGATGGTCACCGCCGCCGACCCGCAAGGGTCGTCGGTACAGAATCCCGCTTATAGACCGACTCGCCGTCACCTACAGCGTCTGAAGCCGACGCTTACGCCACCACATCCATAGGGCGACCGCACCGACAAGTTCCATCGGCGCATTCCACCACCCGCGCGTCACGACGGGCAACACGTTGGCGGAGAACTCCCAACCGCCAATCGGCCACCAGAACATCGTGGTGTTGGCGAATGCGCCATCGAACACGAGATGCAGGAACGTACCAACCGGCAAGCCAAGCAGGAGTTTGCGATACGGCTTCCTGCCGATCGAAACCAACATCACGACCGAAAGCAACACGATGCTCGTCATTACGGAGTGCATCAGTCTCCAGCCCGTCGGCCAGTCGATCAGGTCCGGTAACACCGCGCCAGCGGCGAGTAGTCGGTAGTCGAATCGCGGGTCCTTGAAGACCCAAGCAATCGTCAGGATCGCAGTGGCGAGGAACCAGAAGAACATCTACACCGCAAGCAAGCAGCCGCAGTAGGGGCAACGCGCATCGGAGGTATCGGCGACGTTCTTCGT
The DNA here is from genome assembly GCA_023262255.1 of Ilumatobacteraceae bacterium. Classification (GTDB taxonomy): domain Bacteria; phylum Actinomycetota; class Acidimicrobiia; order Acidimicrobiales; family Ilumatobacteraceae; genus F1-60-MAGs027. The sequence continues at coordinate 8,933 of JALRBT010000016.1, forward strand.
CTCCGCTTGCTCCTTTACCGAGAGGGAGGTACGACAGCCTCCGCACGCTCCTTTCACGATTTCGGCAACGGCAGCACTCGACATCCGACTGCGCACCTGGTCGTAGAGCGCGATCGTTTCGCCGTCGATTCCCGCAGCCAGCCGCAATCGCTCCTCCTTGGCGGCAGCGATCTCGGTATCGACAGAGGCAAGTGCTGCGGCGAGTAATGCCGAGGCCTGCGCAGCGGCCGACTCCAGCAATGGAATGGCTGCATTGGATTCAGCGATGCGTTTGTCCAATGACTCGCTTTCGTCGAGCAACAGCAATTCGGCATCATCCAACGACGAATGCTCCCCTTCCACTCCGGCAATCTCGTGCTGCAGGGCCTCGGCTTCGCGAACCGCGATGACGGTCTTCAACTGTGCTTCGTACTTGGCTTTCTTGGCGTCCAACTCCTTGCCACGCACTTCCAGGCGATCGATTTCTCCGGTGATGTCGCCTTGACGCTTCAACAACCTCTCCGTTTCGGCGCGCGCAGATCGCAGTGCCCGTGCAGCCGTATCCGCCGACGCCCGTTCGGGCAATTGCGCTTTGCGGTGCTCGAGTTGCATGATTCGCTGATCCACTGCCTGTAGCGGGAGGAGCGAGCGAAAATCCACGAGGTTCAGCCTCCCACGACCGTGGTCTGCGTCCAATTCGGAACGCCCTTGTCGCAGTCGTACACGATGTGACCTGCGATCGGCACCGACGGCACCGGAGCGTACGGGTTCTTCTCCGCAGGGTCGATTGTGGTTGCGGTCGGCAAAACCGACACCACCACCGGCGCCGGAACCAATGTGGGTTCGGTGCCGGCTGCAGGATCGACGGAGGTGGTCGTGGTGCGACCCGGAGCCAACGTGGTGGAAGGTGCCGGTGGCGTCCCGGAAATCACCTGTGCCACACATTCCACACCGGGCAAGTACAAGCGTGCCGGTCCGCGTTGCGGCCTGAGGAGTGCCTTCCATTGCTCGTCCTTGCGGGTGCCCCAGTCCACCACCTCGAGCCCCGAGTGGATGGTGTCCATGTGCTGCTTCCAGATGTGTGCGGGATACGTCGCACCGGTCACCGTGTTGCGCGAAAAGCCCCACTGCCCCACGATCTGGCCCCGAAACTCAGAAACTCCGGCCATCTGCGTGTAGCCGCGCGGGTCGCCCACCCACACCACCGTGGAGTACTGCGGTGTGAACCCCACGAACCATGCATTGGTGTTGCGTGCTTGGGTTCCGGTTTTTCCGGCCGCAGGGCGATCGTCGGCAAGTGCCGTTCGACGGGCGGTTCCACCCTTGAGGACTCCCTTCATGATGTCCACCGTCTTTGCGGCCGACACCGTCGTGAGGGCTTCCGTGCCCTCGACACTTACTTGCCGTTCCCACACCAGCGTGTTGTTGTCCCGCTCGAGGATCTTTTCCAGAAAATACGGTTCGTGATGCACGCCCAGGTTGGCGAGGGTTTGGGCACCTGCGGCCATATCCACCACACTGAGTTCGTTCGCGCCGGTAGCGAGTGATGCATACGGATACACCGGGTACTTCTCCGGGGTGAGCCACTCGCTGGAAGACATTTGGTAGATGCGATCCACCACCCTGTTCAGACCGACGATTTGCGACAGTTTCGCGTACGCACAGTTGATGGACAGCCACGTCATGCGCCGCAACGACCCGACCGGTTCGCTCACGCCGTTCTTCACGATGAACGGCTCCTCGGGGTTCTCGGGGTTGGGCAGCGTACACGGCAACGTTCCGTCTATGTAGTCGTCGGCTTCGACTCCTGCTTCAAGGGCGGCCGCAAGGATGAACATCTTCACGCTCGATCCGGTTTGGCGACGACGCATTGCCAGATTCACTTCGTTCTCCCCGGCCTTGAAGGGCTTTCCACCCACCATGGCTCGAATCGCCCCAGTCGCGTTGTCGACGGTGACCAACGCGGCTTGCGCATTCACACTGTTGTCGGGCAACAGGGTGACGGCGTCGTCCGCCGACGCCTGAACGTCTCGGTCAAGGGTGGTGTAGATCCGCAGGCCGCCTCTGAACAACTTGGCGTACCGCTCCTGATAGGTGGTACCGAGGATGGTGGTCTGGTTGAGCAGGTAATCCTTCACCAGCTCGGTGAAATGCGTTCGCTGCACCGGTTCGTCGGGCCTGCTTCGCACCCCGGTTGGGAGCACTTCTGCGGCGCGACGTACGAGATCATCGTCGGTGAGCGTGATGTACCCCTCGTCGCGCACGCGGCGAAGTGCCGTGACGAATCTCGAGAGCGACAGTGAGCGATTGTTGATCGGGTCGTATGCCGACGGTGCGCGCACCAAACCGACGAGGAACGTTCCCTCCTCAAGACTGAGATCGGACACGTCCTTGCCGAAGTACACCTCCGCGGCTGCTTTGATGCCATAGGCGTTGTACCCGTAAAAGTTGGTATTGAACCAACGTTCAAGAATCTGATTCTTGGTGAGCTCGCGCTCGAGCAGGATGGCGTACCGCATCTGCAGCAGCTTGTACCGCCCATCGCGCGGCAACGTGGCAAGTAGTTCGTTCTTCACCACTTGTTGGGTGATGGTCGACGCACCACCCGAGGAACCCTCGTTGACGTTGGCGATCACTTGACGTCCAACCGCCCTCAGGTCCACTCCCTTGTGTTGGCGGAAGGTTCGGTCCTCGATCGAGAGCAGGGCATCCACGACGTGCCCGGGTATCTCGCTGATGAGGGTTTGCTGGCTGTTCTCCGCCTGGAACACTCCGATTTGACGACCTCGCGCATCGAACACCACGCTGCGCTCGGCCAAACCGGTGAAGCCTCCCACCTCGTAGAGCGAGATGGCGGTTTCCTGGTGGGAGTTCAACATGCCCCAAACCCGTGGCGCCATACCGACGACCAAAGCAGACAGCAAGAGAGCCGACAAGAGCACGGCGACGACGAGTCGCAACGACCACATTGCTAAGCGCACGTGACTCTCACGCTACTTGCTAAGGTCCTGCGGATGACCAAACATCGTCCTTTCCGCTTCGGCGTTCAAGCATCCACCGCTCCATCCGGCACGGCGTGGGCCGACCTCGCTCGGCGAACCGAGGACCTCGGTTACGCGGTACTCACCATGCCGGACCACTTCACCGATCAACTCGCACCCGTACCCGCAATGACCGTCGCCGCGCAGGTGACCAAAAACCTCCGTGTGTGCGCCCTGGTGTTCGACAACGACTACAAGCATCCCGTGGTCTTGGCGAAGGAACTTGCCACCATGGACGTGCTGTCCGACGGACGCATCGACATCGGCATCGGTGCGGGATGGATGCGTACCGACTACGACCAAGCAGGAATGCAGTACGACACCCCCGGTGTCCGCATCGATCGCTTCGTCGAAGGTCTGCAGGTGATTCGTGGCTGCATGGCGGATGGTGCGTTCTCCTTCACCGGCAGCCACTACAAGATCACTGACTACAACGGTCTTCCAAAACCGCTGCAACTTCCATGCCCACCGATCCTGATCGGTGCAGGTGGCAAGCGCATGCTCGGTATCGCCGCTCGCGAAGCCGACATCGTGGGCATCAATCCATCACTCGCCCCGGGCGCAGTGGGTCCCGAAGTGATTGCCGACATGTCGTCGCAGGCGGTTGCCGACAAGATCGCCATCGTGCGGGAGAAAGCCGGTGCACGGTTCGGTGACATCGAATTGAACATCCGCACGTTCCTCGTCAACGTCACCGACGACGGGAAGGCAGCGAGGGAGAAACTCGCCAAGGGCATGGGGGTTGATGCCGCCCTCATTCACGATTCGCCGTTCGCGCTCATTGGGCCACCCAACGAATTGATCGAAACGCTGGTGGCGCGTCGAGAGAAGTTTGGTTTGTCGTACGTGATCGTTGGTGGTGACGACGTTGAGGCGTTCGCACCCGTGGTTGCGGCACTCGCCGGCAAATAACTAGGCGCCGGGAACGATCGCGCGGCGCAACGGGCGATCCCAGCCACGTTGGCCCGTCGGCCTGGGGCTCGGCCACAGGCGGGGACCCATTTCCACCATGCCGTGGTGCGTGTTGTAGTCGCCGAGCAGGTTGAGGAACGGCACGGCATCGAATGCGTCCGCTCCGCGAACGCCGACACCCTTCCACGCCCCCGTGGCGAGCAACTCCAGCGCCACCACCGGACAGATTGCGGTTTGCCACAACACCGCCTGCGCACCGTATTCACGCATGGTGGTTTCGTTGTCGGCAACGTGGTACAGGTACACCTCCCGCGGCTCACCGTACGATGTTCCCTTCACCCACGTTCCGGCACACGTCCGCCCGTGCATGACGTGACCGAGTCTGGCCGGGTTCGGAAGTACGGCCGCCAACACGTCACGTGGCGCCACAGAAACGTCACCCACCCGAACCTTTTCGGTGCGATCCAGGCCCAGATACGCGAACGTCTTCAACCAGTCGATGAACTCGGCACCGAGTGAGTACTTGAACGTCACACGATTGCACTCGATCTCGCGCGGAATCAACAACACTTCTTCGTGCTCCACGTTGACGCACTCGTTCGCCCCGATGCCGGCCGGAAAGTGGAACACTTCGGGCTCGCTGAAGATCTCGGTGGTGAACAATCCGCGGGACTTCTCCCACACGATCGGCGGATTGAGACACTCCTCAATCGTGGTCCAAATGGAGAACGTTGGCGCAAAGTCGAAACCGTCGATCGAGAGGTTCGAGCCGTCGCGGACGCCGATCTCGTCGATGGTGTCAAACAAGTGATCCGCCGCATACCGGGCGAACACGTTCGACAAGCCGGGCTCCACTCCCATACCCACCAACGCCAACAAGCCCCGATCCCGCCACTGCGCATCAGCCGCGAGTTGGGCGGCGCCCAGTGGCTCGCCCACTTCGTTGTAAGGGTTTGTCGGATGCGGCTTGGACAGGTTCATTGCCATGTCGACGTAGGTACAGCCAGCCTCGAACGATGCCTCGAAGATCGGATCATTGAGGCGTGGATCGCATGCATTCACGATGATGTCGATCTTGTTGGCTTTGGCCAACGCAACAATGTCGTCCTTGTTGTTGGCATCAACCTTGGCAGTGGAGAACCGATCCGGATTGTCGAGGTTCTTCAATGCATCGATGCAACGTTGCTCGTTGATGTCGGCGAGAACGAACGCGTCGAAGAAGCTTCGTGACTCGGCGATGGAGGCCATGCTCGCCCCTACTCCGCCGGCGCCGACGACGAGAATGCGACTCACGAGTGGGGTTCCTTGGGTTCGTCGGATACGGGAGCATCCGAGACTTTCAGGCTACCCGTGCACCGAACGACGACGATTCGCAAATGCGCAAGCGTGGCAAAGTCGTTACATTTGCACCAACCCGAGTTCTCTACGTTTCTGCGGGAAAGCAATACGTGATATCGGTGAATTTGTCCTTCGCAAAAACATAAAGGAGTTGCAGGGGCTCGTCACCAACGTTGTACGCAACGTGTTCGGCATTCGGCGGAATCCATACGGCGTCACCACGTGCCACTGGATACGTCACGTCATCGACCAACACTTCACCTCGACCGGAAACGATGTAGTACACCTCCGCAGGCTCGTGAGTATGTCCACGCGATGGACGCTGCACGCCTACGGGAACCTCGGCGATCCCCGCCACCAATTCCTTCGTTGGCATCGTGTCACCGCCGATGAGTTCCCACCAACGCACCGCTCCATGGGAACTGCTGTTCCACTCCTTCACGGGCACGTTTTCAACCCGCGTAATCACCGGCTTGGCCACGAGTCAACAGTAGGCGGGCTGGGCTACTGTCTGGTCATGTGTCTCGACGGTACGCGAGTGCTCGTCGTATGAACCTCGATGGCGCGCGAGTGCTCGTCACCGGGGCCTCTCGGGGTATCGGCGAGGCGATCGTTCGCGAGGCAGCCGTCCGCGGTGCGCGAGTAATCGGGGTTGCCCGCAGCGCGGGCGCTCTCCAGGTGGCGATGCAGATAGTCAATGGCGTTGCATTCCCCTGCGACTTGACGGTGGAGTCGGAACGGTCCGACTTGATCGGGCGATTGGAGTCCATCCACGGCCCAATCGACGTGATCATCAACAACGCCGGTATCGACGACACCAAGATGTTCGCCCAGGCCTCGGCACTTGACGTTCAGCGGGTCATCACACTTAACCAGGTGGTGCCGATCGAACTGATGCGTCAGGCAGTGCCGCTCATGCGCTCGCGCGGTCGCGGACACGTGGTGAACATCTCCTCGCTGGCTGCTGCCGGCGGATTTGCGGGCATGACGCTGTACTGCTCATCGAAGGCGGGGCTCTCCGGCTTTCATCGCGTGCTTCGCCACGAATTGAAGGGGTCACCGGTCGGGCTCAGCCTCGTGGAGATTGGGCCGATCCCCACCGACATGCTGGCGAACGTAAAGAACGTTCGTGCCGCGGAACGAATGTTTGCCCGGCTGCGACGTTTGCAGTTGTTACCCGAAGTACCGCGTGAGCGTGTCGCCAGAGCCGTTTGTGATGCCATCGAACGCAATACCGCAAACGTGTGCTTGCCGAAGCGCGCGAAGATCTACCCGTTGCTGGTTGGATTGCCGCAGCGAATCGTGAACGCGATTACCGCCGACATCAAGCGCTGACACCGTCGCCTCATCTGCGAAGTGTCGCTGGATAGCGTGAATGCATGAGTTTGTGCGTCGTCGGTGACTTCGCATGGGACGTACTCATTCGTACCAACAACGAGGTGTTGAAGGGGGGCGATTCCTTCGGCGAGGTGCTACTGCATCCGGGAGGTAGTGCCGCGAACGTCGCCGTATGGGCGCGGCGCTGTGGGCTGGAAACGCACTTCGTGGGCAAGATCGGCCGCGACCGTCTCGGCGACCTCGCCCGCGAGGACCTCGAGCGCGAGGGAGTGGTACATCACTTCATCCAAACGGACGCACACCTCACGGGCAGTGTTGCCGTATTCGTCGATCAAACCGGCGAGCGCAGCATGGTGTCCGGTCGCGGCGCCGACTTTTTCTTGTTGCCGCAGGAACTCCCCAAGGCCGTCATCAATCGAACCGATTACCTGCACCTCACTGCATGGTCGTTCTTCACCGATCCCCCGCGCACGGCTGCACGACTGGCGGCGGAAATTGCGCGAGCCGATGGCAATCTCATCTCGTTTGATCCTGCGTCATTCCAGATGATCCAGGAAATGGGGGTCTCGACGTTCTGGTCGTATGTGAAGGACCTCGGTGTCGACGTATTCCTGCCCAATTACGAGGAGGGTCGGGTACTCACCAACCTGCTCGAACCTTCGGAGATTGCCTCGTCGCTGGCCGAGCAGCTCTCCGGTGCCACCATCATCCTCAAACTTGACGCCGACGGAGCGTTGGTGCACCACGACGGCATGCAGACCGTCGTTGCGCCCGCAACCAACAATCTGGTCGACGCCACCGGCGCCGGCGATTCGTTCGCCGGCGCGTATCTTGCACACTTTGCCAAACATGGCTCGGTCGTCGATGCAACACGCTTCGCCACGCGAATTGCGGCGTGGGTGATCGAACATCTCGGTGCCCGCCCGGCCAGCGATTCGTCGTTGGCGCGAATCATCGCCGCCAATTAGCCGTTAGTACCGATCATCGCTACCTAGGCACGGTGATCGACCGGTGGCGTAATGCCATCGGGCGGCAACCGTTCGCCGCGTGGAAGCGGAAAGTACTTGTGGTGCCACGCACCCGTCACCTCGTAGATGGCGGTGCCTCGCTGACCGTCACTCGTGGTCACCAACATCTCGTTCAATCCACCGCCGAGGGAGTTGGGTTTGCCGGGATTGAATGCGTCGTAGCGTTGCGCCCAACGTCCGGTTGCGTCGACGTTGATACCGCGACCGTTCTCGAGAATGAACGTGACGCGGCCCGCCAAGCCCCGCACGTGTTCGCCGTGACGCTCGTACGACGTGGCGTTGTTGGATTCATCGAGCCACGTGAGATCATGACGAAACTCCCTGACCACCACCGGCTCGCCACCATCGCTCGGCGAGAAACAACCGTCGGTGTAGATACGGGCGCCATTGGGCAATTCCCAACACCATACGGCGAGCATGCCCTCGGGCACATGGATTGCAAGCCACATCCACATCGGACATCGTGCGTGCGTTCGGATGCCCCAGGAGTGATCGCGCTGACCCCACCAGTTTTCGATCTGCTTGGTCTCACCGTTGTGTGAGACCGTGCCGTTGTACCACCCACTCTGGAACATGTGCGACTGATCCCACACCACCTCATGCCCCGCCTTCATCGTCCCGCGCCGCAGTTGGTACGGCTGCACCCGAGCGGTGTAAGTGACGTCCATCGCCAATGGTACGTCGATTCCGGTCTCACCCGAAACGCGCAGTCGAACCTGCCGACGCGGTTCGAGAATGTCGATCTGTACCGGACCGACGTTCCATACGTCATGATCATCCGTCACACCCCGTGCATGTCGCGCGAACAGTGGGGTGCTTCCCCATCGACCCAGTTGCAGCGAATCCATCTCGTGGCGTGCCGGGAAGTTTGCCAGAGTGAGGATGTACACGTCGCCCAGGCAGTCGGTTGGGTGCATGACGAAGAACAAACTCTCACGCCAGTCGTGGTGGTGCAGGACCGTGTTTCGAAACGGCTCGGGGATCTGGTGTCCGAAGCGTTCGTCGGCGGCGTCGTAACGGGCCATGCGCCTAGTTTCGCACAGCTATGAGCGAGTCGAGGTCGTCGGCATGTTGGGCGTGTCGATTGGCCATTGCGAGGAACATTTCATCGCCGCGTTCGGTCTGCTTGACGATCATCGAAGCAACTACCGCCATCACGTATCCCGCGAACGCAAAACGGCGGTACTCCAACCACGCGTGGTCACTGTCAAGCCGAACGTCGTAACTCCCGAGCCCATCCACCCAGCGTTGCACCAGTTCCCGCTCGTGCGTGCGTCGCATATCCGTGGTCAAGCCCGCTCCGACGAAGTACGCGAGATCCTGGGCGCCTGATGCGTGGGTGACGGTCTGGAAATCAACCACTCCCACTCCCGATTCGCGAAAGAGCAGGTTGTCGAGCCGAAAATCGCCGTGCACCACCGTGCGGTGCGGTAGGTCTCTACTGAAGTATCCGCCTGAATCTCGAACGAACTCTTCTCCCACACGCCGTGCGGCAGCCGAGAGGCGCTCACCGTATCGCTGCATGAATCCGGGGAATACTTGATGCATCAGCGACTGACTACCCGATCGCTCCTTCGTCGTGGAGCGATTCAACCACGGCAGCGTCGATAGGAACGGGGAATTCCACAGTGGACCGTGCAGTCGAATGAGTTCATCCACGCACGCCCCGGCCTGTGCAGGGGTACAGCCGGCCAGTTGATCTCCTTGTTCGCACGGCGCAAAGTCCTCGAGCAGCAACAGGAATTCGTCGGTGGATTCGTCCCGCTGCACGTGAAAGCACCGTGGTGCTCCCACGTGCAGGGAGTCCCGAAGATCGCGATAGAACGACGCCTCCACTTCATAGCAGCGTGTCGCCAAACCCGTGGCACGACTTCGAGGATCGTCGCTCGGAAATTTCGCAACGAGCGTTGCCGGAAGATTGCACGGCGCGTTGAAGGTGAGGTGGAGTCGCCGCGACTCCGACATCTGGCCGGTACCGATCTCCTCTTCGCGCACTGAGAGCACGCGTGCCACACCCAACTGCGACGTGAGCACTTGGTTAAGCCGGTCGACCGATGGCGAACCCACGGCTTACTTGTCTTCTTCGCCGATGTCCTCGTTCCACAGAGTCGGCTCATCACGAATGAATTCCTGCATCATCTGGTAGCACTCGTCGTCGTCGAGCACGACGACTTCAACTCCGTGGCTTCGCAACAAGTCTTCGGCTCCCATGAACGTTCGGTTTTCACCGATGACAACCCGCTTGAATTTGTAAAGCAACATCGCCCCCGTGCACATGTGGCACGGGCTGAGTGTGGTGTACATGGTGGCTTGCTGATAAACCGCCGCAGGTTGGCGGCCGGCATTTTCGAGAGCGTTCGTCTCCCCGTGATGGATTGCCGAACCGTGCTGCACTCGCCGATTGTGCCCGCTTGCGAGCACCTTTCCTTCGACCACGATGGCCGCACCGATCGGAATGCCGCCCTCCGACCGGCCCTTTCGCGCTTCGGCTATCGCCACTGCGAGGAATTTCTTGTCGTCCGGTGTTGATGGCATGGCAGCCTCCTATAGGCGTCGATATGGCTTGAGGTACGAACCTGGATACGGTACGTTGCGGCCGGACACCGCGAGACCGACAATGACCGCGAGGAACGGCAACGCAAGCAACAGTTCGAATGGTACGTCGGCAAACGCGGGAACCAACCGCAACTGCAATTGTCCGGCGTTGACCAGCGAAAAGATTGCCGCTCCAAGCATGCAGCGACCCACGTTCCAGCGGCCGAAAATCACCAGCGCCAGCGCGACCCAACCCCGGCCGTTGATTATGTTGATCGTGAATTGCCCGACGTATGCCAGCGTGATGAACGCTCCTGCCAGCGACATGAAGGCGGAACCGAGCAGGATCGCCTGGTACCTCGTTCGTGCGACGGGGATGCCGGCGACGTCGGCAGCCTCGGGATTCTCGCCGACGGCCCGGACCCGCAGGCCGAACCCTGAGCGCCAAACGATCCACCACACGAGCGGCGCACCGACGAAGAGCGCTCCGTAGGTGAATAGGTACTGGTCGAAGATCGGACCACCGAAACCGATCGACTTCCACGGGTCGACGCGAACTTGTCCGCCATCCGACGTGAACAGAATTCGGTTGACCGTGTTTGAGACACTTATCAGGAACAGCGTCAAGCCGAGACCGGCAACGTGCTGATTCACTCCGAGTGTGACCGTGAGAAACGCAAGGATCAGCCCTGCGACCAACCCCGTGCCCACGGCGACGAAGAGTCCGACCCAGAGACTGCCGGTGTACGACGCTGCAGCGATGCCGGAAAACGCGCTCGAGTACATGATGCCTTCAATTCCGAGGTTAAGCACGCCAGAACGCTCGGTGATGATCTCGCCGAGAGCCGCCAGCAGCAGCGGGGTGCCGATGCGTAACGTGGCCGCAACCAAATCGACGATGACGTCGATCATGAGTCACTACTCTTCCACACGATTCGATACTTCTGAATCACCAGTGCCGCGACGACGGTGATGAGAAGCACCGACTGCACGACTTCACCCATTGTCGTGGGAATCGACAGGGCTCGACTGGCGGAGAATGAACCCACATTGATGATGCCGAGTATCAGCGCCACCACCAGAGAGCCGATGAAACTCAACGCTGCAAGGGTGGCGACGATTACTCCGGTGTACCCGAAACCCGACGAGATTCCGATCGTCAGCTGGTGTGCGACGCCAGCGATCTCGCTTGCTCCGCCCATGCCGGCAATTCCACCGCTTACGAGCGCGGTGGTCAACATGGTTCGCTCAACGGGCAGCCCCGCGATCCGGGCCGCCCCTGGCGCCAGCCCGACAGCGCGAAGCCTGAGTCCGCCCGTCATTCGACCAACGAACCACCAGCAGCCCAGCGTCACCACAATGCCAAACACCAGACCCAAATGCACGCGGGTGCCGGGCCACACCACCGGCATCATCGCCGACTCCGCGATTACATCGCTGTCCGGGAATCCCGTCTCGCTGTTTCGCCACGGACCGTTGAGCAGCCCCGTAATGACCAAGAGCGCCACGGGATTCAACAACAGCGTGGTGACCACTTCGTCAATACCGAGTCGAGCGCGAAGCAAGGCCGGCGCCAACGACCACGCCGCACCGCACAACGCACCGGCGAGAAGAATTCCGGGAACCGCCACGACCGCCGGAAAACTTTCGGCATGAAGGCCGAACCATGTGGCTCCGATCGTGCCTGCGAGCAACTGCCCCTCTGCGCCGATGTTCCAGTAGCCGGCGCGAAATGCAATGGCGACTGCCGCACCTGTAAAGACCAGCGGGGTCGCGGAGAGTATCGATTCGGTGAATCCGAACTTCGACTGCAACGGATTGACGAACATGTACCGGAATGCGGCGACCGGGTTACCACCGGACCAACGGATTAGTGCGGCGGTTATGACGAAGGTGACGATTGCCGCCATTACCACTAACAGCGGTCCGCGCCACCACGGGTTCTCGGCACGCAGCACAAAACGCGGCTTCACGCAGACACTCCGGCCATCAATTCTCCGAGCCTCTCCCGGGTCACTTCGTTAGCATGCAAAATTCCCGCGACGCGACCCCTGTACATGACGGCAACCCGGTCAGCGAGCTCTAGCACCTCGTCAAGATCCTCGCTTACGAGCACCACCGCAGTGCCCTTGTCTCTGGCCCCGGCAATGAGCGATCGCACGTACCGGGTCGACGCGATATCGAGACCACGCGTGGGTTGCGAGACGATCGCCGCATTCGGCGAACGGCCAAACAGGCGCGCGAGCAGCACCTTCTGCATGTTGCCGCCCGACAGTGTGCCGAGATGTTGGCTCGGCGTCGCCTTGATCTCAAACTCCTTGATGGCGGTTTCGCATCGCTCGGCCATCGCCGCACGGTCGAGGTGCCCGAGCCGAGTCACGCTGCGGAGCTGGTCGAGCACCAAGTTTTCGACGACCGGCAAGTGGTGCACGGCCGAGGCGTGGCGGTCTTCACCCAGAATTCCGACCCCAGCCGCAAGCAACGCGAACGGTGACGGGTCGACGACCACCTTTCCCGCAACCTCGAGCTGTCCGTAATCGGGGCGAAGAGTTCCGGAGAGTACGTCGACGAGTTCCGACTGCCCGTTGCCGGAGACTCCAGCGACTCCGAGAATCTCACCTTCACGAACTTCTAACGTCACGTCGTCTAGCCCGCCTAGCTGGCGCTTCACCGATACGTCTCTGAGCGCCAGCGCCACCGCGGCGTCACCTCTGGTCGCCTGCGCGATGCGTTCGACCGATTCAGCAGCGTCGCTTCCGACCATCAACGACACGAGCTCCCGTGTGGTCATACCTTTCGCGGTGGTCGAGGCCACGACTGCGCCGCGTCGCAACACCGAAACTCTGTCGGCGACACGCTCTATTTCTTTCATCTTGTGGCTGATCAATACCACCGACATCGACTCCTGATCGCGCAAGCGCTCAACCACTGCGAGCAACGAGTCAACGTCTTTTGGTCCGAGTACGGCCGTCGGCTCGTCGAGGATGAGATACCGGCACCCGGCCGCCAGCGCCTTCAAAATTTCCACGCGTTGTTGCAACGCGACGGGCAGGCCCGCGACCACGGCGTCGGCGGGCACCTCGAGCCCGTACCGGTCGGCCGCTTCCTGGGCGATACGCCTCGCTTTCGCCAAGTCGACTCGAATGAGACCCGCTTCGGCGAGAGCCAGGTTCTCTCCGACGGTCATCGTCTTCACCAGCGAAAAGTGTTGTGTCACCATGCCGATTCCGGCCGACCGAGCGTCGCGCGGAGAGGCAATGGTCGTGGTTACCCCGCCAATTTCGATGTGACCCGTGTCGGGCTGCGTGAGCCCGAACAGCGTCTTCATCAATGTGGTCTTTCCGGCACCGTTCTCACCCAGGAGAGCGTGAACTTCGCCCGGCTTCAATTCGAGCGTCACCCCGTCGAGAGCGACGGTGGCACCGTATGCCTTACGAATGTCTTTCAACAAAACGGAAGGGGTGGGACTGCTCATCGCAGTCCCACCCTGACCATTGAACGTCTTCTAGTTACTACTTGTTGACGACGGAACCCGCTGGGACGCCTTCGTTCACGTCGACGCGGAACACACCGGACTTGATCGCAGCTAGCGCCTCCTCGGCCTTCTTCACGAGGTCAGCTGGGACTCCGCCCTTGACCGCGGTGTTGATGTCCGCGAGCGACGAGCCGCCCTTCGCGAACATTGAGAAGTCCTTCAGATCTTGTGCCGTGTAGGCAGCAGCTTTCACCTGGGCCAACACGTACTCAACCGTCGGACGCATGTTCCAGACGTTCGACGTTACGACGTAGTCCGGAGCGATCGACTTCTGGTCCATCTGGTTTCCGAACGCGAGCAGGCCCTTCTCGGCCGCCGTCTCTATAACGCCAGCGCGCTCGGCGAACATGACGTCCGCTCCTGCGTCGATCTGGGCGAGGGCTGCATCCTTGGCTGCCGCCGGGTCGAACCACGACGAGATGAAGGTGACCTTCACTTCGACCGCCGAGTTCGCCGATTGGGCGCCAGCGATGAACGCATTCACAATGCGGTTCACTTCTGGCACCGGGTAGCCGCCTACGACTCCAATCTTGTTCGACTTGGTGAGACCACCTGCGAGGATGCCCGAGACGTACGCCGGTTCGTGAATCCAGTTGTCAAACACGGAGAAGTTCGGTTCGGCTGGTCCACCACCCGAACCCATCACGAAAGCGATGTTCGGATAGTCGAGCGCGACCTTGCGGGCCGCTTCTTCGTTGCCAAACGAGTCACCGAAAATGATGTCCGGCTTGTCTTCTTCGGCGATCTGGCGAACGGTGCGCTCAAACGCGCCCGAGGCATAGCCGATCTTGTCGATGAACTTATATGTGATCTCACCAGCGTCTTCCGCTTCGGTCAGTGCTTCGTGAATGACACCGTCCCACGGCTCTTCGATCGCTGACGAGTATGCTGCGACGACTTTCAAGACACCGGAGTCGCTCGACCCGCTTTCGTCTCCCGAGTTGCCACCGCATGCGGTAAGCGCGAGTCCGGCCGCCGCCACGATGGCAAGCAGACGAACACGACGAGTTTTCTTCATGACCAGTACCCCCCTTGTTTTGTTGGCCGCCCCCAACCGTAGCCGTTGGTCGCCTGCGGTGCGCAATTCGCAGGGCCTGGTCGAGGTGGACCTCGGGCGAGATCTCGTCTGAGCGCCGGTCGACCTACACCGTTTCGGGTTCGCGCGACAAACGAGCAGCCACGCGGTTTATCTTGTCAATACGTGCGAGCAATGCTTCGCGGGCCTTCTCGCCCTCAGACGACATCCCCGATACGTCCTTCACCTTCCAGTGGCGCAATACCACCGGCTCGAGGATTTGCTCGTGGTGGATCTTGAAGTCGTAGATTCCGGCACTTGCAATCTGCTTGGCGAGTTCGTTGAAATTGGGTATCCCGGTTCCGGGCATCGCAAAGTTGCGCACCGCCCGCTCGATACCGATCATCATGTTGGACGGATCGGCCTCGAGTGCCGCCGCAGCAAGGTCGCGGTAGAAAAGGTAATGAAGGTTCTCGTCGTTGCCGACGCGAAGCATCACATCTTGCCCTGCTTGATCACCGATGAGTTTTCCGGTGTTGCGGTGCGCGATACGCGTCGCAAGTTCCTGCAACGACAGATATGCAAGCGCTTCGAACAGGTCGTCTGGTGCCGGCACTTGCGCACCGCGAACCTGCTGCATACGTGCACGTTCCAATGCCACGGGATCAAGCGCGCGAGTGACCGTCAGATAATCGCGAATGGCGATGGAATGCCTACCCTCCTCGGCGGTCCAGTTCCGCGCCCATGCGCCGTAGGCGCTGTCGCCACCGAAGATGGTGCTGATGTCACGGGTGTAGTACGGCAGATTGTCCTCGGTGAGGAGGTTCACGAACAACGACGCACGAACTGCTTCCGGCAGAGTCCAGCCACCGTCACCGAAGTCGGCATCCTCCGACGTCCATGGACGCTCGGGATCGAAGTCTCGCCCGCGACCCCACGGCACGTATTCATGGGGGAACCACTCCTTTGCCACTCCCATGTGACGGTCGTACAACCGTGCGGCGGTCGGCTCGAGAACGTCGAGCAATTCCGCGGGTTTCATCGCGCCCTTACGCAACCACGGCTTGGCGTCATACCGTCACCCTAACCGCAGGCGTTGTACGAGGCGAGACAGAGGCACCCGAAAATCATC